>JAYTUU010000146.1:0-15182 GCA_043744375.1 Rhodospirillales bacterium | reverse complement strand
CAGATCATCATCAACACGATCCGCGCGGGCCACGATCAGGAGACCGCGATGGCGTTCCAGCAGATCGCGAGCCTCGGTGGCGGCGAGTTCTCGTCGATCCAGCAGGACGGCGGCGTGCAGCAGATCGCGACCCCGTACGACCAGAAGATGGCCGAGCTGTCCGCGAAGATCGACAGCACGTCGATCATCGCCGGCGACGAGGACACCCGCCGCCGCTACGCGGCCAAGATGGGCTCGGTTGCCGCGGCTCCGGCCGCCGCGCAGGCGGACCGCGCCGCGTACTACGGCAAGGCCGACAAGCGCGCCGATGACGACCTCGTCGGCGGCTATGCGACCGGCGCGATGAACGTCGACTCGGTGAAGGACGGAGAGCTGCCGGCCGACATGCGCGGCATGGCGAAGCCGGAGCTCAAGGCCGAGCTCGACCGCCGCGTGGCGACCCGCAAGGCGGCCCAGGCCGAGATCGGTGAGCTGGCCAAGCAGCGCGACGAGTACCTCAAGGAGCAGGGCGCCAAGGGCGGCGGCGAGGGCGGGTTCGACGTCAAGGTCAAGGCAACTGTCGAGAAGCAGCTGAAGTAGTTCCCCCGGGCGGCGGCCGTGGTATGTCGCCCCCGATGTTGTTTTCTGAACTGGGTCTGATCCCGCCGCTGATGTCAGCCGTTGCTGCTGAGGGCTACACCGAGCCGACGCCGATCCAGGTCCGCGCCATTCCGCACGTGCTCGCTGGCCGCGACCTCCTGGGCCTCGCCCAGACCGGCACTGGCAAGACGGCGGCGTTCGCGCTGCCGATCCTGCAGCGCCTCACCGAGAAGTCCAACGGCCCGACCCGCACGCGGCCGATCCGTTGCCTCGTCCTGACCCCGACGCGCGAGCTCGCGTCGCAGATCGGCGAGAGCTTCACGACCTACGGCAAGAACCTGCCGCTCCGCAACGCGGTGATCTTCGGAGGCGTCGGGATGGACGCCCAGAAGCAGGCGCTGCGCTCCGGGATGGACATCCTGGTCGCGACGCCCGGTCGTCTCCTCGATCTGATGGGGCAGGGCCTCGTCGATCTGCGGCCGCTCGAGGTGTTCGTCCTCGACGAGGCCGATCGCATGCTCGACATGGGCTTCATCCACGACGTCAAGAAGGTGATCGCGAAGCTGCCGCACGTGCGCCAGACGCTGTTCTTCTCGGCGACGATGCCGAAGGAGATCGCGGGGCTCGCGGCGACCATGCTGCGCGATCCCGCGCATGTCGCGGTGACGCCGGCCGCCACCACGGTGGAAAAGGTCGAGCAGGCGGTGATCTTCTGCGAAGCCGCGCAGAAGCGCAGCGTGCTGTTCGATCTGCTCGGCGACGTCGCCAAGGGGCGCACGCTCGTGTTCACCCGCACCAAGCATGGCGCCGACAAGGTGGTGAAATACCTTGAGGAGAACGGCATGCCGGCCGCCGCCATCCATGGCAACAAGAGCCAGCCGCAGCGCGAGCGGGCGCTGGCGGATTTCCGCAGCGGCAATACCCGCGTGCTGATCGCCACCGACATCGCGGCCCGCGGCATCGATGTGGACGGCGTCAGCCACGTCATCAACTACGACCTGCCGAACGTGCCCGAGAGCTATGTCCACCGCATCGGCCGCACCGCGCGCGCCGGGGCGAGCGGCATGGCGATCAGCCTGTGCGCGGGCGATGAGCGCCCGTTCCTGAAAGGGATCGAGAAACTCACCCGCACCCGCGTGCCGGCGATGGGCATTCCGAGCCGGATGGCCAAAGCGGCCTGAGCGGCAGGTAAGCGAAGAAGGCGAGCGCGCCTCCGGCGGCCAAGGGCCAGTGGCCCTTGGATCCCGCGACTGCTTGCGGCTGGATCGATGGCCTTACGTTAAGCCCCCTCGATCTCGCCGCATTCACTGGCGAAGCCCCCTCGCGATTTGCAAAGTCGATTGCCTGCGGCGCAAGCAAGGAAGAGGGGATCAACCGAAGGCTGTCTATCCAGCCGCAAGAAGTCGGGGGGATCAAAGGGGCATGCCCCGTCGCGCGACTGCGCGCTGCGCACGACGCCGCCGGAGGCGCGCTTGCCTTTCCTTGCCTGCTGAGCCCTGGCTCGTATTGAGCCTAGCCGTGGTGGCAACGCTGCGGCTATGCTTGGTGCGGGATACAGGAGCTCACAAATGACCATGCGCCTCGCGGCCGCAGTCGCAGCATTCGGCGTTGCGGCTTTCGCCGGTGTGTTCGCGCCGGCGGTGCACGCGCAATCCGTCACCATGGCGATGTCCTCGGCGCCAACCAGCGCCGATCCGCACTACCATACCTTCGCGCCGAACGAGACGCTCGATATCCATATCTACGACCGGCTGATCGAGCGTGACGCACAAAACAATCTCATTCCCGGCCTCGCGCTGTCGTGGAAGCCGATCGACGACACCACCTGGGAACTCAAGCTGCGCCAGGGCGTGAAGTTCCACGACGGCTCGGATTTCACCGCCGCCGACGTCGCCTACACCTTTGCCCGCGTGCCCACCGTGGTGAACTCGCCGGGCAGCTTCTCGATCTATACCAAGACCGTGATCGGCATGGAGATGCCGGACCCCTACACGGTGCGAATGAAGACCGCTGCCATCTATCCGCTGCTGCCGGCGGACCTTACCAACGTGTTCATCATCCCCAAGGGGATCGGGCCCAATCCGGCGACCGAGGATTTCAACTCGGGCAAGCACGCGATCGGCACCGGCGCCTATCGCATGGTCAATTATCGGGCCGGCGAGCGTGTCGAGCTGGAGCGCAACGACGCCTGGTGGGGCGGCAAGCCGCACTGGAAGAACGTCACCATCCGCATCATCCCCAATGACGGCGCGCGCACCTCGGCGCTGCTGGCGGGGGATGTGCAACTGATCGAGTTCGTGCCGACCGCCGATGTCGCGCGGCTGCGTGCGGATAAGCGGGTGGCGATTGCGGAAACGCCGTCGCAGCGCATCGTCTATCTCTGGCTCGACCATTCCCGCGCGGGCACGCCGACCTTCATCAGCGGCCCGAACGGGGAGAAGCTCGACACCAATCCGCTGAAGGATGTGCGCGTGCGCCAGGCGCTGTCGATCGCCATCAACCGGCCGGCCATTGTCGAGCGGGTGATGGAGGGCGCGGCCTACGCCGCCGGGCAGTTCGTCACCAAGGGCGTGTGGGGCTACGTGCCCGGGCTTGAGCCGACGGCCTATGATGTAGCGCGTGCCAAGGCGCTGCTCGCCGAGGCGGGCTTTCCGAATGGCTTGCGTATTACGTTGCACGGCCCAAATGACCGCTACGTCAACGACGGCAAGATCATCCAGGCGATCGGCCAGATGTGGTCGCGCATCGGGGTGCAGACCACCGTCGAAGCGCTGACCTGGACCAGCTATATCGGCCGCGCCAACAAGCTGGAGTTCTCCGCCTTCCTGTTGGCCTGGGGCTTCAGCGAGGCGTCCAACCCGCTGCGCGCGCTGCTCTACACCTTCTCGCCGGCGAAGGGCTGGGGGGCGACCAACCGCGGGCGCTACTCCAATCCGGCCTTCGACGCGCTGATCGACAAGGCGATGAACACGGCGGACGACGATGCCCGCGAGAAGCTGGTGATGGAGGCCACGCGCCTGGCGATGGAGGACGTGGCGATGATCCCGTTGCATTTACAGAAGAACATCTGGGCGATGCGCGCCGGCCTCGCCTACGTTCCTCGTGCCGACGAGGAGACGCGGGTGATGGACCTGCGGCCGGCAAACCCATGAAAAGCGCTTTCTTTTTTGCAAAAAAGAAACAAAAAACTCTTGCCCGTTTGGATCGCGTATGACGACCTGGATTTTTCGCCGGTTGATACAGGCGATGTTCGTTATTCTTGCGATGACGGTCATTGTGTTTTTGGGCGTCAATGTCATTGGCGATCCGGTGGAGATTCTGATCTCGCCGGATGCGGACCAGGCGGAGCGGGCGCGGGCGGTGATCGCGCTGGGGCTGGATCGGCCGCTGTGGGAGCAGTATGGGCGGTTCCTGTGGGGAGCCGTGCATGGCGATCTCGGCAAGAGCTTCGTGTTCAACGAGCCGGCACTGCGGCTGATCGCACAGCGCATGCCGGCGACGATGGAACTCGCGGTGACCGCCGTGCTGCTGTCGATCGTGCTGGGCATTCCGCTGGGGCTGTATGCCGGGTTGCGGCCGGACAGTATCGCGGGGCGTGCGATCATGGCGGGCTCGATTTTTGGGTTCTCGCTGCCCAGTTTCTGGGTCGGGCTGATGCTGATCATGGTTTTCGCCGTGCAGCTGGGCTGGCTGCCGAGCACGGGGCGGGGCGAGACGGCGCTGCTGTTCGGGGTGCAATGGTCGTTCCTGACGCGTGATGGTCTCGCGCATATGGCGATGCCGGCGCTCAATCTGGCGCTCGGGAATATCGCGCTGGTGCTGCGGCTGACGCGGGCGGGGGTGCGCGAGAACATGCCGATGGACTATGTGAAATTCGCCCGCGCGAAGGGGCTCAGCCCGGAGCGGGTGGTGTTCGTGCACGTGATGAAGAACATCCTCATTCCGATCGTGACCGTCATCGGGCTGGAATTCGGCAGCACGGTGGCGTTCGCGGTGGTGACGGAAAGCGTGTTCGCGTGGCCGGGGATGGGCAAGCTGATCATCGACAGCATCAACGTGCTCGACCGCCCGGTGATCGTTGCGTATTTGATGATGATCGTTTTTCTGTTCATCACCGTCAATCTGATCGTCGATTTTCTGTACACGGTGCTGGATCCGCGGGTGCGGCTGGAGGGCCGGGAATGAGCGACATCGTGTTGCCGGCCCCGCCGAAGGAGGATACGCCGTTCCGCCGCTTCGTGCGCGAGTTCGCCGAGAGCTGGCTGGCCGTGTTTGGCTTCGTCATCGTGCTGGTGATCGCCGTGCTCGCCCTGGCGGCGCCATGGATCACGCCGCAAAACCCGTATGACCTGGCGCAGCTCGACATCATGGACGGCCGGCTGGCACCGGGTTCGAAATCGCCGGAGGGGCTGATTTTCTGGCTCGGGACCGATGACCAGGGGCGGGATATGCTGTCGGGCATCATCTACGGGCTGCGCATTTCGCTCGGCGTCGGGGTTGGCTCGGCGATCATCGCGGGGGTGGTGGGGTCGTCGCTCGGGCTGATCGCGGCGTATTTCGGCGGCCGGATCGAGACGGCGATCATGCGGCTGGTGGACTTGCAGTTGTCGTTTCCGGCCATCCTGATGGCGCTGATGATCCTCGCCGTGCTCGGCAAGGGGGTGCTGAACGTGATGCTGGCGATCGTGCTGGTGGAGTGGGCGCGCTATGCCCGAACCGCGCGCGGCGCGGCGCTGGTGGAGCGGCGGCGGGAGTATATCGAGGCCGCCGAATGTCTGGCCTTGCCGCGCTGGCGCCTGCTGTTCCGGCATTTGTTGCCGAACTGCATGCCGCCACTGATCGTCATCGGCACCATCCAGATCGCCCGTGCCATCACGCTGGAAGCGACGCTGAGCTTTCTCGGTCTGGGCGTGCCGATCACCGAGCCGTCGCTCGGGCTGCTGATCGCCAACGGGTATCAGTATATGCTTTCGGGCAAATACTGGATTTCGTTCTATCCGGGCATCGCCCTGCTGGTGACGATCATCGCCATCAACCTGGTCGGCGATCAGTTGCGTGACGTGCTGAACCCGCGGCTGAAGCGATGAGCGACCTGACGCTCGACGTGCGGAATCTCAGCACGCACTTCTACACCCGCGCCGGCGTGGTCAAGGCGGTGGATGATGTTTCTTTCACCGTCCGGCGCGGCAAGGTGCTCGGGCTCGTTGGCGAGTCCGGCTCGGGCAAGTCGGTAACCGGGTTCTCGATCATCGGCCTCGTTGATCCGCCCGGGCGCATCGTATCCGGAAAAATTCTGTTTCAGGGCAAGGATATCACGACGCTGGCCGAGCCCGAGCAGCGGGCGTTGCGGGGGAACCGCATCGCGATGATCTTCCAGGACCCGATGATGACGCTCAATCCGGTGCTGCGGATCGATACGCAGATGATGGAAACCGTGCATGCCCACATCAAGGTGTCCAACACCGAGGCGCGCAACCGGGCACGCGATGCGCTGGGCATGGTCGGCATTCCCAGCCCGGAGGAGCGGCTGTCGGCCTATCCGCACCAGTTCTCGGGCGGCATGCGCCAGCGGGTGGCGATCGCGATTGCGTTGCTGCATCGGCCGGACCTGATCGTCGCCGACGAACCGACCACCGCGCTCGACGTGACCATCCAGGCGCAAATCCTCGCCGAGGTGCAGAAACTCGCGCGCGACAACGGCACGGCGCTGATCTGGATCACGCATGATCTGTCGGTTGTGGCCGGTTTGGCCGACGATATCGCGGTGATGTATGCCGGCCGCATCGTGGAGACCGGCACGGTGGCGGATGTGCTGGACCGGCCGATGCACCCCTATACCAATGGCCTGATCGGCAGCGTGCCCAGCCGCAACAAGCGCGGCACGAGGCTGGCGCAGATTCCGGGCATGACCCCTTCCCTCGTCGATCTGCCGGTCGGCTGCGCCTTCCGCACCCGTTGCCCGCGCGCCGACGCCGCCTGCGCGGCCGATCCGCCGCAGACCACCCCGGTCGAAGGCCACGCGCTGCGCTGCTTCCACCCCCAGCTTGATCGCGTCGCATGAACCCGCCCGTCATCGAGCCCCCTGTTATCGAGTTGAGGGGCGTCTCCAAGCGTTTCGGCAAGACCCACGACGTCGCCTCGCGCCTGGCGCGCTCGCTGCGCCGCAGCCTCGGCGGGGAGGTGAAGGACCAGATCGTCCGCGCGGTCGACAATGTCGATCTCACCATCGTCAAGGGCGAGGTGGTCGGGCTTGTGGGGGAGAGCGGCTGCGGCAAGTCCACGCTGGGGCGGATGGTCGCCGGCATCATGCCGCCGTCGGACGGCACGGTGCTGTGGAAGGGGCAGAACGTCACGGCGATGGACCCGGAAGCGGCGCGCCACGCCACGCTGCGCATCCAGATGATCTTCCAGGACCCCTATGCCAGCCTCAATCCGCGCATGCGCGTGGACGAGATCGTCGGCGAGGCGCCGCGCGTGCACGGGCTGATCCCGCGGGGCCAGGAAGCGGCGTATCTCGACACGCAGTTGCTGCGGGCCGGGCTCGATCCCGCATACAAGCGGCGCTATCCGCACCAGTTCTCCGGCGGCCAGCGGCAGCGCATCGGCATTGCCCGGGCGCTGGCCGTGCAGCCAGAGTTTCTGGTCTGCGACGAGGCGGTGGCGGCGCTGGATGTGTCCATCCAGGCGCAAATCCTCAATCTGTTCATGGACCTGCGCACCCAGCTCGACTTGACCTATCTGTTCATCAGCCACGATCTTGGCGTCGTCGAACATCTCTCCGACCGCGTGGTGATCATGTATCTCGGGCGTATCGTCGAGGAAGCGACGACGGAGGAAATCTTCGACCGGCCGAACCACCCGTATACGCAGGCGCTGCTGTCCGAAGTGCCGCGGATCGATACGCGCAAACGGGAGTTCACCGCCATTAAAGGGGAAATCCCGAGCCCGATGAACCCGCCGAGCGGATGCCACTTCCATCCGCGCTGCCCGCACGCGATGGCCGCCTGCCGCGAGTCGGCGCCAATGCTGCGCGAAATCGCGCCGGGGCATCGGAGTGCTTGCCATTTGAACGGGTGAAGGGCGAGGCAAGGCAATCAAGGCTCCGCCGGCAAAGGGGCACGCCCCTTTGATCCCCGCGACTGGTTGTGGCTTCCGTACTATGATCTTGCCGGAAATCCTCGATGGCGCGATGTCGATTGCCTGCGGCGCAAGCGGAAAGGCAGATATCAGCCGCCAGCAGTCGGGGGTTCCAAGGGCCCTCGGCCCTTGGCCGGCGGAGCCTTGATTGCCTGTCTGGACTTTTGCCGAATTGTCCTCTTGCCCCCGCCGCGCAGTCCCGGCAGTTTCGTGTGCAATGAACGCTTATACGGCGCGCGCCCCGCTCTCTCCGCTTCACCGCCTCTGGCGTCTGCTCCCGGCGGAGCGGCGGCGGGCGCTGTTTGCCCGGGGCACGGCGCTGCTGGCGCCGCGGCCGGACCGTGTGCCGCCGCCGGCGCGCGGGGGGATTGCGGTGGCGGGGGAGTTGTCGCGGCCGTCCGGGCTTGGCGAGGCGGCGCGGCAGATGCGCGCGGGGATTGCGGCGTTGGGGGTTCCGACCTGGGGCCTCGATGTCGGGGCGGGGGCGGAGCGGGTCGGGCCGATTGATATTCCGCCGGCGGGGGTGCCGTTGCTGCTGCATGTGAATGCGCCGGTGCTGCCTTATGCGCTGTTGCGGCTGCCGCGCGGGTTGGTGCGGGGGCGGCGGATTATCGCGTATTGGGCTTGGGAGTTGCCGGTGGTGCCGGTCACCTGGCGCCCCGCGCTTGAATTCGTTCATGAAATCTGGGTGCTCTCCAGCTTCACGGGGGCGGCGATTGCGACCATCCTGCCGGCGGGGCGGGAGATTCCGTTGCGGGTGGTGCCGATTCCGCTGGCTATTTCGCCGCCGCGTCCTTCGGCGCTTGGGCGGGCGGATTTCGGGCTGCCGGAGGGGGTGGTGATCGTGCTGACGTCGTTCAGCCTGGCGTCCAGCTTCGCGCGCAAGAATCCGTTGGCGGCCATTGCGGCGTTTCGGGCGGCGTTCGGCGGGCGGGCCGATCGGTTGCTGGTGTTGAAGATCGGCAATCCCGGGCATTTTCCAGAGGATTTGGCCGCGATCCAGGGGGCGATTGGCGGGGCGGCGAATATTCGGATCGTGACGGAGAATTTGCCGGCCGCGGACGCGCATGCGTTGACCGCGTGCGCCGATATCGTGCTGTCGCTGCATCGGAGCGAGGGGTTTGGACTCGTGCCGGCCGAGGCGATGCTGCTGGGGGTGCCCGTAGTCGCGACGGGGTGGTCGGGGAACATGGATTTCATGGATGCCGACAGCGCGGCGCTGGTGCCGTACACGCTGGTTCCGGCGCGTGATCCGCGTGGGGTGTTCGAGGCGCCTGGTGCAATGTGGGCGGATGCCGATGTGGGCGCTGCCGCTGGCGCGTTGTCGCGGCTGGCCGATGATGCGGGCGAGCGGCATGCGCTCGGCGCGCGGGGGCGGGCGATGGCTGGGGCGCGGCTTGGGCTGGGGCCGGTGCGCGCCGCCGTCGAGGGACTGGGTTTCGAGGGACTGGGTTTCGAGCGACTGGGTTTCGAGGTTGGGGCATGAGGGTGCTGGTCTGGCATTGGGGGCGCCGGGGGGCTGGGCCGCGCTATGCCGCCGAGTTGGCCGCGAGCCTGGGTCGGGTGCCGGGGACGGAGGCGCTGCTGTCGTTGTCCGCGCAGTCCGAGTTGCTCGAAGGGGCCGCGCCGCCGCGCTGTGATTTGTCGTTCTCAACGTATTCGGGCTGGCCGAGCCTGTTGGCGCGGCTGCCGGCGATCCCGTTTCAGATCGGCCCGCTCGCGGCGCGGTTGCGGGCGTTGGCGCCGGATGTGGCGATCTGTGCGATGCCGGCGGCGCTCGACCTGGTGATGGTGGCGGCGTTGCGGCGGGCGGGCGTGCCGTTCCTGGTTGTCGTGCATGACGCGGACCCGCATCAGGGGGACGATTTTCCGTTGCAGATGCCGTTGCAGCGGGCGTTGATCGGGCGGGCCGACGGGTTGCTGGCGTTGACCGATCATGTCGCCGATCGGCTGCGGGCGCTTGATCTCGTCGGGTCGCGCCCGCTCGGCAAGACGACGTTGCCGCCGTTCGTGTTCGGCGCGCCGCCGCCGCCGCCGGGTGCGCATGGCGGCAGGTTGCGGCTGCTGAGTTTCGGACGGCTGCTGCCGTACAAGGGGCTGGACCTGCTCGCCGAGGCGCTTGCTTTGCTCGGGCCGCGCGAGGATTTCGAGTTGCGGGTGGTGGGCAAGGGTCCGCCTTCGCGCGAGTTGGAGGCGTTGGCGGCGATGCCCAATGTGCGGGTGGAGAATCGCTGGGTGCCGGAGGCGGAGGTGGGCGCGTTGCTCGCGTGGTCCGATGCGCTGGTGCTGTCGCATCGCGATGCGAGCCAGAGCGGGGTTGCGGCGGATGCGATTGCGGCGCGGCGCTGGATCGTGGCGACGCGGGTTGGCGGGATCGCCGAGCAGTTGAAGGGCGAGAAGCTGGCGCGGCTGTGCGAGCCGACCGGCGAGAGCCTGGCGGGGGCGTTGCGTGCCCTGCTGGAAAATCCGCCAGCGGCCTCGGTCAGCGAGGACCCGCGGCTGGTGTGGTCGGCGATGGCAACGCGGTTGGTTTCAGACCTCGCGGCGATGGGATTATTTACACCAAACGGGTAGAAGTTTTTTGGTTCTTTTTTTCAAAAAAGAAAACTTTTTACCCGTTTGGCCAGCAGCGGGTTGGCAACCAGCCGAGGATGTCGCGGGCGACGTCGCAGCGGACCAGGGCGGCTGGGGATGCCTCGCCGCGCCAGGGCACGTCGGGCAGGAGGCGGGCGGCGAGATCGCCGGCGGGATGGGTGGAGGCGACGTGGTCGGAGATGACCAAGGCGGTGACGTGGCCGGGGTCGGGGCAGGTCAGCGCGGCGTAAACCGCGTCGGCGAGGTCGGCGACGTCGATCCAGGCGCCGTATTCCCAGAATGGCGCCCATTCGGCGGTTGGATCGGCGGCGCGGCGTGCCAGTTCGGCGGCGGTGCGGGCGGCGTCGGTGACCCAGGGGGGGCGGATGCAGATGGTGGAGATGCCCGTGGCCAGGGTGAAGCAGCGGCATAGTTCCTCGCCGAGGCGCTTGGACAGGCCGTAGGCGGTGGTGGCGCGTGCCGGGTGGGCGTCGTCGATGGGCAGGTAGTCGGGAGTGCCGTTGCCGGAGAAGATGCCCAGCGCGTTGACGCTGCTGAACGCGACAACGCGGCGGATGCCGGCGGCGCGGGCGGCGGCGAGGGCGTTCCAGGTGCCGGTGACGTTGACGGTCATGATGTCGGCGGGGGCATCGGCGGGGCGGCCGAGGAGGGCGGCGAGGTGGACGATGGCGTCGCAGCCTTCGGCGGCCTGGGCGAGGGTAGTGGGGTTGAGGATGTCGTGGCCGTCGGCGCGGTCGAAACCGACGACGCCGTCACCTGCCGCGCGGAGGCGGTCGGTGACGGCGCGGCCGATCAGGCCCTTATCGCCGGTGACGAGAACGCGCATGGGTGGAGCATGACGCGTTCAGGGTTCGGCGCAAAGGGGGTCAGGCGTATAGGCGCTGACATAAGGAAGGCCAGGGCGCCGGGTGCGCCGATGATCTCGAGTGTGCTCATGTGTTTCCCCCTCCCTGGTCCGCCCGGCGTCAGCGTTTCGGCGCGCCTTAGCGTTCCGGCGGTGCGTTGCTGATCGGGATTTCGCGGTTTTCGTTGGGCTGGTCGCCGAGGATGACCGGCTGGTTGCCCATGCCCGATTGCGGCTCGTCCTGGTCGCCGCCGTCGTTGTCGTCGCCGTCCTGCCCGCCTTCGCTGTGGTGCATCCGGCGCTGCTGGTTCTGGCCAGAGCCTTGGCCGGATTGGGGGGGCGGCGCCACCTGCTGGCCGGATTGCTGCTGGGCGGCCTGGTTCATGGCGTTGAGGATGCGGAAATAATGCTCGGCGTGCTGGAAGTAGCTTTCCGCCATCACGCGATCGCCCGAGCCGGTCGCGTCGCGGCCGAGTTGCAGGTATTTCTCGAAGAGTTGCTGCGAGGTGCCGCGAATGCGCAGGTCCGGCCCCGAACTGTCGAAGACATGGTTGCGGTTCAGCGGAACCGCACCGCCCTGGTGACGTGGGGCACCGCCGCCGCCGCCGCCGCCTCCGCCTCCGCCTCCACCGCCGCCTCCACCGCCGGGATTACCACGGTAGCCGCGTCCACGCGTGCGCTTGATATTCATGGTTTGGTCAAAAGCTTTCCTGTTCGTCTCGAAAGCGGGCGGCGCATCCAGGTGCGCGTGCGCCAGCCGGCAGCACGCGACGAGGCTCCTGTGCCGGGCGCGGGTGAAAACTAGCGGGGCGGTGGCGATCTGCCAAACGAATTCTACGCGCCGCTGGCACGCAGCACCATGGCGCGCGCAATGCCGCCGAGATCGGGGCGCAGAACAGGGGGGGCGAAGCCGGTCTGGTGTGCCAGGGCGGCGACCGCTGCGGCCTGGCCGGCGCCGAGTTCGAGTATGCCGATGCCGCCGGGGGCGAGCAGATGTGGCAGCCGCTGCACGAGAATTCGGTAGGCGTCCAGGCCGTCGGCACCGCCATCGAGGGCGCGGGCTGGCTCGTGCGCGGCGACTTCGGGCATCAGGCCGGCGAGGCTGGCGGTTTCGATGTAGGGCGGGTTGGAGAACACCAGATCGAACCGGGCGGCCAGGGCGGAGTCCCAGTTTCCGGCCAGAAATGCGGCGCGGTCGGCAAGCCCCGCAGATACGGCGTTGCGGGCGGCCAGGGCCGCGGCGTCCGGCGCGAGATCGACGCCGAGGCCCCAGGCGGCGGGGAATTCGCTGAGGGCGGCGAGCAGCAGGCAGCCGGTGCCGGTGCCGAGATCGAGCACGCGGCGCACGGCGTTGCGGTCGGGGAAGGCGGCCAGGGCGGCTTCGATCAGGGTTTCCGAATCGGCGCGGGGGATCAGCGTGGCGGGGGAGACGGCGAGGTCGAGGGTCCAGAAGCCCTGGCGCCCGAGGATGAAGGCCATCGGTTCGTGGGCGACGCGGCGGGCGATCAGGGTGTCGAGGCGGGACTCGTCGCCGCCGGCATGGGCGACGAGGAGGCGGGACTCGAAGCCGGCGCCGTCGATGCCGGCGGCGCGCAGGGCGGCCATCGCGCGGTCGATGGGGCGGTTACTCCTGTGCGGCAAGCCGGGCCGCCTGGTCTTCGGCGGTGAGCGCGTCGACGAATTCGTCGAAGTCGCCCTGCATGACGCGGTCGATCTTGTAGAGAGTGAGGTTGATGCGGTGATCGGAGACGCGGCCCTGCGGGAAATTGTAGGTGCGGATGCGCTCGCTGCGGTCGCCGGTGCCGACCTGGGAGCGGCGATCGGCGGCGCGGTTGGCGTGCAGGTTGGCACGCTGCTGCTCGTACATGCGGGCGCGCAGCACCTTCATCGCCTTGGCCTTGTTCTTGTGCTGGCTGCGCTCCTCCTGCATCGCGACGACGATGCCGGTGGGCAGATGGGTGATGCGCACCGCACTTTCGGTCTTGTTGACGTGCTGGCCGCCGGCACCGGAGGCGCGATAGACGTCGATGCGCAGGTCGCCCTCGTCGATCTGCACGTCCACCTCCTCGGCCTCCGGCAGCACGGCGACGGTGACGGTGGAGGTGTGGATGCGGCCCTGGCCTTCGGTGGTGGGCACGCGCTGGACGCGGTGGACGCCCGATTCGTACTTCATCCGAGCGAAGACGTTGCGGCCGTTGACCTCGGCCATCGCCCCCTTGATGCCGCCGAGGCCGGCCTCGTCGTATTCCATGATCTCGAAGCGCCAGCCTTTCAGGGCGGCGTATTTCTGATACGCGGAAAACAGTTCGGCGGCGAACAGCCCGGCTTCGTCGCCACCGGCGGCGGGGCGGATTTCGAGGATGGCCGAGCGGGCGTCGGCCTCGTCCTTCGGCAGCAGCGAGAGCCGGAGGGCGTGGGTGAGTGCGGGAATTTTGGTCTTGAGTTCGAATAGTTCGGCCTCGGCGAGGTCGCGCAGTTCGGGGTCGGCGAGCATCGTCGCGGCCGCGGCGGCGTCGCGTTCGGCGGCGCGCAGTTCGTCGACGCGGGCGACGATCGGCTCGATTTCGGCGAGTTCCTTGGCGGCTCGGACATAGGCCTCCCCGGTCGCGCCTTCGGACATGAGCGCGTGCAGTTCGGCGGCGCGATCGACGATCCGATCGAGGGTGCTGGAAAAGCTCATGCCAGGCGCGCGGCAAGCTCCGCGACCGGGATTTCTTCCTGCGCGCCGGTGCCGAGGTGCTTCACCTGCGCCACGCCGCGGGCGATTTCCGTCTCGCCGAGAATGACCGCGATCCGGGCGCCGGTTTTGTTGGCGCGTTCCATGCGGCGCTTGACGTTGCCGCGATAGGCGATTTCGGTGCGGATGCCGGCGGCGCGCAGGGCCTGCATGACGTCCAGCGCCGGGCCCTCGGACGCGTCGCCGACGGGGATGATGGCGACCGAAATGGGGGCCGGCGGGGGGGCGGCCATCAGCATGGCCAGGCGCTCGACGCCGGCGGCCCAGCCGATGCAGGGGGTGTGCGGGCCGCCCATTTCCTCGACCAGCCCGTCATAGCGGCCGCCGGCCATCACGGTGCCCTGCGCGCCCAGGCGGTCGGTGACGAATTCGAAGGCGGTGTGGCTGTAGTAGTCGAGCCCGCGGACGATGCGCGGGTTTTCGCGCAGCGGCACGCCGAAGCCGCTGAGATAGGCCAGCACGGCAGCGTAATGCGCCGCCGCGGTTTCGGTCAGGTATTCGGTAATAACCGGCGCATCCGCGACCAGCGCGCGGTCACCCGCATCCTTGCTGTCCAGGATGCGCAGCGGGTTTTTTTCGAGCCGCATCCGGCTGTCCTCGCTCAGGCTTTCCGCATGCGCCGAGAAATACGCCACCAGCGCGGCGCGGTAGGCGTCGCGGCTTTCATTGTCGCCCAGCGTGTTGATCTCCAGCACCACGCCATCGGCGATGCCCAGCGCCTGGATGATGTGCCACCCCGCCGCGATCACCTCGGCGTCCGCCAGCGGTTCGGCGGCGCCCAGGATTTCGCAGCCGATCTGGTGGAATTGCCGGTAGCGGCCCTTTTGCGGTCGTTCATATCGGAACATCGCGCCGGCGTAGAATGCCTTTTGCGGCAGCGACTGGGTCAGCCCATTGCTGACCAGGGCGCGGCAGACGCCGGCGGTGTTCTCCGGCCGTAAGGTCAGCATTTCGCCGCCGCGGTCGGGGAAGCTGTACATCTCCTTGGCCACGACATCGGAGGTTTCGCCCAGGCCGCGGGAGAAGACGCGGGCGTCTTCGAAGATGGGGGTGAACCATTCCTCGAAACCGTAGAGGGCGGCGATGCGGCGCGCGGTGTCGCCCACGGCGACATGGCGGCGGGCATCGGCGCCGATCATGTCGCGGGTGCCGCGCGCTGGTTGCAGTTTCGTGCTCATGGCCCGGGTATGGCGCGGGTGGCTGCGCTTGTCATGGGGTGGCGGGGTGGTCATATCCTGGGCCATGCGCGCCCTGATCGCCCTGTTGCTGATGCTGGCGCCTGCTTTCGCG
>JAYTUU010000145.1:0-15223 GCA_043744375.1 Rhodospirillales bacterium | reverse complement strand
AGCACCACGCCAAAGCCGATTGGCAGTTCACCACAGCCGACGCACGCATTAAATTGAAGAGGCTTTACCCAGCGTTATGAATGACTCGGACCACTAGTGGCAAGCTTGGGCCACCCTCGCTACGATGGCGGGAGAATTGATATGAACCATCATCATCGAGGTCGCCATGCTCACAGGACAAATCGCACTGGTCACCGGCGGATCGCGCGGCATCGGACGGGCGACGGCGCTGATGTTCGCGCGGAACGGCGCGGATATCGCCTTCTGCCACCTCGATGACGGCGCCAAGGCGGACGAGACCGCCGCCGAAATCGCCGCAACGGGCCGCCGCGCCATCCACCGCAGCCTCGACGTGTCGGACATCCCCGCCGGCCGCGCCTTCGCCGCCTGGGCAGTGGCCGAACTCGGGCCGATCGACATCCTGTTCAATAATGCCGGCGCCAATATTCGCAAGCCATTCGAGGAGATGACGGAGGCCGATTTCGACCGCGTGCTCGACGTGCATCTGAAAGGCATGTTCTTCATGGCGCAGAATGTCTACGCGGCCATGGTGGTGCGCGGCAGCGGCTGCATCATCAACATTGCCAGCCAGTTGGGCATCAAGGGCGGGCCGAATATCGCGCCCTACTGCGCCGCGAAGGCCGGGATCGCCGGGTTCACGCGCGCCCTGGCGTGGGAGGCGACCGCCAAGGGCATCCGCGTCAACGCAATCGCCCCCGGCCCGATCGATACCGACCTGGTGAGCGGCAACACGCCCGAGTTCCTCGCCGCCTTCAAGGCCCGCCTGCCTGCCGGCCGCTTCGGCACCGCCGATGAGATCGCCGCCACCGCACTGCTGCTGGCCGGCCCCCATGGCGGCTTCTATGCCGGGGCCACGCTGTCACCCAATGGCGGGGACATCATGTATTGAGCGCCCGCTCTTTACGACGCGACACGATAGGCTAGACGACGGCATGGACGAGACGATGCATGCCGCCCGGGTGTGGCTGCGGGCGCAGATGGGTGTCGCGCGGCGCAACGCGGCGCCAGTGGTGGCGTGCGGGTTGGTCGGCACGGCGCTGGCAATCCTGGCCGCCTATTCGGCTGCTGCGGCACTGGCCGGAGCCTTTCAGAGTTCTGCGATGACGCCGCTTCCCCTGGCCGGCTTCGCGCTGGCGGCCCTCGGGCAGGCCGGGATCGGGCTGCTGTCGGAGCGGCGGGCGTTCGACGCCGGAGCCGCGGCCCGGCGTCGGCTGCGGGGCGATGCGATGATGCGGCTGCTGGCAGCCGGCCCGGCGGCCCTGCGCGGACATCATTCCGCGGCGCTGGCCAACATCGTGATCGACCAGATCGAGGCCGTGGACGGCCTGTTCGCGCGCTGGCTGCCGGCGGCGGCGCTGGCGCTCGGCGGACCCATGATGGTCGTGCTCGCAGTGCTGTTCGTCGACCCGATCGCCGCCCTCGTGCTGGCGGCGGCGGGCCTCGCGGTGCCGGCCGCGATGGCGCTGACTGGCCTCGGCGCCGCGGCGGCGGCCGGGCGGCAATTCGCCGCCCTCAGCCGCCTGCAGACACGCTTCCTCGACCGCATCAGCGGCATCGCCACCATCGTGCTGGCCGGCCGGGCGCAGGACGAGGCCGTAGCCCTCGGCCGCGCCGCGAACGAGTTGCGCCAGCGCACGATGCGTGTTCTCCGGGTCGCGTTCCTCTCCTCGGCCGCCCTCGATTGCGCCGCCGCCGCCGCCCTCATTGTCCTGGCGCTGCGCTATGTCGACAAGGGCGCCGCCGGGTTCTTCGTGCTGCTGCTGGTGCCCGTCTTCTTCGCCCCGCTGCGCGCCTTCGCCGCCGCCTACCAGGACCGCATGCACGCGCTCGGTGCCGCCGAGGCGCTGACCACCCTGCCACCCGCCGTGCCGCCGTCCCCGCCGCTCGAAGTACGCACGGTCGCGGCGCACGGGGTCAGCCTCGCCTTCGAGCATGTCAGCCTGGTCTGGGACCCCGCGCGCGGCAAGGCGCTCGACGACATCAGTTTCCGCGTCCCCGCCGGCACCACGGTCATCCTCGCCGGTCCATCCGGCTCCGGCAAGACCTCGGTGATCGAGATCCTCCTCGGCTTCGTGCGCCCTGAATCTGGCCGGGTGACGTTCAACGGCGCCGATATCGTGACCCTGGTGCCCCAGGCGCTCGCACGTCTGACCGCCTGGGTTGGCCAGCGCCCGATGCTGTTCGCCGCCAGCCTCGCCGAGAACATCCGCTTCGCCCGCCCCGAAGCGACCGACGAGGAGGTCGCCGAAGCCGCCCGCTTCGCCCGCGTCGACGGCTTCGCGGCCGACCTGCCGCAGGGGCTGGACACGCTGATCGGCGAGGCCGGTTACGGGCTGTCCGGTGGGCAGGCGCAGCGGGTGGCGATCGCCCGCGCCTTCCTGAAGAATGCCCCGATCCTGCTGCTGGACGAGCCGACCGCGCATCTCGATCCCACCACCGAGGCCGAAATTCTCGACAGCCTCCGCCGCCTGGCGATCGGGCGGACCACGGTGCTGGCCAGCCACGCCACGGCAGCCCATGCGTTCAGCGGCCGACGCATCGATCTGCGCGGCGGGCGTATCGCCAGCGCGCGGGCCACCACATGAAGCCGCTGCTGCGCATCCTCGGCCTGTGGCGCGGGCGCTGGCTGGCACTCGGTTGTGGGCTGGTGATATCGCTGGCCGGCGTGGCGGTGGCGATCGGGATGTCGTTCTTTGCCGTGATGGTCGTCTTCGGAATTGCCGGACTTGTCGGCATGCTCAGGCTGCTCGGTCTGGCGCGGGTGCTGCTGCGCTATGGCGAGCGGTTGGCAACGCATGACGCGATGTTCCGCGCACTGGCCGATCTGCGCGTCTGGTTCTTTCGCGGCCTCGCGGCGCGGGCGGCCGGCGGCCTCGGATTTCGTCGCAGCGGCGACGTGCTGGCGCGTCTCGTGAACGATGTCGAGGCGCTCGACGGCGTGTATCTGCGCATCCTCGTGCCGCTCGCGGGCGCCGTCCTGCTGCTGGTGGTGTTGCTGGCACTGCCGATCCTGTACTGGCTGGATGGCGCGCAAACGCGAGACGTTACGCCGATGTTCGCCGGTGTGGCGGCCCTCTTCGTGCTCGCCGCCTTCGTGCTGCCGTGGCGAACGGCGGTAGCGGCACGGGCCGCCGGCGGACGCCTGGCCGCGGCCACCGCGGCGCTGCGGATCGCGGCACTCGATACGCTCGGCGGGCTGCGCGAGGTGCGCGCCTTCGGGGCGGAGGGGCGGATGCTCGCGCTCGTGCAGGCGCGTGAGGCGGCGCTGCTGGCAGCCCAGCACGATCTCGCCACACGCACGGCCTGGGCCAATGCGGCGGCCTTGCTCTGTGCCCAGGCAGCGATTCTGCTGATCCTGTTCGCCGCGTTCACCATGCCCCTCGCCGTCTTCTTCCTTCTCGTGACCGTCACCGCCTTCGAGGCCGTCGGCGGCCTGCCGCGCGCCGGCGTGCTCGCCGGCCACGCCGCCGCCGCCGCCGCGCGCGTGCTCGACGCCGCCGAGGGCGACCACCCGATGTCGGACCCCGCCATCCCCCTCCCCCTCCCACGCGGCAACACGCTGCGCTTCGAGGCGGTTTTCTTTCGCTGGCAACCGGACCGCGCGGCCGTCTTCGACGGCCTCACCCTCGACATTCCCGCCGGCCAGCGCGTCGCCCTGATCGGCCCCTCCGGCATCGGTAAATCCACCCTGGCCGCCCTCGCGCTCAAGGTGGTCGCCCCGCAATCCGGCCGCGTGCTGCTCGGCGGCACCGACATCGCCACCCTCGCCGCCACCGACGTCCGCAGCCGCGTCGCCTGGCTGGCACAGGCGACGCATCTGTTCGACGACTCGATCCGCGCCAACCTGCTGCTCGCCAATCCCGACGCCGACGAGACGGCACTCTGGGCCGCGCTCGATGCCGCGCGTATCGGCGACGTCGTGCGCGCGTTGCCGGAAGGGCTGGATACCTGGGTCGGCGAAAGCGGCGCGCGCTTCTCGGGCGGGCAGGGGCGGCGCCTCGCCTTGGCGCGCACGCTGTTGTCGCCGGCGCCGGTCATCATCCTCGACGAACCCTGCGCCGGGCTGGACGCCGAAACCGAGCGAGACTTCTTCGCCGCCCTCAACGAGAGCGCCGCCGGCCGCACTATCGTGCTGATCGCGCATCGCCTGACCGGAGCGGAACGGCTCGACCGCATCTGGCGGCTCTCCGGTGGAAAGGCCGTCGCGGCTGCGGGGTAGCAGCATTGCAATCTCGGCTTGACAGCGATGCGCCGGAGTGCGACCGGGAACATGAAAGAAGAGTAACGCAGGGAGCAGCGGGTGCAGGGCCTTTTGGCGGCAAGTCGAATGATCGACACGTTGAACGAGCGGATCGGCAAGGTCTGTGACTGGCTGGTCCTGCTGGCCTGCATCGTCAGCGCGGCGAACGCGATGGTGCGCTATGCGTATGACATCAGTTCGAACGCCTGGCTCGAACTGCAATGGTACATGTTCGCTGTCATGGTGATGTTCGGCGCCTCCTTCACGCTGAAGAAGAACGAACATGTCCGCGTCGACATCTGGTACATGACGCTGAGCGAGCGTGGCCAGATCTGGGTCGATATCATCGGCACAGTGGTGTTCCTGCTGCCGGCCTGCGTGATCCTGGGCTGGCTGAGCTGGCCGTTCTTCCTGCAGTCCTACAACGTGCTCGAGCACTCCTCGAACGCCGGCGGACTGCTGCGCTGGCCGATCAAGATCGTCATCCCCGTCGGCTTCTTCCTGTTGACGCTGCAAGGCCTGTCCGAGCTGATCAAGCGCATCGCCATGCTGCAAGGCTATCAGACGGACGTCGCCACGCATTACGAGAGGCCCGTGCAGTGATCCCGCTCGAACTTATGCCCCCGCTGATGTTCGCGGGGCTCGTCGTCTTCATGCTGTTCGGCTTCCCGGTGGCGTTCTCGCTGGCCGCGGTCGGCTTGTCGTTCGGCTTCCTGTCGATCGAACTCGGCTACTTCACCTTTCCGTTCCTGCAGGCCATCCCCGGACGTATCTTCGGCAGCATCCTGTCGAACGACCTGTTGCTGGCGATCCCATTCTTCACCTTCATGGGCGCCATCCTGGAGAAGTGCGGGCTGGCGGAGGACATGCTGGAATCGATGGGCCAGCTGTTCGGCCCGATCCGCGGCGGCCTCGGCTATTCCGTTATCATCGTCGGCTTCATCCTCGGTGCCATCACCGGCACCGTGGCCGCCCAGGTGATCGCCATGGCGATGATCACCATGCCGGTGATGATGCGCTACAAGTACAATATCCGGTACGCGACCGGCGTGCTGGCCGCATCGGGCACGATCACCCAGCTGGTGCCGCCCTCTCTCGTGCTCGTCGTGCTCGCCGACCAGCTCGGCCGCTCCGTCGGTGACATGTATCTCGGCGCCTGGGGCCCCTCGCTGGTGCAGATCGCCCTGTTCGCCGGCTACACCTTCTTCCTCTCGGTGTTCTACCCCGACCATGTGCCGGCGGTGCCGCGCACGCTCGCCGGCTGGCCGCTGATCATCAAGTGCATCTGGGGCATCGTGCCCGCGGCCGTGCTGATCTTTCTCGTCCTCGGCACCATCATGATGGGCCTGGCGACACCGACGGAAGCCGGCGCGATGGGCGCGATCGGGGCGATCGTGCTGGCCGTAGTGCGCAACGCGCCGCTGACGAACTTCGACAAGGGGTTCGCCATCGCCGGTCTGGTGGCCAGTATCGCCGGCTCGCTGATCGGCATCGTCGCCTTCAAGTCGCTCGCCTTCCAGGCCGCCTTCACGGTGATGTTCGGGTCCATCATTTGGCTGTGCTGGCGCGCCTGGAATGTGAAGGATCTGCGCGAACTGATCGTGCAGGCGTTCCAGGTGACCATGCGCATCACCTCGATGGTCGCCTTCATCGTGGTCGGCGCCACCTGCTTCTCGATCACCTTCGCCGGCGTCGATGGCAACCTCTGGGTCGAACACTTGCTGACCGGGCTGCCCGGCGGCGTCTGGGGCTTCCTGATCGTCGTCAACCTGTTCATCTTCTTCCTCGCCTTCTTCCTTGATTTCTTCGAGATCGCCTTCATCATCGTGCCGATGCTCGCCCCGGTGGCGCAGAAGCTGCTCGCCCCCGTGGTCGGTGCCGACGCGGCGCTGATCTGGTTCGGCGTCATGCTGTGCGTGAACATGCAAACCTCGTTCATGCACCCGCCCTTCGGCTTCGCACTGTTCTATCTGCGCAGTGTCGTGCCCAAGGAGATCAAGAGCTCGGACATCTACTGGGGCTCGATCCCCTGGGTGGTGTTGCAGATGATCATGGTCGGCCTCGTCATCGCCTTCCCGATCATGGTGACCGCGTTACTCGACGACGAACGCAGCCTGGACATGAGCAAGGTCAAGATCGAGGCACCCATCCTGTCGGATGACGACCCGCCGCCACCGGTCTTCGCCACCCCGCCCAAGCCGTGATTTCGGGCTCGAATGAAAACAGGCGGCCCGGTCACCCGGGCCGCCTGTTCCATATCCACCGTGCGGCGCCTCGCGGCGCCGCACGGGTGGCCAATCTTACCGGTTCACCGCCGACATCGAGTAGTTGAACGCGTCGAACGAGTTCTCCGCGAGGCGGAACCACAGGTTCTGGTCGGTGCGGAACGGCTTCAAGCTGTCATAGAGCTTCTTGAAGTTTGCGTTCTTCGCGGAGACCTCGTCGTAGTAGCTGTAGGCGGCGTCGAAGCAGGCCTGCAACACCGGGCGCGAGAACGCCTTGAGCACCGTGCCACCCGCGATCAGCCGCTTGAGGGCGATTGGATTGCCGGCGTCATATTTCGGCACCATCCAGGCCGAGACCATGCCGGCCGCGACTTCGATCATCTTCTGATAGGGCTTCGGCAGGCTGTCATAGGCCTTGTTGCCGACATAGAGCGAGCCGACCGAGGCGCCTTCCCACCAGCCGGGGTAGTAGTAGTACTTCGCCACCTTCTGGAAGCCGAGCTTCTCGTCATCGAGCGGCCCGACCCATTCGACGGCATCGATCGTGCCTTTTTCGAGCGCCGGATAGATGTCGCCACCGGCAATCTGCTGCGGCACGACGCCGAGCTTGACCAGGATCTCGCCAGCGAACCCGCCGACGCGGAACTTCAGCCCCTTCAGGTCATCGACGGTGTTGATCTCCTTGCGGAACCAGCCACCCATCTGCGCGCCGGTGCCGCCGAACATGAAGCTGCGGAAACCATAGGGCTTGTAGAACTCGTCCATCAGTTCGCGCCCGCCGCCATGCGACAGCCAGGCGACGTATTGGCGCTGGTTCATGCTGAAGGGCAGGCCGGTGTCGAACACGAAGGTCGGGTCCTTGCCGAAATAGTAGTAGGCGGCGGTCTGGCCGCATTCCACGGTGCCGTTCTGCACGGCGTCGGCGACCTGCAGGCCCGGCACGATTTCGCCAGCGGCGAAGGTACGGATCTGGAACTTGTTGTCCGACATCTCGGCGATCGCCTTGGCGAACAACTCCGTCCCGCCATAGAGCGTGTCGAGCGACTTCGGGAAGCTCGACGTCAGCCGCCACTTCACTTCCGGCATCGACTGCGCGATCGCGGGTGCCGCCAGTGCCGTCACCGCCGCCGCCGCCGCGACGCCGCCGGCGCCCGCATTGCGGATGAATTTTCTACGTTCCATTCGTTTGGCTCTCCCTTGGCTCATTTATGTCGTAACGTATCCAGCGGCTGAACAGCCGACGGTGCGTTAGTTTTTCGATATGGCGCATGGTGCATGCGACGCAAGAGAAAACCGTCGCCCGCGCGACAATTCGGCCGGAACGGGCCTCAGGCGACGCGGATCAGCGTCACCGGCAGTGTGCACCCGGCGATCACGCCATTGGCCACCGATCCGAGCACCAATCCCACTGCCAAGCCGTGACCACGCGACCCCATCACGATCTGCGCACAGCCGAGCCGTGCGGCGAAGGCGATCACCGTCTCCGCGGCGTCACCGAGGCCGACATGCAGATGCGCCTTGATCCCGGCCGCGGCGAGGATGGCATCGCAGCCGGCCAGTGCCTTCATGCCCTCCTCGCGATGCCATTCATTGAGTTGGGCCGCGCCCACCAGGGCTGCCGCACTGCCGCGCACCGGTGTCTGCACGCTCAGCAGATGCACGTCCACGGCCAGGCCGAGGCTGGCGAGATGCACGACGTGCCGCGCCGCTTCGCGGGCTGAGGCCGAGTCGTCGGTCGGCAGCAGAATGGCCAGCGAGGCGCTCATTGCCGTTCCCCCGGTGCGAGATCGAGCGGCCGCGCGCGGATCGCACGCCGCGCCAGCACAGTGCCGGTGGCAACCACGACGCTGGCCAGTATCGGCTTGGCGAATAACTCCAGGCGATGGGCCTCGAACCCCGTGTAGGCTGCGACCGCGGGGTCGGTCGCCATGATCTCACCGGCGAGCCAGCCGAGCAGCCCGGCGCCCGCAGTGATCAGGATGGAGAAGCGGTTGAGCAGCGTCAGCACCAACTGGCTGCCGAAGATGATCAGCGGCACGCTGATCAGCAGGCCGAGCACGATGAGCAAAATGCTGCCCTTCGCCACCGCGGCGATGGCCACAACGTTGTCGAGCGACATCACCGCGTCGGCGATGACGATCGTCTGGATCGCGCCCCACAAATTAGACTTCGCCGCGATGCCCTCGCCGCCCTCCTCGGGCACCATCAGCTTCACGCCGATCCACAGCAGCAGCGCGCCGCCGATCAGCTTCAGGTAGGGGATCTCAAGCAGCCAGGTGATGATGATGCAAAACAGCACGCGCATGATGATGGCGCCGGCGCTGCCGCCGATCACCGCCTTGTTGCGCTGCGAATCGGGCAACGAGCGCGACGCCAGGGCGATCACAACGGCATTGTCGCCGGAGAGCAGGATGTTGATGCCGGTGATCTCGAGCAAGGCAAGCCAGAACGGCGCCGCCCAGATGTTGTCGGTCATGAGGGAGTCGAGCATTCAGGTTCCTAGATGGATGACCCGGCGCAGATGCCGCAAGGGCTGCTTGCCGTCCGGGCACCTGGAGGTCCGGGCACCTGGAGGTCCGGGCGGGAATCGAACCCACATACGCGGATTTGCAGTCCGCTGCATCACCACTCTGCCACCGGACCCTTCGGAGGACGGCCGGGTTATCCGCCGCTCAGGCCCCTCAGGTCAAGTGCGGCGATCATGCGTGGGGGGCAGGAACTTTGCGATCTGTCAACCGTGGCACTATATAGACGGTCATCCGCGCCCCTCACAGGCGCCGTCAAAGCCGAGATGGATTCGCCCCCGATGGACAGCCTCACCACTGATTTCCAGACCGCACGCACCATGATGGTCGACAGCCAGGTTCGCCCCAACAAGGTGAACGACCGGCGCATCATCGACGCGATGCGCCGCTTGCCGCGGGAGCGCTTCCTGCCCGCGTCGCAGGCCGCCCTCGCCTATGCCGACGAAGACGTGCCGCTCGGCAATGGCCGGTGCATGGTCGAGCCGATGGTGGTGGCGCGCATGGTGCAGCTTGCCGCCGTGCAGCCGGGCGAGCGCGTGCTCGTGGTCGCCGCCGGCACCGGCTATGCGGCCGCATTGCTGGCGGAACTCGGCGCCCAGGTAACGGCGCTGGAGGACGCCGCCGCATTGCTCGCCATCGCCCGCCCGGCACTCGCGGCCCTGGCGCCGACGGTGCAGGTGGTCGAGGGCGCATTGGCCGCCGGCTGGCCCGTGAACGGCGGCTACGATGTGGTTTTCATCGACGGTGCCGCCGAGGAAATTCCGGCCGCGATCGCCGCCCAGGTCAAGCGCCAGGGCGGCCGGTTTGTCGGCATCGACGCGTCGTCCGGGGTGTCGCAGGCGGTCTCCGGCGCGCCCTCGGGCGAGGGATTGGCGCTACGCCCGGCATTCGACTGCGCAACCGCCCGGCTGCCGGCGTTCCGGCGCAAGGCGAGCTTCGTGTTCTGATCGCTCAAGGGAAACGCGGCGCAGACACATTGTGCACTGCGCAAAACCATGGCGTGACGGACGCGGGTGTGGCACATCTGGCGCTGTGGATTGGCTCAGAGTCGGCGCGATACGGTTGGGAGTGGCGATGATGACGCGGCAAAACGGACGGATCAGCGGCATCGCCGGCCTCGGGCTGGCCCTGTTGCTCGGCATGGTCCTGTTGCTTGGCATGGCCCTGGCAACGGTACAGGCCCAGCCGAAGGTGCCGGCCGACACGAAAACCCTCAACGACACGTTGGCCGCCGCCTACTCGACCAACTACACCCTGCTCGCCGCCCGCGCGAACCTGCGCGCGACCGACGAGAACGTGCCTACGGCCCTTGCCGGCTGGCGCCCCACCGTCTCCGTCAGCGCCTCGGCCGGCATTGCCAATGATGTCCGGCTCGGCCTGCACTCCCGCACCCAGGTGCATCGCGGCCTGAATACCGAAACCGTTACCGCGACCCAGCCGCTGTTCCGCGGCGGCGCCACCCGCGCCGGCACCAACCGCGCCGAGAACCAGGTGATGGCCGAGCGTGGCCGCCTGATCGCGCAGGAACAGGCGATCTTCGTGTCCGTTACCCAGGCCTTCGTTGGCATCATCCAGGCCACCCAGGTTCTTGCGCTGAACATCAACAACGAGCAGGTGCTGTCCCGCCAGCTCCAAGCGACCAATGACCGCTTCCGCGTCGGCGAAATCACCCGCACCGATGTCGCGCAGGCCGAGGCCGCCCTGGCCCGCTCGACCGCGACGCGGCAAACCGCCGAGGGCAGTCTGCAAACCGCGCGCTCGGCCCTGCGCAACCTGATCAACAGCCTGCCCGGCAACCTGATCGAGCCGCAGCCGCTGCGCCTGCCCACGCGCACCTTTGAACAGGCGCAAACCCTGGCGCGCACCAACAACCCCACCGTGGTCGCCGCGTTGTTCGACGACGCCGCCGCCAAGGATAACTTCGACTTGCAATACGCCCGCCTGATGCCGACGCTGAGCCTGCAAGGCCAGTTCTCGCGCGGCGAGGACGTCTCGTTCAAGAACCAGCAGACCAACACCGCCCAGATCACCGCCGTGCTCAGCCTGCCGCTCTACCAGGGCGGTGTCGAATACGCCGCCATCCGGCAGGCCCGCCAGTTGCAGCAGCAAACCCGGCAGAAGCTGGAAGACGCCCGCAACGTGGCGATGCAAACCGTGACCAGCGCCTGGGCCACCTATGGCGCGGCGAAGGCCTCCATCGACAGCACGCGCCAGCAGGTGAAAGCCAACGAGATCGCGCTCGAAGGCGTGCAGCGCGAGGCCCTCGTCGGCAGCCGCACCACGCTCGACGTGCTGAACGCCGAGCAGACGCTGCTCGATTCCCGCGTTCAACTCATCACCAACCTCGCGAACCTGGTCAACGCCTCCTATCAGGTCGCTGCCGCTGCCGGCCGGCTGACAGCGCGTGACCTGAAGCTGAACGTGCCGCTCTACGACGAGACCGCCTACTACAACGCCGTGCGCAACCGCTGGATCGGCACGGGCGACTACGCCACCGACCAGCCGGCCCGCTGAGATGCGCGTGATGGACGAGCATCGGGCATGAGCGGCGCGCAAACCCCGCCGCCGCCCCCCCCCTCGGGGACGCCGGGCGCCGATCCGTCGATGGAGGATATTCTCGCCTCCATTCGCCGCATCCTCAGCGAGGAGGAGCCGGCCGGCGCGACCGGGGCAGCGCCCGTTGCGCCCGCTGATGACGACGATGTGCTGGCGCTCGACAGCTCGATGATGGTCGCCGCCGACGATGACGACTTCTCCCCGCCGCCGCTGGCGAAACTCGCGCCGGCGCCCGAACCTCCCCCGCCGCCGCCGCCCGTGGCAGCCATTCCGGTCGCCGCTCCCGTGCCGGCGCGCGAGTCGGATGATCTCATCGCCCCGGCCACCGCTGCGGCCGTTGCCACCTCCGTCGGCGGCCTGTTGCGCACGCTGATCGCCGAGCGCGAGCAGGTGGTCGTCCATCGCGGCGGCCCGACCATCGAGGACATGGTGCGCGAGGAAATCCGTCCGCTGCTCAAGGAGTGGCTGGAAGTGAACCTGCAGCCGATGGTGGAGCGCCTGGTACGGGCCGAGATCGAACGCGTCGTAGGCCGCGGCGTCTCCTGATTTTTATCCCATGCCCGCATTCGGCACGTCCGGTGCGGGACGTTGCGAACGGGCAAAGCGATGCTGAACAAAACCTATACCCCCGCTGAGATCGAACCGGCCCTCTACGCCGGCTGGGAGAGCGCCGGCGCCTTCGCCTGCGCGCCCGACAGCAATGCGGCGCCGTACACGATCATGATCCCGCCGCCCAACGTCACCGGCAGCCTGCATATGGGCCATGCGCTGACGTTCACCGTGCAGGACACGCTGATCCGCTGGCGCCGGATGCAAGGCCGCGACGCGCTGTGGCAGCCCGGCACCGACCATGCGGGCATCGCCACGCAGATGGTCGTCGAGCGGCTGCTGGCCGAGGAGGGCACCACGCGCCAGGCGCTCGGGCGGGAGAAATTCCTCGAACGGGTCTGGCAGTGGAAGGCTGAATCGGGCGGCACCATTACCCGCCAGCTGCGCCGCCTCGGCGCCTCGCTCGACTGGCCGCGCGAGCGCTTCACCATGGATGACGGGCTTTCCGCCGCCGTCCGCGAGGTGTTCGTGACGCTCTACAAGCAGGGGCTGATCTATCGCGATCGGCGGCTGGTGAACTGGGACCCGAAATTCCAATCGGCGATTTCCGATCTCGAAGTCGAGAACGCCGAAGTCCGCAGCCATCTCTGGTATATCCGCTACCCCATCGACGGCATGCCCGATCGCTTCATCACCGTCGCCACCACCCGCCCGGAGACCATGCTCGGCGACACCGCGGTCGCCGTGCACCCGACCGATGAACGCTATCAGGACCTCGTCGGCAAATTCGCTATCTTGCCCGTTGTCGGCCGCCGTGTCCCGATTGTCGCTGACGAATATTCCGACCCGGAGAAGGGCACCGGCGCGGTCAAGATCACGCCCGCGCACGACTTCAACGATTTCGCCGTCGGCCGCCGCCATGATTTGCCGATGCCCTCCATCCTCGACCGCGAAGCCCGCGTCATCCTCGCCGAGATCGCCGACGCGATCGCGGCCGTGCCGGGGGTTGCCGACCCGGCCTTCGTCGCCACGCTGGAAGGGCTCGATCGCGGGCTGGCGCGCAAGGCCATCGTGGCTGAACTCGAACGTCTCGATTTGCTCGAAAAGATCGAGCCGCACACGCACCAGGTGCCGCATGGCGACCGCTCGGGCGTGCCGATCGAGCCGTTGCTGACGGTGCAGTGGTACGCGAACGCCCATGAACTCGCCCAGCCCGCGATCAAGGCGGTGGAGGAGGGGCGGACGAAATTCGTGCCGCAGCAGTGGGAGAACACGTTCTTTGCCTGGATGCGCGACATTCAGCCCTGGTGCATTTCGCGGCAGTTGTGGTGGGGGCACCGCATTCCGGCCTGGTATGGGCCGGACGGTCAGGTGTTCGTCGAGAAGACCGAGGCGGAGGCGAATGCCGCGGCAACGGCGCACTACGGGCAAGAAACGAGTCTCGCGCGCGACGAGGACGTGCTGGACACTTGGTTCTCTTCCGCCCTCTGGCCATTTTCCACGCTGGGATGGCCGGAGCAGACCACGGAGGTCGCGCGCTATTATCCCGGCGACGTGCTGGTCACCGGCTTCGATATCATCTTCTTCTGGGTCGCGCGGATGATGATGATGGGCATTCATTTCATGGGCGACGTGCCGTTCAAGGAGATCCACATCCACGGCCTCGTGCGCGACGAGCGCGGCCAGAAGATGAGCAAATCCAAGGGCAACGTCATCGATCCGCTCGATTTGATCGATCGCTTCGGCGCCGACGCGCTACGCTTCACCATTTGTGCGCTGACCGGCCCCGGCCGCGACGTGAAGCTCAGTCCGGCGCGCGTGGAGAGCTATCGGAGTTTCGTTACCAAGCTGTGGAACGCGGCGCGCTTCTGCGAAATGAACGCGATCGCTCCCGACCCCGGTTTCACCCCGGATCAGGCCACGCTGCCGCTGACGCGCTGGATCCTGGCGGCGCTCAACGAAACCATCGCCGAAGCAACCAGCGCGCTCGAAGCCTATCGTTTCAATGACTATGCGGCCTCGTGCTATCGTTTCACCTGGAACCTGTTCTGCGACTGGTACCTCGAATTCGCCAAGCCTGCCCTGCTGAACGCCGACAACCCCGACGCCGCCGAAATAAAGCGCACCGCCGCCCACGTGCTCGGCGCCATCCTGCGCCTGCTGCACCCGGCGATGCCCTTCGTCACCGAGGAATTATGGGACCGTTTCGGCTATGGCCCGGCGATGAGCCTGATCTCCGCCCCTTGGCCCGAGCCCGCGGTAATCCCCGGCGCTGATGCGGCCCGCGCCGAACTGGACTGGGTCGTCCGCCTGATCTCCGAGGTCCGCACCGTGCGCGCCGAAATGAATGTGCCGCCGTCGCAGACCGGGCCGATCCTGCTGAAGGACGCGTCCGCGGACTCGCTCGCGCGCGGCCAGGGCTGGATCGAGGCGATCAGCCGCATGGCCCGCGCCAGCGCCTTCTCCGCCCTCGCCGGCGAGGTTCCGCAAGGTGCGGCCCAGGCGGTCATCGGCGAGGCCACGATCATCCTGCCGCTGGCCGGCCTGATCGACCTTGCCGCCGAACGCGCCCGGCTGATCCGCGAGCGGGCGAAACTCGAGGTCGAGGCTGGCAAGATCGAGAAAAAGCTCGAGAACGCCGATTTCGTCGCCCGCGCGCCGGAGGCGGTCGTCGAGGAGAATCGCGAGCGCCTGGCGGCGATGCGCGACGACGCCGCCCGCCTCGGTGCCGCCCTGCAGCGCATCGCCTGACCCCCGGTTCTTGCGCCGGCCGAGAATGGCGTGGAGCGCTATGGTATGGGGTTGGAAAAGGCGGGTTGGTTTATAGTTACGATAACGTAACAATATAGCCGTGCGTCGGCCGTGCTGGTCAGGGGTACGAAAAGCAGAAGGGGGGAAAGGGCGGCGGGCGGTCGGGAGTGCCGCCGCGGGGGCGGCGGGCGCGCTTTGGTGGGCGGTATTTGGGTGGGTAGGTTTCGGGTTGGTGGGGGCGCGGCGGTGGTGGCGGGGGGTCGCCGGGGAGGGTGAGGTCCACGCTGAGCATGAAGCAGAGGGGGCGGAGGATTCTTCCTGCTTGCGGGACGGCGGCGAGGAAGTCCGGGAGGTCG
>JAYTUU010000144.1:0-15269 GCA_043744375.1 Rhodospirillales bacterium | reverse complement strand
AGCCGGGGGAACTACACCGGCCCGCAATTACCACCCACTCGGATCATGGAGAAGACAAACGAAAAATCCACTCAGACACTGCATTTAGAACTGCTGGTCCCCGGGGCATCGCTCCGTTCAATCCAGATCGCGGAGCCGGGGTTGGGCGGGAATTGCGGCCACTCGGTGCGGATAGCCGGACCGTGGGCCTGCCACAGGAGCGTATTCCAGAAAATGACCGAGAACGACTGATTATACATCAAAAACGCACGCAGCGCGTAGGCCTCATTCCAAGAATGGTTATAGTCAAAGATGAATTCCTTATTGTATTCGAAAGGATAGCGGACGTCATGAAAATGCACTGCCACTCCTGGACGAAGTCGTGGCAGTAGATGAAATAATTCACAATGCACATCGCTGCCAGTCTTTAGGACGTGCGTTGAATCGATAAGAAGTATATCCCCTTTTACCAAGGTATCAACCACCGCGGGATCCACCTCCTGGACGATTTTTTCGATCACTGCAACCCGTGCTTTGTCTTGCGGTCGCATCAGCGACATAAGACGTTTTGGAAATGGCTCTATGCACGTCACCTGTGTCTCGGTGAGACCCGCATGGTCGAGCGAGTCGAGAATGGCTGCGGTCGAAAACCCCGACCCGATCTCGATGATCCGCCGTGGGCGGCGGTGGTGGATCATCATACGCAATACCGCGGCGTCGCCGAGCGGGTATGGACTGTCCTTCGAGTAGTAGCGATTGGCGCCGCCCGGCGGGGTCTGAAAAGGTGTGGACCGAAGCAGGTCCAGGTTGCTCCGCCAAAACGCCAACATGGCGTCGACATCGAGGTCGATGCCCGCAATGTCATGCGGCGCCAGCTTCCACTCCCGTTCGACATAGGGACCGACTGTCCGAGGGTCCACCACGGGCGAATAAAAATGCCCGGTCAGCCATCTCGAGTGCACGCCGCGCGCAATGTGGGCTTCGGTTGACGCCACCAGGTCACGCAACTTCCGCGTTGCGTCAACGCCACCCTGCTCCGAAAACTCGGCAATCCATTCCGCGAGTTCCGCCGCTTGGGGTGGTCGGTTCGTCAGATGGGTAAACAGCGTGGTGGCAAACTCTTCAGCCTGAGCGCGGTTCATCGGAGTTCTCCTGCGACGGCGAGTATGAAGGGCCCCTCCGCTTTCGGGCCTCTACCGCGATGCCACCGACGATACCATGCAGGCTTCTAAGGCCGCAACTCCAGGCCGCCATCGACGGTGATGGTGCTGCCGGTGACGTAGCCTGCGGCGGGGCCGGCCAAATAGAGCACGGCGCCGGCGACGTCTTCGGGGGTACCGATCCGGCGCATGGGGATGAGGTCGAGTTTGGTTGCGCGCCAGGCGGGGTTGGCGAGAGCGGCGCGGTTGAGGTCGGTTTCGATGGTGCCGATCGATGGCGCCTGGTGCGACGAAAAGGGCCGCAGCATGGTCATCACCGACCCGAGCATCGTCACCCCCAGTGGTACCAGAACCGAGGGCGACTACGGCCGCCATGATTTCGCCTACACCGTGCCCGCCGGCGAACCCGGTGCCGGCACCCGCATCCAGATGGCGCTGATGGGCGAATACCGCGTGCGCGTGCGGGAAGGCGACGCCGCCCCGGTGGTCTGGGAACGCTGCGGCCGCTCTGTCAGCTGACAACGCGGCGCGACATTTCTGCCGCCGTCAGGCCGCCCTGGTCGATGCCGCTATCGCAGCGGACTGCGCCGCAATGGCGACCACGTCGCCAACGAGCACCAAGGTCGGTCCCCCCGATCCAATCTCCGCGCCGGCATCGGCCACCAGCCGGCCAATTTCGGCGATGCTGGCGAACAGCCGCCGCTCCTGCGGCAGGGAGGCGTTGCTCACCGCCACGCAGGGTGTCGCCGCGGGCAGCCCGGCCGCCATGAGCGCCGCCGCCGCCACGCCGAGCGTCCGCGCACCCATGTAGATTGCCAGCGTCCCGCCGGCCTGCACCAGGGCCGTCCAGTTGTGTGGCGGCAGTTTGCCGTCGCTGGCATGGGCAGTGATGAAATGCAGACTTTGCGCCACCCCGCGATGGGTCAGCGGGATCCCCATCGCGGCGGCGGCGGCAAGCGCCGCGGTCACGCCGGGTATGACCTCAACGCCGCAGCCCGCGTCCCGCAGCGCCTGGAGTTCCTCGCCGCCGCGGCCGAACACCAAGGGGTCCCCACCCTTCAGGCGGACCACATGCCTGCCCTCGCGGACATGGCGCAGCAGCAGCGCGCTGATCGCCGCCTGGCTCATCGCATGCCGGCCGCAGCGCTTGCCCACATCGACGCGGGCGGCATCGCGGCGCGCCAGTTCCAGCACGCCCGGGCCAATCAGCTTGTCGAACAGGATCACGTCGGCCTGTTGCAGCGCGCGCACGGCCGCCAGGGTCAACAGCCCGACATCGCCCGGACCGGCGCCAACCAGCGTGGCCTTGCCCAGTTGGCGGCCGGCGCGGCCGGCAGCTGCGGCGACCAGCGCGGCCTGCATCGCATCCGTCGCCGCGGCAGTGTCGCCGCGCAGCACGGCGCCGGCGGCTTCGCCATCGAGCACCTGGTCCCAGAACCGGCGGCGGCGCAGCCGATCGGTGAGTGCGGCCGCCACCCGCGTGCGCCAGGCGCCACAGAACGCCGCCAGCCTGCCGAACTCGCCCGGCACCGCGGCCTCGATGCGGGCGCGCAGGTTGCGGGCCAGCGCCGGCGCCGCCGCACCAGTGGCGATGGCGATGGTGATCGGACCACGGCGCACGATGGCGGGAGTCGCGAAATCGCATAAAACCGGCCGGTCCACCGCGTTCACCAACACGCGGCGCACCCGCGCAAATGCGACCACCGCGCTGGCCGCCGCTGCATCGTCGAGCGCCACATAGCACAGCCGGACATCGTCAAAGTCGCTGTCCCGCACGTCGCGCCGCTCCAGCGCAATGGCGCCGGATTGGGCAAGTTCCACCACCTCATGCTCGGGTGCCGCGTCCACGACGGCGATGCACGCCCCGCTGGCGGCCAGCAACCGGCACTTCGCCGCTGCCGCCTCGCCGCCACCGACGACCAGCACGCGCTGATCCACGAGGTCAAGCATGATCGGAAAACCCGAGCCGGCGTCTGGCAAGTCAGGCATGTTGCGCGTTCTCCCGGCAGCGTCGCGGGCCAAGCGGGATCATCCATCCGCGCCGTGCGACCGAGTGCCCGATGCAAGCTATGTGCCGGTCACACCGCAGGGCCGGTAAATTGCTGCAACGCAGCAAAATCTGCCGGATTTTATGCTGACCCCGTCGCGGCACTTCAACGGGTTCTAAAATAAGACAAACCAAAAAAGGCCAAATAATAGCCAATTGCTTACTTAACGCGCTCTGCGAGTCAAGCGCGTGGGCAAAAACATCGGATAATTTGCTAATTTTACTGGCATGTCGGTTGCATAGGGCCATTTGCCCGCTTCATGTGCAATCTGGTGGGCAAGGCATTCCGGCCCGCGCAACCTCGCTTCCCCTCAAGCCCCACTGAGTGTCCAGCCATGACCCGGACCACCCGCCGGCGCCTGCTCCAAGTCTCGTCCACCGCCACCCTGCTTGCCGCCGTACGCGCGGCCTTCCCCGCCGGCGCCTTCGCCCAGCAAGCCGGCCCCGAGGTGAAAAAAGCCACGCTGGGCTACATCGCGCTGACCGACTCCGCCCCGCTGATCGTGGCCAGGGAGCGCGGCCTCTACGCTAAATACGGCATGCCCGAGGTCGAGGTTGCCAAACAGGCCTCCTGGGGCGGCACGCGCGACAACCTCGTGCTCGGCGGCGGCGGTGGCGGCATCGACGGCGCGCATATCCTCACCCCGATGCCCTATCTGATGCAGACCGGGCGCATCGTGCAGAACAGCCAGCCGATGCCGATGAGCATCCTGGCCCGGCTGAACACCAACGGCCAGGCAATCAGCGTGTCCAAGGCGCTCATGCCGCTGGGCGCCAAGCTCGATGCCACCCCCCTGAAGGCCGCCTTCGCCGCCAAACAGGGCAGCAACAAGATCGCCATGACCTTCCGCGGCGGCACCCACGACCTATGGATCCGCTACTGGCTGGCCGCCGCCGGCATCGACCCCGACCGCGAGGTCGAGACCATCGTGGTGCCGCCGCCACAGATGGTGGCGAATATGAAGGTCGGCACCATGGACGCCTTCTGCGTCGGCGAGCCATGGAACGACCAGCTGGTCAACCAGGGCCTGGGCTACACCGCCTGCGTCACCGGCGAAATCTGGCGCGATCACCCGGAAAAATCGCTGACCATGCGCACCGACTGGGTGGCAAAGCATCCACGCGCCGCCGAGGCGATCACCGCGGCGGTGATCGAGGCGCAGCTCTGGGCCGACGCGCCCGACAACAAGGCCGAGCTGGCCGCCATGCTCGGCCGCCGCGCCTGGTTCAACGTCCCGCCGGCCGACATCCTGCCGCGCAGCCGGGGCGACATCGCCTATGGCGACGGCCGAAAGCTGGAGGCCTCGGCGCTGCGCATGAAATTCTTCGCCGACCACGCCAGCTACCCGTTCCGCTCGCACGAACTGTGGTTCCTGGTCGAGAACATGCGCTGGGGCGGGCTGCCCGGCGACACCGACACCAAGGCACTGATCGCGGCGGTCAACCGCGAGGACATCTGGCGCGATGCCGCCAAGCTGGCCGGCATCGCCGCCAGCGACATGCCGGCCGCCACCTCGCGCGGGCCCGAAACCTTCTTCGACGGCAAGGTGTTCAACCCCGAGGCCCCCGGCGACTACCTCGCCAGCCTCGCCATCAAACGCCCGACGGCGTGAGGCGCGGGCCATGAGCGATATCATCGCGGCCACCCCCTCGGCCTCACGAATCGCGGCGCCCGACTGGCGCGCGCACGCGGTAAAGCTCGGCACAGCCCTGCGCCGCACCACCATCTCCGCCATGCCGCTCACCGTCGTGCTGGTGGTGGTGCTCGGCGCCTGGCAGATCGCCGCCGATCACCCCACCGCCAGCCTGCCGGCACCGACAAAAATCTGGACCGATAGCTGGGAACTGATCATCCACCCGTTCTACGACCGCGGCGGGCTCGACAAGGGCCTCGGCCTGCATCTGTTCGCCAGTTTGCAGCGCGTCGCCCTGGGGTTCGTGCTGTCGGCCCTGGCCGGCGTGGCATTCGGCCTGCTGGTCGGCACCAGCGAGATTGCGATGCGCGGGCTCGACCCGATCTTCCAGGTGTTGCGCACCGTGCCGCCGCTGGCCTGGCTGCCGCTATCGCTGGCGGCCTTCCGCGACGCCCAGCCGAGTGCCATCTTCGTCATCTTCATCACCGCGATCTGGCCGGTGATCATCAACACCGCCGTCGGCGTGCGCCAGGTGCCGGCGGATTACCGCAACGTGGCCCGCGTGATCCGGCTGCGCGGCTTCGGCTATTTCCGCAAGATCCTGCTGCCGGCGGCCGCCCCCTTCATCTTCACCGGGCTGCGCATCGGCATCGGCCTGTCCTGGCTGGCGATCGTGGCGGCCGAGATGCTGATCGGCGGCGTCGGCATCGGCTTCTTCATCTGGGACGCCTGGAACAGCTCCAACATCTCCGACATCATCGTGGCGCTGATCTATGTCGGGCTGGTCGGCTTCGTGCTCGACCGGCTGGTGGCACTCGCCGGCCGCATCGTCACCCGGGGCACCGCGTGATGACCCCCCGCCACCTCAGCATCTCCGACGTGTCGATGCGTTTCGCCCCCAACACTCCCGACGTGCTGCAAAACATCCGCATCGAGATCACCCGCGGCGAATACGTCGCCATCATCGGCCATTCCGGCTGCGGCAAATCCACCCTGCTGAACATCGTCGCCGGCCTGCTAAAATGCAGCTCCGGCGGCGTGATGCTGGACGGCACCGAGGTGGACGAGCCCGGCCCCGACCGTGCCGTGGTGTTCCAGAACCACTCGCTGCTGCCCTGGCTCACCTGCCGCGAAAACGTGCGCCTCGCCGTCGACCAGGTCTTCGGTCGCAAGAAGACCCGCGCCGAACGCGCCGCCTGGGTCGACGAGAACCTCGATTTGGTGCGCATGCTGCCCGCCGCCGACAAGCGCCCGGCGGAGATCAGCGGCGGCATGAAGCAGCGCATCGGCATCGCCCGCGCACTCGCCATGCAACCCAAGGTCCTGCTGCTCGACGAACCCTTCGGCGCACTCGACGCCCTGACCCGCGCCCATCTCCAGGACCAGGTGATGGAAATCCACGCCCGGCTCGGCAGTACCGTGCTGATGATCACCCACGACGTCGACGAGGCGGTCCTGCTGTCCGACCGCATCGTGATGATGACCAATGGCCCCGAGGCAACGATCGGCGAGGTGCTCGACATCGTCATCCCGCGCCCGCGCGATCGCCTCGCCTTGGCGCAGGACGCCCGCTTCCTGGCCGCCCGCACCCGCGTGATGGAATTCCTCTACGCCCGCCACCGCAATCCCGCCGAAGCCGCGTGAGCAGAACCCGCGTGAGCAGAACCAGCGTCATCGACGGCGCCGTCGTCGTGGGTGCGGGTCCCGCCGGCGTCCGCTGCGCCACGATGCTGGCGCGCGCCGGCCACCCGGTGACGCTGATCGGCGAGGAACCCGGCGCGCCCTATGACCGCGTGGCGCTCAGCCGCTACCTGGCCCACGAGATCCCCGCCGCCGAGCTGATGACAGCCCTGCCAAGCGGCATCACCCACCATGCCGGCATCACCGCCACCACCATCGATCGCAACCACCGTCAAATCCGGCTCAGCGACGGCGCCATCCTGTCATACCACACGCTCGTGCTGGCCACCGGCTCCGCACCAATGCGGCTCCCCCAGCCTGGCGCAACACTCCCTGGCGTGCTCGCCTACCGCACCCTGGCCGATGTCGAGGCAATGATCGGCGCCGCCGCACCCGGCATCCCCGCAGTGATAATCGGCGGCGGCCTGCTCGGCTTGGAGGCCGCCGCCGGCCTCGCCGCCCGCGGCATGGCGGTCACGGTGCTGCACGCCGTCGACCGCCTGATGGAACGCCAGCTCGACCACACCGCCGCAGCCCGTCTGGCCGCGCATCTCGCCGCCAAGGGCATCAGCCTGGTCACCGAGGCCCGCTGCATCGCCCTGGAAGGCGACGACCACGTCCAAGCCGTCCGCCTGGCCGACGGCCAATTGATCCCCGCTCGCATCGTGGTCATGGCAATCGGCATCCGCCCGCGCACCGACCTCGCCCGCGCCGCCGGGCTGGAAGTCGGGCGCGGCATCACCGTGGACGCGGCGATGCGCACCAGCGACCCCGCCATCCTGGCCATCGGCGAATGCGCCGAACACGCCGGCCAGTGCATCGGCCTGGTCGCCCCGGCCATGCTCCAGGCGGACATCGCCGCCCAGACCGTCCTCGGCCACCCGGCGCGCTACCAACCCTGCGCCGATTCCGCAGCACTGAAGGTCGCCGGCGCCCCGGTCTGGTCGGCCGGCGAGGTCGAACAGGCCGATACCCAGCCCGTGGTGCTCGACGACCCCACCGGCCCATACCGCCGCCTGCTCCTGCGCGATGACCGTCTGGTCGGCGCCCTGCTCTACGGCGATGTCGCCGACGCCGCCTGGTACATGCGCCTGATCCGCGATGCCGCCCCGCTCGGCAGCCTGCGCGCCAGCCTCCCCTTCGGCCCCGCCTATGCCCCCCGGCTTATGCCCCCTGGGGCGATCGCCGAGGCGGCGCAATGAACGACCCCGGCTTCAACGCCGAGCAGCAGGAATACCTCAAGGGCTTCATGTCCGGCGTCGAGGCCCGCCGCGGCGCCCTCGGCCCGCCCGCCGGCACCGCCGTCTCCACCGACCCGCAACACGCCGCCCAAGACGCCACCATCGCCGCCGGCGGCAAGCTGACGCCCGAGGAAGAAGCCAAGCGCCGCACCCCCCCGTTCGATCGCTGGGACGAGATCACCGCCGCCGCCGCCGCGGGCAAATTCCCACGCGGCACCGACGTCTTCCTGACCAAATACCAAGGCCTGTTCTACGTCGCCCCGGCGCAGGACAGCTTCATGTGCCGCCTGCGCATCCCCGGCGGCATCATCGCGTCGCACCAGTTGCGCGGCCTCGCCGCCATCGCCGACGACCTCGCCGGCGGCTATGCCGACATCACCACCCGCGCCAACCTCCAGCTGCGCGAAATCCCCGCCGCCGCCGCGCCGGAGCTGCTGATCCGCCTCACCGAACTCGGCCTGACCTCGCGCGGCTCCGGCGCCGACAACGTCCGCAACGTCACCGGCAGCCCAACCGCGGGCATCGACCCGCAGGAACTCATCGACACCCGCCCGCACGCCCGCGCCATCCACCACCACATCCTCAACCATCGCGACCTCTACGGCCTGCCACGCAAGTTCAACATCGCCTTCGACGGCGGCGGCCGCGTTGCCGTGCTGGAAGACACCAACGACATCGCCTTCACCGCCGTCGAGACCGAAGGCACGATCTGGTATCGCCTCGCCCTCGGCGGCATCACCGGCCACCGCGACTTCGCCCGCGAAACCGGCATCCTGGTGCCCCCCGCCGACACCACCCAAGTCTGCGACGCCATTCTGCGCGTCTTCATCCGCGAGGGCGACCGCACCGACCGCCGCCGCGCCCGCCTGAAATACGTGCTCGACCGCCTCGGCCTCGATGCCTTCGTCACGCTGGTGGAACAGCAACTCGGCGCCAGGCTGCACCGCAGCGCCGCCATTGCGCCCCGCCCAGCCCAGCTCAAGCACGGCCATATCGGCGTGCACGCCCAGAAACAGCCGGGCCTCCACTACATCGGCATCACCTGCCCGCTCGGCCGCCTCCGCAGCGAAACCCTCCACGCCCTGGCGGCCATCGCCGAGCGTTTCGGATCCGCAACACTGCGCCTCACGGTGTGGCAGAACCTCATCATCTCCGACATCCCCGACGCCGCCCTGAACCAAGCCCTGGCCGCCATCGCCGCCCTCGGCCTGGGCTGGCAGGCCAGCCACCTGCGCGGCGGCCTGGTCGCCTGCACCGGCAGCGCCGGCTGTAAATTCGCCGCCTCCGACACCAAGCGCCACGCCGCCGCCCTGGCCGACTGGCTGGAGGCCCGCATCACCGTCAACCACCCCCTCAACATCCACCTCACCGGCTGCCACCACTCCTGCGCCCAGCATTTCGTCGCCGATATCGGCCTGCTCGGCGCCAAGGTCGAACAAGGCGACGACCTCGTCGAAGGCTACGACCTGCATGTCGGCGGCGGCGGCGGCGCGGAACAGGCCATCGGCCGCCTGATCCGCCCCGCCATCGCCTTCGACGCCCTCGGCCCAGTGCTCCTCGCCCTGCTCCAGGCTTGGCAGTCCGCCGCACCCGCCGCCACGTTCCAGGCCTGGTGCGCCACCCACGACGACGCCACCCTGGCAACCCTGGCCCCCGCCCCCCTGGCCGAACTCCCGGCATGAACGCCATCAACCCGCCACTGCCACTGATCCCGGAAAACGCGCCGTTCAGCCCGGCCCAACGCGCCTGGCTCAACGGCTTCCTCGCCGGGCTCTACGGCGGCGCCACCGCCCCCCTCTCCATCACACATGCCATCCCGCCCGAAGACTTCCCCTGGCACGACCCCGCCCTGGAACTGGACGAACGCCTCGCGCTGGCCGAGGGCCGCCCGCTGCCGCGTCGCCTGATGGCCGCCATGGCCCAGCTCGATTGCGGCCAGTGCGGCTACCAATGCCAGACCTACGCCGAAGCCCTCGCCGAAGGCCGCGAATCCTCGGCCTCGCTCTGCGTGCCCGGCGCCAGGCCAACCTCGCGCACGCTGAAATCCATCCTGGCCGACGCCGCGATTTCCCCCGCCGCCGCCCCCAGCGCCCCCGCCGCCCGCACACAGCCAGATCCCAGGCCGCCCACCGCCCACGTCGCCATCCGCGCCGCCTCCCGCCTCACCGGCGCCGGCTCCGACAAGGACGTCCGCCACGTCGTCATCGACCTCGCCGCCTCCGGCCTCACCTACCTGCCCGGCGACTCCATCGCGCTCTGCGCCCCCAACGACCCTGCCTTGGTCGCCGCCCTGCTCGCCTGCCTGCGTCTTTCCGGCGAAGAGCAAGTGCCCTGCGCCGACGGCACCGCCCGCCCGATACGCGCCGCCTTCACCCACCACCTCGCCATCGCCCGCCCGATGGACCGCACCACCGACCTGCTCGCCATGGCCGCCACCAACCCCGCCGAGGCCAAAACCCTGCGCCGCCTCAGCGACGGCGACGACGGCGCCGCGCCCGATGCCGCCGACCTGCTCGACCTGCTGGAACATTTCCCCTCCGCCCGCCCGCCGCTCGCCGACCTCGCCCGCTCGCTGCCCGCCCTGCAACCGCGGCTCTACTCCATCGCCTCCAGCCCGCGCGCCGCCCCCAACGAACTCCATCTCTGCGTCGGCGTCGTCGCCGAAACCCGCCACGGCCGCCTGCACCGCGGCGTCGCCAGCGACTTCCTCGCCCACCGCGCCAGCCCCGCCGAGACCGTCGAAGCCCGCATCCAGCCAAGCCATTTCCGCCTCCCCGCCGACCCCGCCACCCCCATCATCATGGTCGGCCCCGGCACTGGCATCGCCCCCTTCAGGGCTTTCCTTCAAGAACGGGCTTTCCTCCAAGAACGGGCTTTCCTCCAACAACGGCCCTCCCGCCAGGAACCCGCCGCCGCCGCAACCCAAGGCCGCGCCTGGCTGTTCTTCGGCGACCGCCATCGCGCCACCGATTTCCTCTACGAAGACGAACTGAACGCTTGGCTCGCCAGCACCACCCTGTCCCGCCTCGACACCGCCTTCAGCCGCGACGGCCGCAAAAAAATCTACGTCCAGGACCGCATGCGCGAACACGCCGCCGATCTCTGGCGCTGGCTCCAGGACGGCGCGCATTTCTACGTCTGCGGCGACGCCACCCGCATGGCGCGCGACGTCGACACCGCCCTGCGCACCATCGCCATGACCCAGGGCGGCCTCGACCCCCAGCAAGCCCGCGACTGGATCGTCGCCCTCGCCCGCCAGGGCCGGTACCTCCGCGATGTCTACTGAACCGACTCGAACAACCTGCCCGTACTGCGGCGTCGGCTGCGGCGTGCTCGCCGGCCAGGACGGGACCATCGCCGGCGACCCCGCCCACCCCGCCAATCTCGGCCGCCTGTGCAGCAAAGGTGCCGCCCTCGGCGAAACCCTCGGCCTCGAAAATCGCCAGCTCTACCCGGAAATCAACGGCCAGCGCGCCACCTGGGACGCGGCACTCGACCACATCGCCGAACGCTTCGCCGCCACCATCGCCGCCCACGGCCCCGACAGCGTCGCCCTCTACGTCTCCGGCCAGCTGCTCACCGAGGACTATTACGCCGCCAACAAACTGGCGAAATCGGTATTCGGCACCGCCAACATCGACAGCAACTCCCGCCTCTGCATGGCCAGCAGCGTCGCCGGCCACCGCCGCGCCTTCGGCGAAGACATCGTCCCCGGCATCTACGAAGACCTCGAACTGGCCGACCTAGTGATCCTCGTCGGCTCCAACACCGCCTGGTGCCACCCGGTACTGTTCCAGCGCCTGCAAGCCGCCCGCGCCGCCCGCCCCCCCCTGAGCGCCCCCGGCATGCGTCCCCTCCTGCGCATGGTGGTGATAGACCCGCGCCGCACCGCCACCTGCGAAGGCGCGGACCTCCACCTCGCGTTGCGCCCCGGCACCGACGTCGCCCTGTTCACCGGCCTGCTCGCCAACCTCTGGGCCCACGGCGCGCGCACCGACGCCACCGGCATCGAAAACGCCATAACCGTCGCCCAACACCAAACCCCGGACGCCAAAACCACCGCCGCGATCTGCGGCCTCGCCGAGCGCGATGTCGCCGCTTTCTTCGCCATGGTCCGCAGCACTCCGCGCACCGTGACCCTGTTCAGCCAGGGCGTGAACCAATCCAGCGCCGGCGCCGACAAGGTCAACGCCATCATCAACACCCACCTGCTGACCGGCCGTATCGGCCTGCCCGGCACCGGCCCGTTCAGCATCACCGGCCAGCCCAACGCCATGGGCGGGCGCGAGGTCGGCGCACTCGCCACCATGCTGGCCGCCCATCTCGACTGGGACCGGCCCGGCGATCTCGACCTGCTGCGCCGCTTCTGGCGCGTCGACGCGCTGCCGGAAAAACCCGGCCTGAAGGCGATCGACCTGTTCCGCGCTATCGGCGACGGCCGCGTCCGCGCGGTCTGGATCATCGGCACCAACCCCGCCGTCTCGCTGCCGCGCGGCGCTGCGATACGCGCCGCCCTGGCCGCCTGCCCCTTCGTGGTGGTCAGCGAGTGCGCCGCCGGCACCGACACCGCAAGCCTCGCCCATATCCGCCTGCCCGCGCTGTCCTGGGGCGAAAAAGACGGCACCGTCACCAACAGCGAACGCATGATCAGCCGCCAGCGCGCCTTCCTCCCCGCCCCCGCCGAAGCCCGCCCCGACTGGCACGCCATCGCCGGCATCGCCGCCCGCCTCGGCCACGCCAAGAACTTCGCCTGGAACAGCCCCGCCGCCATCTTCCGCGAACACGCCGCCCTCTCCGGCTTCGCCAACACCGGCGCTCGGCTGTTCGACATCTCCGCCCTCGCCAACCTCGACGATGCCGCCTACCAAACCCTCCCCCCCACGCGCTGGCCCTGTCCCGCAACCGGCCCAACGCCCGCCCGCCTGCTTGCCTCGGGCCGCTTCCCAACCCCGGACGGCCGCCCGCGCGCCATCGCCACCCCATTCCGCCCGCCGCACGCCGTCCCCAACCCCGCCTTCCCCCTGACCCTGCTGACCGGCCGGCTGCGCGACCAATGGCACACCATGACCCGCACCGGCGCCATCCCGCGCCTGATGGCCCATGCCCCCGAGCCCGAACTCGCCGCCCACCCCGAAGACACCGTCCTGCCCCGCGGCAGCCTGGTCCGCATCACCTCCCCGCATGGCAGCGCCGTGCTTCGCCTGCGCCACGACCCCGGCCTGCGCCGCGGCAGCCTCTTCGCTCCCATGCACTGGACCGCCGCCTTCAGCCCCGCCGCCCGCATCAACGCCGCCGTCACCGACGCCGCCGATCCGATCAGCGGCCAGCCCGAGCTGAAAACCACCCAGGTCGCCCTCACCGCCGAACCCATGGACTGGCACGGCTTCGTCCTCCTGCGCCGCCGCCTGCCCGCCGATATCGCCGAATGGTGCGCCATCATCCCAGAGCCCGGTGCCGTCTGGCGCCACGAACTCGCCGGCCGCGGCAGCCCCGCCGCAACCCTGGCCAGCCTCATCACCGCCATCGACCGCCCCGGCGCCTGGCTGCGCCTCGACGACCCCGCCGCCGGCACCCATCGCGCCGTGCTCGTCCGCAACGACCGCCTGGAAGCCTGCATCTTCCTCGCCACCAACCCGGCCCTCCCGCCGCGCGCCTGGCTGGTCACCGCCTTCGCCCACCCCGCCCCAGCGCGCCTCGCCCTGCTGGCCGGCGGCACCCCAAACGCCCCGCCCGCCTCCCCGACAATCTGCATCTGCCACGGCATCGATACCGCCACGATCAATCACGCCATCGCCGCCGGCTGCACCAGCGTCGAGGCAATCGGTGCCGCCACCGCCGCCGGCACCGGCTGCGGCTCCTGCCGGCCCGAGCTGCGCGAATGCCTGCGCACCGGCGTTGATCATTGAAGCAAGTCCTTCTTTTTGAAAAAATACTCCTGCCGCGTGGGATTCGGCGGCGCCTGCGAAAAGATGCTGATATAACCTACGATTCAATCCAACCGGGTGCCGGATCGTCAAGCGACACGAGTAAAGAAGCAAAAATTTTCGCTCTTATCGTATTTTCTGTTGATAAGGTCCAAGGCCAGCGGCCGCCATGACCCACGCGTTTGGTTGTTGGTTGATGCCGAACGCTTCGATGGTTCGCCTCCAACTGAGGTCCCGCTTATCAACCACCCACCAGGAACAGCGTCTATGCCTGAATATGCGAAAAGCTGGCCGTTGGCGCCTGACTGCCGAATTGGCCACGCGTCAAATCCGGGAAAGGGCCGCAGCGACGGACAATGTGCTGCTAACCCAGCACGCCCAAGAGTAAATGGCCTCGCGCGATATTATTTATCCTGAGGTCCTTCGCATATTGCGCGAAGGCATGCGGCGTCGACACTCCCTGTCCGGACAGGGCACGCGCCAGGCCCAAATGGGTCGAAACTCCGTCAGCTTGGAGGCGCTCGATCTCCAACATCAGCCGATGCGCGGTTTGCTCCGCCACCTCGACCCGCGCCAGGGTCACAGCGCGAGTGGAGAGTGGGGTCACAGGCCGCCAACCCCGATCCCCGCCCACATTGTCCGCCCACGCGCCTTTGCCACCGCCATTGCAGCCCGCCCCCGCTCCACGCAGGACACATAGCGTCGCACGCACCGCAGTGAGCTGGCACTTTCCGGTGCTTTTCCACGAAAATATGCGCGCGGGCGCGTGCAATCTGACCCGAACTCAAGTAAGATACCAGTTCGCCAGATAGAAAATAATACAATGAAATCAATAGCAAGACGCCATCATGCGCTGGCGCCCGGATGGCTTTTGCGGCGCCCAGCACTTGGACCTTGCCGGCACGGAATTTCTTCACTTTGACGCGGCGGATCGTCAGCATTTCGGATCGAGCAAGCACGCGAGTGGCGACGACGAACCCCCACCACTGAGGACAGATAACGTGACAACATACATGGATGAAACGCGAACCTGCTGGGCTTGCGGTCACGAACAGGCTCATCGAGTGCTCGCAAGTACAAGCTCATTTGGGCCAGCTGATCTCGATTTACGTCCTCCGCCGATGCAGCGCGACACGATCCAAACCTGGGTGCAGACCTGCGCCGCATGCGGTTACGTGGCCGAGGACGTCGCGGAGGCGCCCAGCGACCCTGTAGCCGTTCGGCGAGCAATGTCTGATCCCAAATGGATCGAAATTATGAGCGCGGACCCACCGACCTTGACAGGCGCCTTCCGGCGGCTCGCCTTGATCGCCCGAGTCTCGGGGCAAACGGATTCGGCTGGCACAGCGGAGCTTTGGGCGGCCTGGGCTGCGGACGACGAGAACAATGAGCCGCTGGCGATCGAATGCCGGCGTCAGGCGGCGAGCCTGTTGCAAACCTGGTTATCCCAGACCGAGATGGATCCGCAGACGCGAGAGACGACCCGCGTTCAACTTGTCGACGTCCTCAGACGTGCGACCCAGTGGGATGCGGCGGCACTGCTATGCGCGGACCTGTTGGCCGGGCAACCTGCGAACTTCATCGCTGATATTCTGCGATTCCAA
>JAYTUU010000143.1:0-47149 GCA_043744375.1 Rhodospirillales bacterium | reverse complement strand
CCACTTCGCCCGCGCCTTCGCGCTCGCGGCCGTCAAGAGCGACACTCTCGAAGACCTCCGCGCCGCCGCCGCCTCGGTCACCACCATCGTCGACGTCGAAATGCCGCTGCACGTCGCCTATTGCCGCGACTGGGGCCTGACCGAGGCGCAGATGGCGGCCGAGCCGGAGGCGATGGAATGCGTCGCCTACACGCGCTTCGTACTCGATCGCGGCCTCACCGGGGACCGGCTGGACCTGGAAGCGGCCCTTGCACCCTGCATCGTCGGCTATGCCGAAGCGGTCGCGCTGCTGGACGCCGATCCCGCCACGCTGCGCGCGGGCAACCCCTACGCCGCCTGGATGGAGGCCTATGCGGGCGAAGAGTATCGCGCCGCCGTGACCTCAGCGATCGCCCGCCTGGAACGCATCGGCGCCGCGCGGGGCGCCGATGCACGCTACGAGTCCCTGCTTGGCTCCTTCATCGCTGCAACCAGGCTGGAAGCCGCGTTCTGGGACATGGGGCTCGCCGCCGGCTGATCTCGCTCGGCTGACCTAGCTGGGGCGACGCACCGCACCGGCGGTGATGCCCCCGTCGATAACGAGTTCCGACCCGGTCATGTGGTGCGAAGCGTCGCTGGCCAGGAACAGCACCCCGTTGGCAATCTCCTGCGGCGCCGACGGCTTGCCGATCGGCACCGAGGCCGCGAGCACATAGGGGTCGAGCGGCGCGTTCAGCCCGCCGCCGAGCGGGGAGGCGGCCTTCTCCCAGATCGGCGTCAAGATGATGCCGGGGTGTACGGAGTTCACCCGGATGCCGTCGAGCGCCAGTTCCAGCGCCATCGACTTCGCGAACAGCCGCACCGCCCCCTTGCTGGCGCTGTAGCCGGCCAGATTGGCCGAGCCGCGCAGCCCGGCGACCGAGGAAATCAGGATCATCGAGCCGCCGCCGGCGCGCCGCATGGCGGGAATGGCCGTCTTCACGGAGAGAAACACCCCCTCGATGTTCACCGCATTCTGCCGACGGAAGTCGGCCAGCGACATCTGCATCAGCGGCCCGAACACGGCGATCCCCGCATTGGCGACCATGATGTCGAGCCGCCCGTACTTGCTCTCCGCGAGCGCCACCGCCGCCGGCCAGCCGGCTTCATCGGTCACGTCCTGGTGCAGGAACGTTGCCTCGCCGCCGTCGCGAATGATCTGTGCCGCGATCGCCTCACCCCTTGCGTCGTCCAGATCGGTGATCACAACTTTGGCACCCTCGCGCGCCAGCGTCGCCGCACAGGCCGCCCCGATGCCCGACGCACCGCCGGTGACAAACGCCACCTTGCCCTGAACCTGGCCCATGTTATCCGCTCCCTCATTGCCGCCCATGCTGGGCCGTATTGTCCGAAGCGCGAGTGTAGAGGATTTGCCGGCTTCGGCCAGATACCGGCCGGGCAGGTGCCCGCGATCACGGAAACGAGATCGGAAAATGACGCACGCCACTTCTGTTCAGCGAAACCATTGTGCCGCTCGCCTACGCGCCGCCGGCCGGGATGCCCGAGGTCGCGCCACTGCCGGCCCTCGCGAACGGCTTTATCACCTTCGGCCATTTCGGCCGAACCCAATTCGCCGCTTGCTTCACCGCCTCACCGCTGGGCGACGCCCCTGGCCTGGCCCGCGCCATCGAAACGGTTTACCGCCACTATTGGGACGCTTGGCGATCCCGCCTTACCGCGGCAACCCCTGACCACCATTGACGCTGATGATCTGCGCCGTCACCCAATTCGCCAGCGGCGAAGCCAGGAACAGCACGACACTGGCAACCTCCTCCGGCTGCCCCATGCGTCCGTTCGGGCAGGACGCCAGCGCCGCGTTATAGACCGCCGGCTCGTTCTGCTTGCGCTTGTCCCAGATGCCGCCGGGAAACTCGATCGAGCCAGGGGCGACGCAATTCACCCGTATCCCCTTGGCGACGAGCGTGGCCGCCTGGGTGCGCGTGTAGTGGATGATCGCCGCCTTCGCCGCGCCATAGGCGGGGGTGCGCACGGAGGGGTTCAGCCCGGATCCCGAAGAGATATTGATGATCGACGCACTGCCACTCTTGAGCAGCCACGGCTGCGCAACCCGTGACGCACGGACGGCGGCGAGCAGATCGACCGCCACACTCTGCGTCCAACTCGCCTCGTCATCGCCCCAGCCATAGCCGGTCGCGTTGTTGACCAGCACGTCGATGCCGCCAAGCGCCGCGGCTGCTGCCTCTATATAGGCGGTGATATCGGCCTCGACGGCGAGGTCGCAGGCGGCGGCATGGGCCGTCCCGCCATGGGCCGCCATCTCGGCCCGGGTCGCGGCGAGCGCCTCGGCACCGCGCGCACAGATGGACACCGCCGCCCCGCCCGCCGCGAAGGCCAGCGCGATCGACCGCCCGATCCCCTTGCTGCCGCCGGCGATCACGACACGCTTGCCCTTGACGTTGATGTTCATTGGCTTTTTCCCTCTGCTGAACCTAAGCGTCATACTGCCCGCCGCGTGCTGCCTTTCGTCAACCCCGCCCCGAGGACATCGCCATGCCCGATCTGCCACTGGAAATTGACGGCATCCGCGTGCCCCTCCCCGCCGATATCGCCACCCTGCGATCCGAACTGCGGCCCTATACCCGCGTGACACCAGTGTTTGACCGCGACGATTTCACGACGCTCGCCGGCACCGCCCTCAACTTCAAGTTCGAGTTGCTGCAAGCCAGCGGCACCTTCAAAGCGCGCGGCGCCTTCGCCAATCTCCTGGGTCTCGACGCCGCCGCCCGCGCGCGCGGCGTGACCGGGATCTCCGCCGGCAATCACGCGGTCGCCGTCGCCTATGCCGCGATGCGACTCGGCATAACTGCCAAAGTGGTTATGCTCAAAACCGCCAACCCCGCCCGCCTTGCCCTCTGCCGGGCCTATGGCGCGGAGGTGCTGATGGCCGAGGATGGCGCCACCGGCTTCGCCATGGTCCGCGAGATCGAGGCGCAGGAAGGCCGCTTCTTCGTCCACCCCTTCAACGGCTACCGCACCATCCTCGGCACCGCCACCCTCGGCGCCGAATGGGCCGAACAGGCGCCGGACCTGGACGCGGTGATCCTGCCGATCGGCGGCGGCGGCCTAGCCGCCGGCGTCGCCACCGCCTTCAAACAGGCCAATCCATCTATAACCATCTATGGGGTGGAACCCGCCGGCGCCACCGGCATGGCGCAAAGCTTCGCCACCGGCGGCCCGGTCAAGATGGGCGCCATGACCGGCATCGCCGACAGCCTGATGGCGCCGCACACGGAGGCCTACAGCTACGGCCTCTGCCGCGCCAACATCGACGCGCTGGTGACGGTCACCGACGACGAACTGCGCACCGCCATGCGCCATCTGTTCGACGCGTTGAAAGTCGCCACCGAACCCGCCTGCGCAGCGGCCACGGCCGCGGCACTGTTCCCGTTGCGCGACCGGATTGCCGGCAAACGGATCGGCGTGCTGCTCTGCGGAACGAACACGGACATGGCAACCTTCAACCGCCACATGATGACCGCCGAGCAAACCCCGCATTAATCGCGACGCCCTATGCGTGCGGTCACCGCATCGGGGACATCCGCCATGAAACACCTGTTCGCCCCCTCCCTTCTGGCCATCCGCTACAACAAATCCACGGACACCACGGGCGCCTCGTTCGACTAGGCGACTGCCCGGACCATAGGGCCGCGCCCCGCCGGCTATGGCTGTTTGCGGTGCGCCGTGCAGGTTTGCACGCAAAGGTGGTCAGGGGGGCTCGACCACCGGCGAAACCCGGCCTAACCTGTCGACGAGAGCGTTCGGCACCGCGTGCCGAGACGTGTGTGAACATCCGCCTGAACGAACCCCGGGAGCCCAAATGCCCAGATTGAATTACGTCGCGCCAGCGACGATCCCCGACGCCATCAAGCTGCTTGCCGGAGCATCCGGCCTCGCCAAGGTCATGTCCGGCGGGACCGATCTTCTGGTCCAACTCCGCTCCGGACGGGTCCAACCCGAACTGATCGTGGACACCAAGAAGATCCCCGGCATGATCGGCATCCGCGAAGTCAATGGCGGCTTCGTCATTGGCGCCGCCACCTCCGGCGCCCTGCTCGGCGAGCATGCCGGCCTCTGCGCCGCCTATCCGGGCGTGGTCGAAGGCGCCAACCTGATCGGCTCCACGCAGGTCCAGGGCCGCGCCTCGCTGGCCGGCAATCTGTGCAACGGCTCGCCCGCCGCTGACAGCGTGCCCGCGTTGGTCGCCATCGGCGCCACCGTCGTCATCGCCGGCCCGAACGGCACCCGCGAGATCGGCGTCGACAAAGTCGTCACCGGCCCCGGCCGCACCTCGCTGGCGCGTGACGAGTTCATCGTCGAGTTTCGCCTGCCCAAGCCGCCGGCCCGCTCGGCCGACGCCTATCTGCGCTTCATCCCGCGCACCGAGATGGACATCGCGGTCGTCGGCTGCGGCCTCAGCGTCACCCTCGATGCCGCCGGCGTCTGCACCGCCGCCCGCGTCGTCCTCGGCGCCGTCGCCCCCACGGTGGTGATCGTCGATGCCGCCGCCAAGGCGCTGGTCGGCCACAAGCTCGACGACGCCACGCTGGCCGCGGTCGATGCCGCCGCTCGCGCCGCCTGCAACCCGATCAACGACAAGCGCGGCACCATCGAGTTCCGCGTCAAGATCGCCGGCGTGCTCGCACGCCGGACCGCCGCCATCGCCTTTGAACGCGCGGGAGCCCGCACATGAGCAAGATCCACGTCACCACCACCATCAACGGCGAGCCCGCGGAATTCCTCTGCGAACCGCAGGACAGCATGCTCGATGTGCTGCGCGACCAACTGAACCTGACCGGCAGCAAGGAAGGCTGCGGATCCGGCGATTGCGGCGCCTGCTCCATCACGCTGGACGGCCGCCTGGTCTGTTCCTGCCTGATGCTCGGCGTCGAAGCCGAAGGCTGCAGCATCGGCACCATCGAGGGCATCGCCCAGGGCGATCAGCTGCACCCCGTGCAGCGCAAGTTCCTCGAGCATGCCGCGCTGCAATGTGGCTTCTGCACGCCCGGCCTGATCGTCGCCACCAAGGCGCTGCTCGACAGCAACCCGAACCCGACCGAGACCGAGGCGCGCTTCTGGCTCGCCGGCAATCTCTGCCGCTGCACGGGCTACGACAAAATCATCCGCGCCGTCATGGACGCGGCAGCTGAAATGCGAGGAGCTTAAGTCATGAATTTCGTCGCCAATACCTCTGATCTGCGCGTCGTCGGCACCCGCCCCGTGCGGCCCGACGGCATGGACAAAGTCACCGGCAAGGCACAGTTCGGCGCCGATCTCGCGATGGCCGGCATGCTCGTCGGCAAGGTCAAGCGCAGCCCGCACGCGCATGCCCGCATCGTCTCGATCGACACCTCCAAGGCCCGCGCCCTCGCCGGCGTGAAGGCCGTCATCACCTCGGCCGACATTCCGGACATCGCCAGCGAGGAAGCCTTCATCGGCGAAGGCCCGACCAACTTCCGCGACCTCTCGGTCAACTGCATGGCACGCGACAAGGCCCTCTATGAAGGCCACGCCGTCGCCGCCGTCGCCGCCACCACCTCGGCCATCGCCGACGCCGCGCTGGCGCTGATCGACGTGACCTACGAAGTCCTGCCCTTTGTCATCGAAGTCGAGGCCGCCATGGCCGCCGACGCCCCGATCCTCCACGCCGGCCTGATCACCGCCGGCGTCGAGCCGAAGCCGACCAAAGCCTCCAACATCGCCAAGAAGGTCCAGTTCGTCCTCGGCGACGTCGAGGCCGGCTTCAAGGACGCCGACGTCATCATCGAGGGCCGCTACGACACCGCCCCCGTCCACCAGGCCTATATCGAGCCGCACGCCTGCATCGCCACCGTCAATCCGGACGGCCAGACGGTGATCTTCGCCTCCAGCCAGGGTCAGTTCATGATCCGGCAATACGTGGCGAAAATCCTCAACATGGAAATCGCCAACATCAAGGTCACCCCGGCCGAGATCGGCGGCGGCTTCGGCGGCAAAACCCTCGTCTACCTCGAACCCCTCGCCGTCGCCATGTCCGCCCAGTGCGGCAAGCCGGTCAAGATGGTGATGACCCGCGACGAAACCTTCCGTGCCTCCGGCCCCACCTCGGGCGGCGTCATCGAAGTCAAGATCGGCGCCAAGAAGGACGGCACCATCACCGCCGCCCAGGCCGTCATCAAGCTGCAAGCCGGCGCCTTCCCCGGCTCGCCCGTGGCCCCGGCCGCCATGTGCGCCTTTGCCATGTATGACCTCAAGAACGTCCACGTCTCTGGCTTCGACGTGGTCAGCAACCGCTGCAAGGTCGCCGCCTACCGTGCCCCCGGCGCGCCGATCTCCACCTTCGCCGTCGAAAGCGCGGTCGACGATCTGGCCCGCAAGCTCGGCATGGACCCGATCACTCTGCGCCAGAAGAACGCCGCCAAGGCCGGCACCAAAGCCGCCTACGGCCCCGTGTTCCCCGACATCGGCTACGAGCAGGTCCTCGCCGCCGCCAAGGCCCACCCGCATTGGACGGCGCCGCTCGGCCCGAACCAGGGCCGCGGCATCGCCACCGGCTTCTGGTTCAACATCGGCGGCGAATCCTCCGCCTCGGTGTTCGTCAACGAAGACGGCAGCGTCAGCGTCGTCTCCGGCAGCCCCGACATCGGCGGCTCCCGCGCCTCGATGGCCATGATGTGCGCCGAAGTCCTCGGCATCCCCTACGAGAAGGTCCGCCCGATCGTCGGTGACACCGCTTCGGTCGGCATCACCGGCATGACCGGCGGCAGCCGCGTCACCTACGCCACCGGCATGGCCACCGTGCAGGCCACCGAAAACGTCGTCGAGCAACTCAAGAAGCGCGCCGCCATGATCTGGGACATCGCCCCCGAGGCGGTTGACTGGAAAGACGGCGAAGCCGTTCCCGCCGGCGCCAATGCCGGTGGATTCGACCCGCTGCCCTTGGCCGCCATCGCGATCAAGGCCGCCAAGACCGGCGGTCCGATCGGCTCGGAGGTCTCCCTCAACGCCCAGGGCGCCGGCCCCGGCTTCGGCGCGCATATCTGCGACGTCGAGGTCGACCGTGAAACCGGCTTCGTCAAGATCCTCCGCTACACCGCGGTCCAGGACGTCGGCCGCGCCATCCACCCCAGCTACGTCGAAGGCCAAATCCAGGGCGGCGCCGTCCAGGGCATCGGCTGGGCGTTGAACGAGGAATACATCTACGACAAGAACGGCCGCATGGATAACTCCGGCTTCCTCGACTACCGCGTGCCCGTCGCCTCCGACCTGCCGATGATCGAAGCCGTGCTGGTCGAAGTGCCGAACAAGCGTCACCCGTTCGGCGTCCGCGGCGTCGGCGAAGTGCCGATCGTTCCGCCGATGGCCGCCGTCGGCAACGCCATCCGCTCGGCGATCGACATCCGCATGCACAGCCTGCCGATGTCCCCGCCGAAAATGCGCGCCGCCATTGACTCCGGCAAAGGCTAGTCGGAGCAAGGTCTAACCGTGCCCAAAGTCTCCATCTCCGGCTCCTCACTCCGCGAACTAACCGGCGGAGTGAGCGAGTTCGAGGTGGAGGCCACCACGTTCCGCCGCCTGATCCAGGAACTGGACCGCCGCTACCCCGGCCTCGGCCAACAAGTCGAAGACAGCATGGCCGTCGCCCTCGACGGCGAGATTTTCCAAGACCACTACGAACTCGCCTTCAAACCCGACAGCGAAATCTTCCTCATCCCTAAAATCGGCGGCGGCTAGCATCAAGCCAAGCCCTGGCTCTACCGGCACCCGCCAGGGGCCGTACCGGTGTGCTGATTCTCGATTCAAGTGATCTTGCCGCTGTGATACGCTATGTTGGGTGATGGGACCCTTATACCAACTCCGAGAATTTCTGACTCTCACTGAGTGCTTCTGCGGCGCCGCCGAGCTGTGATTCTGTTTGGGTAAGTTTGTCAGGATCGGAAGCAGGTATGTCGGCGGGCTTGAAGGTAACCCGGCTAGAGCACACGGCTGCGGAACTGCGTCGTGTGGCATCGAAGAAGCACGACGCGGCGCAGGTGCGGCGTCTTTTGGCTCTTGCCTTGGTGCTAGAGGGGGTATCACGCAGCGAAGCCGCGGAGCAGAACGGGATGGGCCGGCAGACGCTGCGGGACTGGGTGCGGCGCTACAACGACCTGGGGATCGCCTGGCTAAAGTCTGGATCGGGTTCCGGAAGAAGGCCCTCCCTGACCAGTGCACAGAAGGCCGAACTGCTTGCCTTGGTGGTGAAAGGTCCCGACCCAGAGAGAGACAAGCCAGAGAGAGACAGAGTAGTGCGCTGGCGCTGCGTCGATCTTCGTGAGGAGGTGCAGCGCCGGTTCTCGGTGACGGTGCATAAGAACACGATCGGCGTCTGGCTGCGCAACATGGCGCTGAGGCGGCTGCAACCACGCCCCTTTCATCCCAAGAAGGACCCTGAGGCGCAGGCGGCTTTTAAAAAAACTTCCGCGGCCTGATTGCCGAAGTTCTGCCGGAGACCGCCGCTGGAAAGCCGGTCGAGCTATGGTTCCAGGACGAAGCCAGGGTGGGCCAGAAAGGCGGCCACGCCTATGTCTGGGCGCCAATTGGCTCGCGCCCGCCCATGGTGCGCGACAATCGCCACGCTTCCGTCCACCTGTTTGGAGCGATCTGCCCCGAACGTGCCGTCGGTGCCGCCATCATCATGCCGGCCGTCAACACCGAGGCTATGAACGAGCATCTTGCCGAGATCAGCACCATGGTCGCTCCGGGCGCTCACGCCGCGATCGTCTGCGACGGTGCCGGCTGGCACCAGCCAGGCTACCGCATGCATGTACCCAGCAACATCTCCTTGCTCAGGCTCCCGCCCTACGCTCCGGAGTTGAACCCGATGGAGAATATCTGGGCATATCTGCGCGCAAACAAGCTCTGCAAGCTCGTCTGGGATACCTACGACGACATCCTCAAAGCTTGCGTCAACGCATGGAACTTTCTTATCAACGACCCAGCACGCATCGCTTCAATCGGAGACAGGCACTGGGCAAGAGTTAATCATTAGAGGGGTTGGTATTACATGGACATCCATTTTACACGGCGGATTCAAGTTCCGGGACGAACACCCCCAGATGGCGACTTCTGCGCGCCACCGTAAGGGTCTGCCGACACTCCTCGTTATTCCAGTCATGCAGGATCGATTTCATAAAGTAGGCATCGGCCTGCGGCACCTCGGCAAACATGTCCCCGCCGACGTATCTGCACCGCTTGGTGAGGCCCAGCTTTGGCGCCCATAGAGGATCAGTCTCATTGACGACTTTTGGAAGGTCGAAAACCGTCATCTGAAACTGCGGATAGGCTTCCAGAAGGGCGCACCCAAGAAGATGTTACGTCTGAAAACCACGCCTTCAGAATAAAAGCAGATGACAAGGATGCCGATGGGACAGAGTACCAGATGGGTTCCGAGCTGGTCGATCATGATGCCAATCGGCATCAGGGGAATCGCATTTGGAATTGCGCGACATCCAGGTTGCCTGTTGCGCGGCGCGGCGTTGATGGATTCTACGTAGGGCATGAAAGACCTTCCCCATGATGATGCCCTGGCCCAGTTTTCCGCGTGCTGGGAGGGGCTGGATGATCCGCGAACCGGCAATGCCGCGCTGCATGAATTCCACGAGCTTCTGATGATCGCTCTGTGCGCGGTGCTGTGCGGCGGCCAGGGGATGGTCGATATGGCGTTGTTCGCAAAGGCGAAGGAGCCGTTTCTGCGCGGCTTCCTCAAGCTGGAGAATGGCGTGCCCAGCCATGACACGTTCAGCCGGCTGTTCCGCCAGCTCGATCCGGATCAATTCCGAGCGGCCTTCCAGCGTTTCATGGCCAAATTCTCCGAGCAGTGCCAAGGTGTTGTCGCCATTGACGGCAAGGTTCTGCGCCGCTCATTCGATCGCGCCAGCGGCAAATCGGCCTTGCACATGGTCACTGCCTGGGGCTGCGATCAACGCCTCGTGCTGGCGCAGATCGCCACCGACGCCAAGTCAAACGAGATCACCGCCGTACCGAAGCTTCTGGCGACACTGTCATTGAAGGGCACGATCGTCACCACCGATGCGCTCAACTGCCAGCGAGCGATCGCCCGGCAAATCGTTGAGCAAGGCGGTGACTATGCCCTGGCATTGAAGGGCAACCAGGGCACCCTGCATGACGATGTCGTCCGATTTCTCGACGATCCCGCAAGCGCGGTCACCGCGGCCAAGCCGGATGTCGATGCCGGTCACGGCCGGATCGAGACCCGGACGGTGACGGTTTCGGCCGATATCAATTGGTTGCAGGACGATCACCGGTGGCCGGGGCTGAAGGCCATCGGAAAGGTGGATCGCATCCGTGAAACATCGGCAGGGACCACGACTGAAACCGCCTATTACCTGTTGAGTATCGTTCTATCCGCGGAGCGTTTCAACGAAGTCGTCCGCCAGCATTGGGGCGTCGAGAACCGCCTGCACTGGCGCCTCGACGTCGTCATGAACGAGGACCAGGACAGGACACGGTTGGGCAGCGGGCCGCAAAACCTCGCCGTTCTCCGTCACATGGCGCTGAACGCACTACAGAAGGAAGGCGCGAAAGGTTCTATGCGCGGAAAACTGAAGCGAGCCGGATGGGACAATGCCTACCTCACACGCCTCCTGGCAAATTTCTGAAATGCGATTGCCCTGTGGTTGGTATACTCCCACCCCCCCCAAACCCCACCCTTAACAACCCAACCCATCCGTGGTCCGATACCCTCGCCCACCCGACGACAACTCCCGTCTGTTGATTTCCATCACTGAACAAACCAGAATCGGCCCGCAATGGCGCTTCACGAAAAATTCCCCCGCTCACCCTACGAAGTGCTTGAGCCAACCTTTCGTTGGTTCCCAGCGGCCGAAGAGCTTCGCGCCACCGCCTACCACAAGTTGCTCCCGCCGCTCGTCGCCAACATCCGCGAAGCGGTCAAAGCATGGCGGGGCGCCAACTACGCCGGCGCCTCGTCCACCTCGCGCGCTCTCCTCCAATGGTGGTTCCAAACCGACCATCTGGTAGAACTTGCGGACAGCACCCAAACCCAGTTCCGCTACTACTTCGCCCAGCGCGAGGCCGTCGAAACCGTCATCTGGCTCCATGACGCTCGCAACGTGCGCGACAAGTACGACCTCATGCGCTTCGATGCCTCTGGCGAGGTCTCCGCCCAAATGTTCGACGAGCAATGGCCCCGCTTCGTCGTCAAAATGGCCACCGGCGCCGGCAAGACCAAGGTCCTCTCCCTCCTCATGGCCTGGAGCTACTTCCACCGCCTCTACGAGCCCGCCTCCACCCTCTCCCGCAACTTCCTTCTCATCGCGCCCAACATCATCGTCCTTGACCGCCTCCGCGCCGACTTCGACGGCCTGCGCATCTTCTTCAACGACCCCGTCCTCCCCGACAACGGCCACGCCGGCCAGAATTGGCGCGATGACTTCCAGGTCGCCCTTCACATTCAGGACAACGTCCGCATTGTCCGCCCCACCGGCAACCTCTTCCTGACCAACATCCAGCGCGTCTATCAGCGCGACATCCCCGACCCGTCCCTCGATGACGACGACCTCCGCGACTACTTCCTCGATCCCTTCGGCGCCAAACCCGTCGGCAAAACCACCGACAGCAACATCGACCTCGGCGACATCGTCCGCGACATCAACGAACTCGCCGTCTTCAACGACGAGGCCCACCACATCCACGACCCCAGCCTCGCCTGGTTCAAGTGCATCCAGGACATCCACCACCAGATGCTCCAGAAGGACCTCCGCCTGTCCCTGCAACTCGACGTCACCGCCACGCCCCGTCACAACAACGGCGCCATCTTCGTCCAGACCGTGTCCGACTACCCCCTCGTCGAAGCCATCGCCCAGAACGTCGTCAAGCATCCCGTCCTGCCCGACGCCGCCAGCCGCGACCGTCTGCACGAGCGGCAAAGCCCCATCATCACCGAAAAATACGCCGACTACCTCCAACTCGGCGTCGAGGAATGGCGCAAATCCACCGCCGAACACGCCGCCCTCGGCAACAAGGCCGTGCTGTTCGTGATGGTGGACGACACCCGCAACTGCGACGAGGTGGGTGAGTATCTCCAGAAAATCTGCCCCGAACTCGCCGACGGCGTCCTGGTCATCCACACCAAGCGGAACGGCGAAATCTCCGAAGCCGCCTCCGGCAAGAACAAGGACGAACTCGAAAAACTCCGCCGCGAATCCAACCAGATCGACACCTACGAATCCCCCCACAAGGCCATCGTCTCCGTCCTCATGCTGAAAGAGGGCTGGGATGTCCGCAACGTCACCGTCATCGTCGGCCTGCGCGCCTATTCCGCCAAAAGCAACATCCTCCCCGAACAAACCCTCGGCCGCGGCCTCCGTCGCATGTATTTCGGCTCCGACCAGCGCGAAACCGTCGCCGTCATGGGCACCCCCGCCTTCATGGAATTCGTCGAAACCATCCAGAACGAGGGCGTTACCTTCGAGCGCGTCGCCATGGGGGGCGCCGCCGGCAATGATCGCAAGGACAGCATCACCGTCGAGGTCGACACCCAATCGCCGGACAAGGACATCGACGCGCTCGACATCGCCCTGCCGCGCCTGACCCGCCGCTTCAACCGCGAATACAAGGACCTTGGCGAACTCGATCCCGCCGCCTTCGGCAACCCCAAACTCCCGGTCAAACCCTTCACCGCCGACCAGACCCGCGAAATAGTCTTCAAGACCATGCTCGAAGGCGACATCGACCACACCATCAACCTCGATGGCGATGGCGCCGCCGACTACCGCTCCGTCGTCGCTTTTTTCGCCCGCCAACTGCTGAAGGACCTTCGCCTCGTCGGCGGCTACGACCTGCTCTATCCCAAAGTCCGCGACTTCATCCGCGACCACCTCTTCGACCGCGCCGTCGACCTCGAAGACCCCGTGACCCTCCGCAACCTCTCCGAGCCCGAAGTCGGCAAAATCCTCTTCGACCACTTCCGCGCCGCCATCAACGCCCTCACCATCCGCGACAGCGGCGCCTCCCGCATCGAGGGTTACATCCGTCTGCGTGACACCCGCCCCTTCCGCACCGACCCTCGCGGCTTTGTCCAGTCCAAGCGCTCCGTCTTCAACCGTATTCTTGGCGAATCCGGCGCCGACGGCCTCGAACTCGCCTTCGCCGCCTTCCTCGAAGCCGCCCCCGACGTTCAGGCCCACGGCAAGAACTACGCCGCCGTCGGCTTCCGCATCGACTACGTCAAATCCGACGGCGAACTCTCCACCTACATGCCCGACTTCATCGTCCGCACCACCGACGGCGCGATCTGGATCGTCGAAACCAAAGGCCGCGAGGAACTCGACCTCCCCGCCAAAATGGCCCGCCTCCGCCATTGGTGCGCCGACGCCACCGCCGCCGAACCCCTCGCCCCCGGCTTGCGCTATGGCTTCGTCTATGTCGACCAGGAGGGCTTCGAGAACCACCCACCCAAAACCTTCGCCGGCCTCGTCGCCGCCTTCCGCGAATATCAGGCCGACTGACCCATGGCGCCCACCCACCCCCCGTCATTGCGAGCGCAGCGAAGCAATCCAGGCCTTCCCTTCCTTCCCCTACCCCTCCCCAACCAGACCCGGATACAAATCCGCCCACTCCGGGTTTCCCGCTTCGATCAGCGCGAGCTTCTGCAACCGGTTCCCGCCCTTGATCTGCTTCTCCCGCAGAATCGCGCCCTCCATCCTGTCGGCCATCTCGAACCACACCAGCGCGATACATCCATGCCGCAACGTGAACCCCGGCACCGCCCCCGTCCGATGCTCCCACGCTCGCCGCACCAGATCGGACGTCACCCCGACGTAAATCGTCCCATTCCGCCCGCTCGCCATCATGTAGACCGCCGGCTGCCGGACCATCGTCACAAAACCTCCAACCCCCTCATACCAATCCCCATGCCCCCCTCCCTCGTCATTGCGAGCCCTCGCGAAGCAATCCCGGCCTTCCCTTCATCATCAGCCACTCCCAATCCCCCAACCACCATGCCCCCCAACCCTCGTCATTGCGAGCCCTTGCGAAGCAATCCAGGCCTTCCCTTCTCCCATCACCCGCCCCCAGGACGCCTGACCCATGGCCCAGCCTCCCCGCCGCGCCTACGACCTCTCCGACGCCGAGTCCCGCGACCTCATCGCCCTCATCCAGCAGGGCAAGCCCCTCCCCGAAAAATACCGCTTCATCCTCTTCGAGGATAAACGCGAAGTCGAACTCGTCTGGAACGGCAAGACCCGCGATGTCTGCACCACCGTCCTGCCCTTCCAGACCCTCGAACATATCGACGAACCCCGCGCCGAAACCATCACCCAGGGCAACCTGTTCGATGGCCGCGGGCGGCAGTTGCGCGGCTGGACCAACAAGCTGATTTGGGGCGACAACAAGCTCATCCTGTCATCCCTCAAATCCGGCGCCCTCCGCCAGCAGATCGAGGACGCTGGTGGGTTGAAGCTCATCTACATTGATCCGCCTTTCGACGTCGGCGCCGATTTCTCGATGGACATCGACATCGGCGAGGAGACGTTCCACAAAGAAGCGAATTTGCTGGAGCAGATTGCCTATCGGGATACTTGGGGGAGAGGCGCGGACAGCTTCATCGCAATGTTGTACGAACGACTGATCTTGATGAAGGACCTTCTTGCTGATAACGGTTCGATCTACGTCCATATCGAACCAGATGTTGGCAACTTAATACGCTTGGTTTTGGACGAAATTTTTGGACGAGACTGTCTCCGCACGGAAATCGCTTGGAAGAGAACGTCCTCACATGGAAACGTCAGCCAAAATTATGGAGAAATCTGGGAGGCAATATATTTTTACACGAAATCCTCAGACAAATGGACTTGGAACCAGCAGTACGTTCCGTTTGAGCAAAGCTACGTCGACTCGCATTTCGCGAGTAAGGACCCAGATGGGCGCCGATTCACAACATCAGATATGCGCAACCCCGGCTTTCGGGCCAACCTTCGGTATGAGTACAAAGGATACAAGCCTCACCCAAACGGGTGGGCTGTTTCACTTGAACGTATGGAGGCATTAGATCGGGAAGGCAGGTTATATATGCCCGAAGATAAATCAAAACGAATTCGCCTAAAACGTTATCTTGATGAAACGCCCGGACAGATTGCTCAAAATTTTTGGTCCGACATTTCACCCATAAATTCTCAGGCGACAGAAGCCCTAGGTTACGCCACGCAAAAGCCAGAGGCTCTGGTAGGTCGAATCATAAGGGCGAGCAGCAACGAAGGCGATCTGATTGCGGACTTCTTCTGCGGTTCCGGCACCACTGCTGCTGTCGCGGAGAAGCTTGGGCGCAAATGGATCACCACCGACCTCGGAAAATTTGCCGTCCACACCACCCGCAAGCGCCTCATCGGCGTCCAACGCGCCAAGAAAGCCGCCGGCGAAAACTTTCGCGCCTTTGAGGTCCTCAACCTCGGCCGCTACGAGCGCCAAGCCTATCTGAACGTCGGCGGTCGCCTCTCGGAATCCCAGAAGGCCCAGGCCCTCGCCCAGAAAGAAGCCGACTTCCGCGACCTCATCCTCCGCGCCTACAAGGCGGCCGCTTTCGGTGGCCCGGAGGGCACCCGACCCCAGGACGGCTTTTTCCACGGCGCCCGCAACGGCCGCCTCGTCGTCATCGGCCCCATCAACCTCCCCGTCGGCCGCCTCTTCGTCGAGGAAGTCATCACCGAATGCCGCAAGCGCGGCGCCTCCCGCGTCGACATCCTCGCCTTCGAGTTCGAAATGGGCCTCTTCCCCGCCGTGCTCGACGAAGCCCGCGGCAAGGGCATCGACCTCACGCCCAAATACATCCCCGCCGAAGTCTTCGACAAACGCGCCGTCGATCGCGGCCAGGTCGTCTTCCACGACATCAGCTTCGTCGAAGCCACCGCCCGCTACACCAAAAAGAACCCCCTCGAACTGGCCATCGAACTGACCGACTTCTCCGTCTACTACAGCCAGGGCGCCGCCGAATCGGCCATCACCGCCATGAAGGAAGGCAAGTCCGAAGTCATCTGCGACCAGGGCCAACTCTACAAAATCGCAAAATCCAAGGATGGCGTCGTCACCAGGAACCGCCTCACCAAACTCTGGACCGACTGGGTGGACTACTGGGCCGTCGATTTCGACTACATGAGCCGCAAGGAAATCATCAAAATCCCCGCCGGCTTCAACCTCGACGGCACTGCCGCCATCCCCGGCCTCGAACCACCCCAGGGCGCCCTCGCCATGCCCGCCTTCGAGGAACGCTGGACCGGCGGCTACATCTTCGAAAACGAATGGCAAAGCTTCCGCACCCGCCAGAACCGCAACCTCGACCTCATGTCCGCCCAACACACCTACCACCAACCCGGCCGCTACACCGTCGCCGTCAAAGTCATCGACATCTTCGGCAACGACACCATGACGCTCCTGCCAGTGAACGTCGGATAGCTCAAGCGCGGTGATACCAATCGCCTGCCCCCCACCCACTCCACCCCCACCCCCACCCCCTAACTCCCCGTCATTGCGAGCCCTTGCGAAGCAATCCAGCGCTCCTCCCCACCCCAAAACCCCACCCGCAAAAGAAAAAATACCTTGACGCGCCCCGACATATGACTAAATTCCCCGTTATGCCTCCGTACCTCCTGGCCCCGTGGTCGCCAACCTTCGACCACCGCCCGGAAGGCCCCGGCCACGGCGCCCAACTCCGCGCCCTCTTCGCCAACATCGCCCGCCTCCTCGCCGCCCGCTCCCCCCTCTTCGGCGTCTTCTACCTCCCCCTCTGCAACTACCTCTCCCGCACCTTCCGCCGCCTCACCACCCTCCTCGACGCCATCGCCGCCGGCACCCTCCGCACCCCCCGCCCACGCCCCAAGCGCGAGCGCGGCACCCGGGCGCCCCCAATCCGGCTCCCCGCCAAACAGGACTGGCTCGGCCATACCCTCGGCTGGGAAATCCGCGGCTACGGCAGCCACCTCGAAATCTTCCTCAACACCCCGGAAACCCAGGCCCTCCTGCTCCAGGAACCCGCCCGCGCCGCCCGCCTGCTGCGTCCCCTCGCGCGCATCTTCGGCATCGCCCCCGCCGCCCTCCCGCCGCCCACGCCCCGCCAACCCAGGCCCAAAAAACCACGCGAACGCAAACCCCGCCCCCGCCGCCTCACCCGCGCCGAACGCGTCGCCGCACTCCACTACAGCAACCTCGAAGGCCGCCCGATGAAACTCCTCCCGCCGCGAAAGCGCCGCTGAGCCCGCGCGCCCTTCCACGACGTTATTGTTACGATATCATTATTATTGCGCCCGCGCCAGACAACCCGCAACCCCTCGCCGAGCGCGCCCGCGGCATGGCTGGGCCGCGCCGCGCAATCGTCATGCAAGAATTCTTGCGCCCCGGCCCGCACGTCGCTAAGGAGGGCCGCCAAGGTTTCGGAAAGGTCCGGCCATGGCGCCCCAGGATACATCTCCCGCCGCTCTCTCCCAGAGCTTCACCTCGCGCATCACCGAGGCGTTGTCGTTTGACGACGTGCTGCTGGTCCCCGCCTATTCGCAGGTGTTGCCCAGCGCGACCAACACCCGCACTCGGCTGACCCGCGAAATATCGCTCCACATCCCGCTGATTTCGGCGGCGATGGACACCGTGACCGAGGCCGCGATGGCCATCGCCATCGCCCTCGCCCAGCATGGCGGCATGGGGGTGATCCACAAGAACCTCACCATCGAGGAACAGGCCGCCCATGTCCGCCGGGTGAAAAAGTTCGAATCGGGCATGGGGTCAATCCGCTCACCATCCATCCCGACCAGTCCCTCGCCGACGCCCGCGCTTTGATGGCCCACCACCACATCAGCGGCATCCCCGTCGTCGAGCGTGATACCGGACGCCTCCACCGAAGAACCGCGTTGGACGCCCGACGGGCAGCGCTCGCCGGACAAGGAGTTATGCAACTCGCCTGAGTTGGGGGGTGAGCAATTACCTGAAGAACGTCGCCCGCCCACCACAAGCTCGACGGGTCGGGCAGCGCTGCAGTTCGAATTGATGAGCCTTGCGGCCGGATCCGTCCGGCGCGATCGGCGGACAATCAGAACCGCCGCAGGATGAGCGTCAGTGCCACGGCACCGATGATCGCGGCGCCCACCGCGAGCCCGCTCACCCCGGCGACCGCCAACAGCGCGCCGCCGACGGCGCCGCCGCCGGCGATGCCCAAATACATGGCGGAGGAATTGAGCGACAGCGTCATCGGCCCGGCGTCGCGCGACAGTTCCACCAATCGGTGTTGGATCGGCACCAGATACATGTAGCTCACGATCCCCCAAGCGAAGGCGATGGCGATCGGCAGCCCCGGAACGTCGCGCGCCAGCACGATCGACGGCAGCAGCATTGTCTGCACCACCACGGCGCCGATCAGAATGCGACGCGGGCCGAAGCGGTCGGTGGCGACGCCGACTACGACATTGCCCAGGATGGTGCCAAGGCCGAAACCCATCAGCAACGCGGGCAGGATCGCTGTACGTTCTTGGGCGAAGACGATGCCGATATAAGCGTAGAGCGTGAATTCGGAGAGCACGACCAGAAACGCCATGATCAGCGCCGCCAGAACCCGCGGGTTGGCCGCAGGCCGCAGCCGCTCGCGCAGCGTGGTGCGGGCAGGCTGCGGGAGCAGAGGCAGAAGGCCCGTCAGCAGCACCGCCATGATCGTACTGAGTGCCGCAATGCCCAGGAACGCCCAATGCCAGTCGACGAACTGCACCACCCAGAGTCCGCCCGGCACGCCGAGCGCGAGGGCGACCGTCATGCCGCCGAAGACGATGGACAGCGCCACGCCGCGCCGCTCCGGCCGGACTAGATCGGTGGCAATGGCGAAGGCAAGCGGCGTGAACATCCCCGCCCCGATCGCCGACAGGCAACGGCCCAGCGCCATGACCGCGTAACCGCCGGCGATGCCGCACACGAGGTTGCCGACCACGAACACCCCGATGGCCAACACCAACGCATGCCGCCGGTCAACGGCGCCGAGCAGCCAGCCACTGAACGGCGCACTCAGCGCGTAGGTCAGCGAGAACATCGTCACGAGCTGGCCTGCCTCCGGCCCGGTGACCGCGAGCCCGTGGGCCACCCGACCCAGCATGCCAATCACCATGTGGCTGTCGGTGCCGATGGCGAAGGAACCAAACCCGAGCATGGCCAAAGCAAGGCCGTTGCGCGCGGCGGCCATCAGGCGTCGCAGTCCGTCATCAGCGGTCCTCTGGCAGTCGCCGTTCAAACGGGCAGATCCAGATCATTTCATAATGCATCAGACGTGCGCGACCGATCCATGCACATCGTGCGCACACCATCCTGCGAACCGCAAATACGCTATATCTGCGGATAGGCGACGATTGGCGGTAGCGTCTCACCGCGCGACGAAGGCCTGGCGACGGTGGAGGCCAATGTACGCCGAAGCAAGCGCGAGGTCCAAGCAGTGTGTTCATGGGCCCGGAATCATATGCGCGCGCGCCCAAATTCCCCTTGCAACGGCCGCCCGCATCCTGCGCCCAATCGGCCAGATGGTCGGCAAATGGCCGACCATCACGGCGCTCCGCCCGTTGCTGCCCGCCCGATGCTAGAGGTTTGGCGTCAGACCGAGCCTATCTGGCTGGCGGCTGGCGGCTGGCGGCTGGCGGCTGGCGGGGGCGCAGGGCGCGCGGGTGCTGAAGTTCGTCCCCCACGCCGATCTCGCGCTGCTCGATCCGGTGCAGACGACGGCTTTCGTGATGCGCAACCATGCGCTGCTGGTGTTCGACACGCTCTACGGCGTCGATGCCGACTGGAAGGCGCGGCCGCAGATGGTCGAGGGCCATGTCGTCGAGAACGACGGCAAAACCTGGAAGCTGACGCTGCGCGACGGACTGCGCTGCCACAACAACACGCCGGTCCTGGCGCGCGACGTGGTCGCCAGCCTCCGGCGCTGGGGAAGGCGTGACAGCTTCGGCCTCGCGCTAATGGCCGTGCTCGACGATATCACCGCCCCCTCTGACGAGGTGGTCGAGATACGGCTGAAGAAGCCGCCGGAAACCTGTGTCGTAAATCTGATGATATCATAACGAACGCCCCCGTTGACAGCCCAGCCCCACCCCCGCAGCATCCCCGCACGCATTGTCAGCACGGCAACCGGAGGAAAATCCAATGACCGGATCGCAAGGGCCTGTGATGGGATGGGACGAATGGGCCCGCCACGACGCCACCTCCCTCGCCGCGTTGGTCCGCAGCGGCCAGCTCAAACCCAAGGAAATCGTCGCCCAGGTCGCCGCCGGCGTCGCTATGCTCGACCCCAAACTCAATGCCGTCCTCGACCTCTTCGCCGACGTCGTCGAAAACCCCGACGCCGACAACCCCAATCGCGCCGGCGTGCTCTACGGCGTCCCCGTCTTCCTCAAAGACCTCGGCCAATCCCTCGCCGGCCGCACCCAGGAAAGCGGCTCCGCTTTGATGCGCGGCGTCGTGCCGAAAATGACCGAACCGGTGGTCGACAACGTCCTCGCCGCCGGCCTCATCCCCTTGGGACGCTCCACCACCCCCGAATTCGGCATGACCTTCGATACCAGCACGAACTACCTCGGCGGCGTGAAGGTCACCCGCAACCCCTGGAACCTCGCGCACACCCCCGGCGGCTCCTCCGGCGGCTCGGCGGCGGCGGTCGCGGCCGGCATCACCCCGATCAGCATGGCGTCGGACGGAGGCGGCTCAACCCGCATCCCCGCCAGCTTCTGCGGCCTGGTCGGCCTCAAGGCCAGCCGCGGCCGGGTACCGCGCCCTTACGCGCAAAGCGAATACATCACCCGCATCAGCATCGACGGCGTGCTGACCCGCAGCGTCCGCGACACCGCGGCCGCCTACGAAACCCTCAGCCGCGTCCCCAACGGCGGCACCTTCATGCCGCTGCGGGCGCCGAAACACGGCTACCTCGCCGCGCTCGACATCGAACCGGGCCGGCTGAAGGTGGGCCTCTCCACCGGCAACTGGGGCCGCGCCGTGCCGACCGACCCGGCCGTCGCCGCCCGCGTCCGCGACGTCGGCCTGCTCATGCAATCGCTCGGCCACCACGTCGAGGAAATCGACGACACCACCATCTGCGACTGGGAAGCCATGTGGCGCGGCTACATCACCCAATGGATCGGCAGCCGCGCCCTCTTCGTCGCCATGGCGCGCGACCGTGGCGTCGAACCGCAGGAGCTTAACCAGTTCCTCGGCCCGATGACCTACCGCCACTTCGTCGCCCACACCCGCTACGACAAGTTCGACCTCTTCGCCATGATGGCCGCCAACAACGTGACCACCCGCAGCTTCGGCCGGCTGATGGAGCGCTACGACGTGCTGCTGACCCCGACCCTCGCCGTCCGCGTGCCTGAAGCCAACGGCCCCTATTCCCTCCTCCGCGAGGAGGAACTCGACCCATGGGTCGGCCGCCTCGCGGACGCCTGCCGCTACACCATGCCCGGCAACGAAACCGGCATGCCCGGCATCTCCCTGCCCACGGGGCTCGACGCCGCCGGCCTGCCGATCGGCGTCCAGGTCCACGGCAATTTCGCCTGCGAGGACGTGCTGATCCAGGTCGCCGCCCAGATCGAGCGGGCCAAACCCGAATGGTTCGGCATGCGCCCGCCCCTCCACGTGGCGTCCAGCTGAGCGTGGCGTCTAGCTGAGGGCGACGTCGAACCCGCGCTTGGTCGCCGGCCGCGCCATCATCGCCTCGTACCAGCGCTTGACGTTGGGGAAGTCCGCGAGATCGACCAGATGCCGCTCATGCCGCCAGGCCCAGCCGAGAATGGCAAAATCGGCGATTGAGATGGCACCGGCGAAGAACTCCACCTGCGCCAACCGCCGGTCCGCCACCCCATACAGGCGGCGCGTCTCCTTGCTGTAGCGGGCCAGCCCGTAGCGCCGGTCCTGCTCGTTCTCCACGCCGAGGAAATGATGCACCTGCCCCGGCATCGGCCCGAACCCGCCCATCTGCCACATCAGCCACTCCAGCACCGGCACCTGCGCGCGCTGATCGGCCGGCCAGAATTTCCCGGTTTTCTGGCCGAGATAGATCAGGATAGCGCCCGACTCGAACACGCTGATCGGCGCCCCGCCGGGGCCGTCCGGATCGACGATGGCGGGAATGCGGTTGTTCGGGCTGATCTTCAGGAAGTCCGGCTTGAACTGCTCGTCCTTCGAGATGTTCACGGGGTGAACGGTGTACGCCAGCCCCATTTCCTCCAGCGCCACACTGATCTTGCGGCCGTTCGGTGTGTTCCAGGTGTAGAGATCGATGCTCATGGCCGTTGGTTTCCTTTACGCTCGCCCGATTGGCATGCCCGGACTATCGGCCACCGCCGCCCGCCCCGCAATTCCCCCGGATTTTCTTCCCCACCCGCAACCCGTGGGACTTCGCCCGCTCGCCCGGCGGCTCCTCCGGCGGGGCGGCGGCGGCTCGATCCGCATTCCCGCGGCCTCGATCCCCTGCGGCCTGACCCCTGCGGCCTGACCCCAGCCGGGCTGCCGGTCGGCCTGCAAGTGGTGGGCACCAAATACGCCGAACGCCTGATCCTCGAAGCCTGCCTCGCCATCGAAACAACGCTTGGCTTCAACGCCCGGCGCGAGTCCCGGATGGCGATGCTTTGACCGCCACGCCGTCAAGCCGCTCCGCCCCGGCATGGGGGATGAACACCTCGGCGCCGGCGATCCGCAGGCTGGAGAAATGGCCGTGCGGCGCAGCGCCTGCCCCGCCGACAGCAGCGTCCTGGGCGGCCTCGCGGGTCGCAAACAGCGGCCCGCCAGCGGCCCGGACCCGATAGGCCTGGTGGATGTTCAACTCGCACACCTCCACCGCGTCCTCGAAATTCGGATCGGCCGCAACGGCGTAGCGGCTGTGCCGGATCAGCGTGAACTGCGTCATCGCGAAACGCTCCCGACGCCCTCAGCCATCCTCGCCGGATTTGCTGCGGCCCATATCCTCGTCGCCGGCGTCCTCGTCGCCTGCGCCATCGTCGCCGGCGTCATCGTCGCTGTCGTCGACGGCATTCTCGACCACATCGGCGTCGTCCTCCTCCGCCGGATCGGCGCTGTCCAGCGCGTCACCAACATCGACGCCGTCACCGGCCGCGGCTGCGGCCGCGGCGTCCGGCTCGATATGCACGAACGTCGCCGTGCGTGGCAGCCAGCGCCGCGTCGACGAGCGGCCCGGATAGGGCGATCCCGGCCGTGCCGCGCGCTGTTCGACGCCGCATTTCGGGCACAGGATCGGGGTGCGGTTGAGGTCATAGAACCGTGCGGCACAATCGGCACAGGTCATCTTCTGGCCGAGTTCTGTTTTTCCCATCTGGTCCCTCAATTCATGTCTTTGGCAAATCATTCAGCAAGTCCACCGCGCCGCCCGCCGAGGGGCAGGCGCGGCGGGTCTGGAGTCAGCTCTTCACGCCGTTCTGCAAACCTTCGGAGCAGGCCTGCGCCAGCGCGTAATCGGGCGCGGACATGCCCGGCATCGTCGCCCAGCCGGCCGTGCGTACGATGTCGCTGCGGCTGTAGGAGGACTGCTCGGTCTTCAGCTTGGCGAGCTTGGCGGGGTCCGCGTCAAGCTGCGCCTTGGCAATGCAGAACGGCACCATGGCGGTGACGACGGCGGCGCTGGATCGCTCCGAAGCGATGCGGTCGGTCGAACCGGCCGTGGTCCAGCCCATATACGAGAAGCCTAGGATCATCGTGGCGATGCCGCCAATAACCGCACCCCATATCCCTGGCTTGGTCCAATCCGGTAATTTCATCGATATTCAGCTCCCAAGCGGGGGAGGTGCGCTCCGCCCGGTGCCGGCATAATCCCGTCACGATTTGTAAATACGCTAAATCGCGACATTTTACATCACCCTCGGGAAAAGAAATCCCGCGCGGCTTTGAAAACAATTTCCGGCGGTAAAAATAAAACCGGAAATTGTCGCCGAATTACATTTATCGTTTCGTTGGGGGGGCGCCCAATCGACCCCATCAAACCGGCCGCTCGCCGCGCGCCATCCGCGCCTCGATCGCATCGAGCGCCGCCGGCAGATCGGCGATGGAATCGATCACCATATGCGCCCCCGCCGCGTTCATTTCCGCCGCCGCCCGCGCCCGTACCACGGCCTTCTCGGCCTCCGGCAGCACCGCCAACTCCTCGGCGGACAGGCCGCAGATGTTGCCCGTCAGCGCCAGCCCGATCGTCCATGTGCCAGCGTTCAGCCCCTCGCCGATCCCCGGCGGCGTGTCGTCAACCTTGACGACGGTGGCCGCCGGCCAGACCCCGAGGGCGGCCATCGCATGCCACATCATCAACGGCGCCGGCCGCCCCTCCGCCAGATCGCCAGCGCACACCACCACCTCCGGCGTATAGCCGCGGGACGCCGCGATCGGCATCAACTCGGCCATGATCGGCCGCGTGTAGCCGGTCGTCGAACCGATCCGCAGGCCACGCCGCCGCGCATCCGCGAGCGCTTCCAGCGCGCCAGGAATGATGTCCGCATGATGCTTCACCGAGGCGACATTCATCGGCTCGAACACCGCCATGATCGCATCGATATCGGCCTCGCTGGCCGCCTGCCCATGCCGTGCCCGCCACGCCGCGTCCACTGCGGGAGCGCGCGTGACCAGCCGGATATGGTCGCGCTTGGCCATGCCCATCGGCCCGCGCGCATCGGCGACACTGATGGCAACCCCGAACTCCCCGAAAGCCCGCACGAACGCCCCCATCGGCGCCCGACTGCCGTGATCGACCACGGTGCCCGCCCAATCCAGTATCAACCCCTTCAACATGTCCATGCTCCCGATGCGTCTGCTGGGCGTATCCGTTCCACGACGGCTTGGAAAGGTCGCGGCCGATCACGGCTCCGCCGGCTTCCCTGCTCCAGCCCGCCGCGCTATGTCGGAACGGAACCGTTTGCGCGAGGATGTCGACCATGGAATTCGGAATTGCCCTGGCCACCGCTGCCGACTCCTGGCGCGTGGCGGAACGTGCCGAGGCGCTCGGCTTCTCGCACGCCTGGTTTTACGACACGCAGATGCTGAGCGCCGACTGCTTCGTCGCGATGGGGGCGGCGGCGGTCAAGACCAGCCGCATTCGGCTCGGCACCGGCGTGCTGATCCCCTCCAACCGGATTGCCCCGGTGACGGCGAACGCCTTCGCCTCGCTGAACAAGCTGGCGCCCGGGCGGATCGATTTCGGCGTCGGCACCGGTTTCACCGGCCGCCGGGCGATGGGGCTGGGGGCGATGCGGCTGAAGGACATGGCCGAGTATATCCGCGTCGTCATGGCGTTGCTGCGCGAGGAGACGGTGGAGGCGGAGTTCGAGGGCGCCCGCAAGGCGATCCGTTTTCTCAACCCCGATCTCGGCCTGATCAATACGCAGGATCCGGTGGCGCTGCATCTCTCCGCCTACGGCCCGAAGGCGATGGCGCTGACGGCGAAGCTCGGCGCGGGCTGGATCAATTTCGTCGGCGACGACGAGGGCGGCGCGCGCGCGGCGGCCGCGATGCAGGCGGCCTGGCAGGGTGCCGGGCGAGACCCGGCGACGCTCGGCGCGGTCGCCTTCGCGCTCGGCTGCGTGTTGGAGGAAGGGGAGGCGTTCGACAGCCCGCGTGCGATGGCGCAGGCCGGGCCGCGCGCCGCCGTGCTGCTGCATCGCGCCGCCGACGAGGCGCTGGCCGGGTTGCCCAACACGTCGCCGGTGCCGCCGGAGGTGGCGCGCGAGGTCGCCGGCTATGTCGAACTCGCCCGCGGCTTTACGCCCAAGGACGCGCCGTATCTGATGAACCATCGCGGGCATTTGATGTTCGTCAAGCCGGAGGAGCGGCCGTTCGTCAGCGCCGAACTGATCCGCCGCACCAGCTTCACCGGCACGCGGGCCGCGTTGATCGAGCGCGTCGCCCGGTTGCGCGCGGCCGGCTATACGCAGTTCACCGTCCAGCTCACGCCCGGCCAGGAGGCCGCGATCGAGGACTGGGCGGCGATCATGCGGGCGTTCAGATAGACATTACCGCCAGATAGGCACTACTGGGCCGGCACGCTGCCGAGGCCACGATAGCCGGCCAGCGCCTTGAGGGCGTCGGTCGGGCTCATGGCCTCCCGCAATACCTGGCCCGCCTCGGTGGTGTTGCCTGACAGCGCCAGTGCGACGGCGAGATTGTCGCGTGCCCGCCGCCCGCCGGCCCCGTTCTGGGAGAACGTGTTCAGCATCGCCGCACCCTCCTGCGGCCGGCCGGACACCGCCAGCGACAAGGCGAGGTTCTGCCGCGCCGAGGCAAGATTGGGGGTGATCGCGAGCGCCTGATTATAGGCGATCTGGGCATCGGCGTGATGCCCCTGGAGGTCGCGGGTCACGCCGAGGTTGTTGAGGGCGGCGGTGTTCTTCGGATCGGCCTTGATGACGGCCGCGAACATCCGTTCCGCCTCGGCCGGCTGTTCGGTCATGATCAGTTTGGCGAGGCCGAGCCGTGCATCGGCCAGCCCCTCGTCGATCGCCAGCGCCTTGCGGTAGCTGACTTCGGCGGCGGCTTTGTTGCCGAGCATCAGATGGGCGCGGCCCTGGCGCACCAGCGCCTCAGTATTGCGCGGCTCGGTTTTCAGAAGATTGTCGAGCACCTGAAGCGCCACGGTCGGGGTATCCGACGCGAGGGCCGCGTCAGCGATCCTGATGTTCGACCCGGGGCCGGTCATCGATTGCTGGGACGCGGCACCGCACCCGGTCATCGCGGTGAGGAGGAGCAGCACGGATATGCAGCGCATGGCAGGACCTCATTTTCCGAACAGTCGCATTGCCTGCAGCACGGCCGGTCCCCCCACTATCATGAACAACGTCGGCAGGATGAAGAGGATCATCGGCAATGTCAGCAGCACGGGGAGCTTAGCCGCCCTCTCTTCAAATCTTGTTAAGATTTCCTGCCTCATCTCAGCCGATAAGATTCGCAGCGCCTCCGCGAGCGGCGTGCCATATTGCAGTGTCTGGGACAGTGTCGCGACGACACGGCGCACTTCGGGAATGCCGGTGCGCTCACCGAGATTGTCCAGCACGGCGGCACTGTCGGTGCTGATCTGGAACTCCCCGGAGGTGAGCATCAGCTCGGCGCCAATGGCCGGGTGGGCGGAGGAGATTTCGAGGCCGACGCGCTGGATCGCCGGTTCCAGGCTGAGGCCGGACTCCGCGCACATCACCAGCATGTCCAGCGTATCCGGCAGGCCGTTGGCGATCGCCTTCTGGTAGTTCTTACGCAGCGTGCGGACGAAGTAGTCAGGCGCCAGCAGCCCGAGCACGCCGGCGCCGCCGAGGATCATGTTGCGTACCATCGTGTCCAGCGCCATCGAGTGGATCATCAGGAACACGAACAGCGGCAGCCCGACCGCGAGCATCAGCTTGGCGGCGACGAAGGCGCCGACGGCGTTGCGGTTGCGAATGCCGGCACCTTCCAGGCTCTGCTGAAGGGCTTCCACGGTCTGGCTGGACATGACGCCGCTCTTCAGGATGCCCTGGCCAACCCCGGACAGCATCTTGAAGGCATCACGCGGATTGGCGGCGGCCTTGGTCTTGCTGCCGAGGCGGCCTGCCTGGACGTCCAGCAGGCGCAGATCCATGCGCTTTTCCAGCGCCACGGAGCGCAACAGGAAAGCGCCGATGCCGAACAGCGTCAGCGAGACGCCGATGACGATTTGCAGGAAGACGGTGCTGATCATGCCCAATGCCCCATCACGCCAGCGCCTTCTCGATGATCGTGCGCATGATGAATGCGCCGATCCCGAGCATGGTGCCGGCACAGGCGAGGATCATCTGCCCGGCCGGGTCGGTGAACAGGATGCTCACATAGGTCGGGTTGAGCGCGTAGAGCGCGCCGGCGGCGAGCACGGGCAGGCAGCCGAGAATGAGCGCGGTCGTGCGCGCTTCCGCCGCCAGCGCCTTGCCGCGCGATTTCAGCGCCATGCGTTTGCGCACGATACCGCCGAGGTTGTCGAGCGTTTCGCCGAGCCGCCCGCCGGTCTGGCTTTGCAGCGTCAGCGCGGTGGCGAAGAAGCGGAATTCGGTGACGTCATTGCGCTCCGCCATGGATTTCAGCGCATCCGAGATCGAGGTGCCGATCGCCAGGTCGCCGGCGACGCGGCTGAACTCGTCGCAGGAGGGCGCCGGGCTTTCCTTGGCGACGATGCGGATCGCCTCGGTCAGCGGCACGCCGGCGCGCACCGAGCGGACGATCATCGACAGGCAGTCGGGGAACTGGGTGTAGAGCTTCTGGCGCCGGCGCAGCACCATCATGTTGAACACCGTCCGGCTCGCGAGGATCCAGATCGCCGGCAGGCTGACCCAGCCGAGCGGGCCGATCAGGGAGGCGATCAGGCCGGAGATGATGCGGGCCACGATCAGCACGATCATCAGGACGACATACCATTTGACCGGATACTGCTCGCCCCGATCGGCCTCGAAGCCGAACAGCCGGGCGGCCCGGTCGATCGGCGAATTGGCTTTCTCCGCCTCCTTGGTGCGGATCACCCGCGGCGCCTCGATGCGGCGCATCCGCAGATGCGGCTCCGTGGCGGCCTGGAAACGCAGCCGCAGCCGCTCCTGGCGCGATTGTCCGGTGACCACGAGGAAGGCGGTGAAGCCCAGCCCGGACAGACCAAGGAACGCGAACAGCAGCAGCAGCGGCAGGTTGTTCATCGTCTAGATATCCGCCTCGTCCAGGGCCGAGATCCAGGCGCGTTCCAGGCCGTAGTAGCTGATCCGCGCCTGGAACGCCGGGCGGCTGCGCGTCGTGCTGTAGTGCCCGCGCAGCCTGCCGTCGGAGCCTTCGCCGTCGATGTTGAAGTGGAAGATGTCGTTCAGCAGGACGATGTCGCCCTCCATGCCGCATACCTCGGTTACCTGCGTCACCCGCCTGCCGCCATCGCGCTGGCGTTCGACCTGAAGGATGAGATCGACCGCGCTGACGATCTGCGTGCGGATCGCCTGCAGCGGCAGCCCCATGCTGCCCATCTGCACCATGTTCTCGATACGGGTGACCGCGTCACGGGTGTTGTTGGCGTGGATGGTGGACATCGAGCCGTCATGGCCGGTGTTCATCGCCTGCAACATGTCAAACGCCTCGCTGCCGCGAACCTCGCCGATGATGATCCGGTCGGGCCGCATACGCAGGGCGTTGCGCACGAGATCACGCTGGTTGATCTCGCCGCGGCCTTCGAGGTTGGCGGGCCGGGTTTCCAGGCGCACCACATGCGGCTGCTGCAACTGCAACTCGGCCGCGTCCTCGACGGTGACGATGCGCTCGCCCTGGTCGATCAGGCGGGACATCGCGTTCAGCAGCGTGGTCTTGCCCGAGCCGGTGCCGCCGGAGATCACCACGTTCAGGCGGATCTGCGCGCAGATTTCCAGAATGCGTGCCACCGGATTGGTCATCGCGCCGAACTCGACCAGCCTCTTGAAATCGATCGTCTTCTTGCCGAATTTGCGGATCGACACGTAGGGGCCATCGAGCGCCAGCGGGGGCAGCACGATGTTCACGCGTGAACCGTCCTTCAAGCGCGCGTCCACCATCGGGCTCGACTCATCGACGCGGCGGCCGACGGCGGCGGCGATGCGCTGGCAGACGTTGATCAGATGCTGCGTGTCGCGAAACCGGACCGGCGCCACATACACTTTGCCGCGGCGCTCGACAAACGTGGTGAACGGGCCGTTGACCATGATGTCGTTGATGGTTTCGTCCTCGAGCAGCGGCTCCAGCGGGCCGAGGCCAAGCATGTCGTCGACCAGTTCGGTAGCAAGCTGGCGCTGCTCGCGGCCGTTCAGGTTGATGCGCCGTTCGTTGGCGATCTCGGAGATCAGCAGTTCGACCTCGGGGATCAGCTGCTCCGGTGGGGTGTGGGCGATCAAGGTGGGGTCGAGCTTGGACAGGCACATCGCCCTGAGGTCGGCTACCAGCGCGTCGGAGGTGGCGTTGGCGATCTCCTGCAGCGTCTCGACGAGCGGCACGATCGGCGGCGGGGTGATCGGCGGCGGCGGCGCCTCGGACATGCCATCGACGGTGGTACGGCGGCCGAAGCTGGGGGCGTGAATGCGCATGACTACTTTCGGCTGAACATGCGCCAGAGGCTGCGCTTGGCGGGCGCCTCCGACGGGTCGATCTTGGTGCCCGCATCGAGCAGGCGAACGAAGGCGGTCAGCCGGGCCAACTCGATAACGCCCTTGCGGAAGCCATTGCGGTTCTTGGTGATCGCCTCGCCGAGCGTGGCGGCCAGTTCGGCGGCGCGCGGCAGATCGGGGATCACCACATCCACCTTGGTCTTCAGCGCCTCCTCGATCTTGCGCCGGCTGAGCCCGCCGGTCTGGCCGAGCCGGTTCAGCACGATCACCGGCCGGCGCGCCTGCATCGGCCCGGGCGGCAACGAGAGAAAGCGCAGGGCGTCACGCACGCAGGCCAGCGTCGGCTCCATCACCAGAACGCGCTGGTGGGCGAGGTCGAGCATGTCGCGGAACAGCGGATGCGGGCGGAACGGTACGTCGCAGACGACGAAGTTGTAACGCTTGCTCAGCGCGCTCAGCAGCGTCTGGCCGGCGTTGGCGCCGTATTCGGCCTGGTCGGCCAGCTTCATCTCGCCGGCCATCACGCTCAGGCGCCCCGCCACCGGCTGGGCCGAGCGTTCGACGAAGAGCTCATCGACGCGCTCGGGGTTTTCCAGCGCCATCCGCAAGCCCGGGCCGGCCGCGCTGTCGAGCAGCATCGCCGCGGTGCCGAGATGCAGGTCGGGGTCGAGCAGAACCGTGTGGCGGTCGGCGACAACGCCGAAGTGATGCGCCAGGTTCACCGCCAACGTGGTGGCACCCACGCCACCGCGCACGCCGGTCACCGAGACGACGCGTCCGCCGGTGCCCGATTCCAAGGTCGGGGCACGGCCGACGATCAGCGGCGCGAAATGCCGCGCGATCATGTCCCGCGTGATCGGCTTGGTCAGGTATTCGAGCGCGCCGAGGCCGCGGGTGACTTCGCGGTAGAAATCCAGGCTGTTCAACTCGCCGATGACGAGCACGCGGACATCGGGCTCGGAAACCAGCGACAGGTCGTGCAACGCCGTCAGCGGCTGCTCGACGCCGGAGACATCGACCACGAGCACGCGCGGGGTGGTCGATCTGCGCAGCGCGTTGACCGCGGCCTTGATGCCGCCGCGCCGGATGTCGAGATCGCCGAACGCCACTTCGGTCAGCCCTTCGCGCAGCGCCACCTCGGTGGTGCTGTCTTCGACGAAGGCGATCAGCGCCGGCCGGTCGTGGCGGCCGGATTGCGACATGTCACTGCCGCCGCGCTGAAGCGTGATGGAATCCCCGTCAGCCATCAGCCGCCTCCCCCGGTCGCCCCGGTCGCGGAGGCATTGCTGCCCACGCCGGAGATGCCATTGGTCGGCAGCGGCTTCGCCTTGTCGCGCCGCAGCCGGTCGACCGCCGCCGCCGCCGTGACGCCGTCGACGTCCGGGGCGCCGCGGCCCTGCACGAGATCGGCCGAACGGGCAACCTGCAACTCGAGATTACTTTCGTTGACCCCGAGAGGCCGCCAGGTGCCCGGCCGCTGATACGGATCGAAGCGGGCAAATACGTCGCCGACGGAGTTGCTGACGGTGCTGCAGCCCGCAAGTGCCAGCAGCCCGCCGGCGAGGCTCGCGATGCACAGCCAGCGGCTGCGAGGAGGGGATGTCTGGGTCATTCGACTACAAATCCTGCCTGGCCGGGAAGACGTTGCGCGAGACGGGTGCTGCCGACGCCGACCTGGCGCAGGAGCAGGATACGCTCCAGATCGGTGGGCGGACGGAACCCGTCGGTGGGTAGGCGGAGGGCGTTCGGGTCGTTCACCGGGCGCGTGATGTAGGGCGTGACGATGATCACCAACTCGGTCTCGTTGCGCACGAAGCTGTCGGAGCGGAACAGCGCGCCGAGCACCGGCAACTCGCCGATCCCCGGCAGGGCGTTCACCGTCTGGTTGGTGTTGTCCATCAGCAGTCCGGCCATGGCGAAGCTCTGCCCGCTGCCGAGTTCGATGGTGGTCTCGGCACGGCGGACGGACAGCGCGGGGATGGTGATCGCATTGGCGCCGATGCCCATCTGCACCGAGCCCTGCGTGGTCAACTGGCTGACCTCCGGGCGCACCTTGATGCGGATGCGATCCTCGCTGATCACTGTCGGGATGAAGGCCAGGGCGACGCCGTACTGCTTGAACTCGATGGTCAGCGTGCCGCCCTGCTGGGCCACCGGCACGGGGAACTCGCCGCCGACCAGGAAGCTCGCCGCCTCGCCGCTCATCGCCGTCAGGTTCGGTTCGGCCAGCACGCGGATCAGGTTGTCGTTGGCCAGCGCGTCGATCAACCCGTTGATGCCGTTGCCGTTGCCGCCCGAATAGGTGCCGGTCAGCGTGCTCGCGGCGCCGGCGGCGACGGCCAGGGCATTATTCGTCGCGATGCCAACGCCGAGCCGGCCGACACTGCCGATCGCCTGCCAGTTGATGCCCATCGCACGGGTCAGATTGCGCGAGATCTCGGCGATACGCACGCGCAGGCCGACCTGGATGTTGCCGGCCACGCGCAGCTGGTTGTCCACCGTCTGCCCCTCGGCCGTGAAGGCCGCGGCGGCGGCGCCGGCGGCATAGGCATCCTGGGGTGTCGCCACCTTGCCGGACACCGCGAGCCGCTTGCCCTGGGTCTCGACGCGGGTGTTCGCCTGCGGGCTGAGCCGGGCGATGGCCGCCGCGGCGTCGCCCGAGGCCGCCGTCGAGGGGCGCACGGTGATCTCAAGCTGGCGCACCGCGTTGCCATTGGCATCGAGTGCGGCAACCGTCGTCTTGCCGGCGGCGATGCCGAACACGAACAGGCTGGTCGGGCTGGCCGGCCGCACTTCGACGACGCGCGGATCGGAGACGAACACGTTGGCGACCGGTGCCGGCAGGGTGATCACCCGCCCCACGCCCGCCTCGACGATCACCGAGATGGCCACGCCACCAGGCGTTGCCGGAGCGGCCGGAGGGATGGGCGGCGCCGGCGGGGCCGCGGCGAAGCTGCCGGCTGGGATCAGCAGCGTGCCGAGCAGCAGGGTTGCGAACACCGTGTCGCGCAGCATGGCAGCGCCGGTGCGCCGCGGAAACACCGCGGTGGTCCGGAGGTTGCTCATTGAGTTATTCATTAGAATTTGTACTCCTGGCCATCACCACCGCCGCGATAGACCCGCACGACGATCGGGATATTTTTCACTGCGGCGTCCGCGCTCAACGCCGGCGACACGTCACCCGCCCAGGTGATGCCGGGCAAGGCGACATCGGGCGTGGTGCCGGTGCCGATCGCCCCGCCATTGCGCGCCGACTGGCCGGCGTCGTCCGCGATCCGGGCGGCCCGCACGACGAGCGAGAGCTTGCCGAGCCGGCCGGCGACCGAGATGCGCTCGGCTTGCGGCGCGGTGACTTCGAGGGTCAGCGTCGTCGCGGGCTTCGCGTCCGCGGTGCCGGGTGCGGCACCCTGAACGAGCTGCTGGTCGATCGCGATGACCCGCACATTGGCCAGCACCGTCTCGGCGGCCAGGCGCCGCCCGACCGGACGGTTGGGGTCGTCGATCTGGTGGGTCAGCAGCACATCGACATGATCGCCCGGCCAGATCAGCCCGGCGGTGCCGCTGATCGCGTCGACACCGATGGTCACGGCGCGCATGCCGGAGCTGAGGACGGCGGCCAGGAAGCCGTGATCGCCCGGCCGCAGCAGGTCGCGCGATTGCAACGTATCGCCCGTCGTCACGCGGCGGCGAACCATGGAGCCGGTCAGCTGGTGCCGGTTGCGCGGCGTGTCGGTGGCGGCCCCCTCGGGGATTTTGTCAGTTGGGACCTGGATGGTTGCGATGTCGTCGGGTTTCACCAGCGAGCCGGCCAGGAGGTCGCGACCGGCCACCAGGATGGTTTCCTGGGCAATGACCGGCGCGTGATCCTTGGTGTCGGCCAGCGCCGGCGGCTGCACGCTGAGCCAGGCGACCGTGCCGAAGCCGAGCAGGCCGAGGGACATCATGACGAAAACAGTGATGCGGAGGAGCATGGGTTTTCAGCCTGACACAATGACAAAGAGGGTGCCGGCGGCGATTGCCGAGGCATAGGGGAGGGGGGCGCCACGCAGCAGGCGCCAGTGTTCGGCACGCAGCACGCGAGCGAGAAAAGCGTTCGGCGGGCGGCGTGGAACCAACGCGACGCGGCGCGCGATCGCGCGGGCGATCAGGTAGATGACGCCGACGACGCCACCGAACATCGTCGTCGAGACCACCATCGCGCCGACGGCGGCGGGGGGCACGAAGAGGGCGGCGGCGGTCAGCAGTTTGACGTCTCCGCCACCCATCCATCCGCGCAGCCAGCAGGCCGTGCAGACGACGAATACCAGCGTGCCAAGCAGCATCGAGGTGCCGAGCTGGTCGCTGCTGAAATTCAGCCCGATGCCGAGAAGGCCGAGCAGGACGGAGACGAAATTGGGAATGGTGCGCGCGGCGATGTCGTGGAGGGCTGCGAAGATCAGCAGTGCGGCGCCTGCGATCATCGGGACGGCCTGGCCAAGATGCGAAACGATGTCGTTGGTCATGGCGGCGTGCTCCCTGAAGTTTGTAGTCGGCACCTCGTAGTTCCCGGCACGGCGCGGCGGGAGACTGCCCCGCCGGCCAGGCACTGCGAGAAGCGCAGCGAGTTACATGCCCGTCGCTTTGGTCGACAGGGTGGAGCCGATCGAGGTGTAGGCGCTCGACAGGCTGTTGCCGAAGCTGGTGGAGGCGGTGATCACGACGCCGCCGATGACGGCCGCGATCAGGCCGTATTCGAGAGCCGTCACGCCGCGGCGATCGCCGGACATCAGCTGACGGACTTTCTTGATGAGTGAGAACATGTGCAGTCTCCTTGTTTGAGCCGTTAAATCCGACGCCCGGGGGCCGCCGAGTGTTCGGATGCCCTGGGGTTTTCCATCGGGCATGTGCAATTGACCATGCGGGCCGTTAAGTCGGTGTTAAGGGTTCGGAGAGATTTCATTTATTGTTCGACGGCCGAGAATATTTTGCTTGGCCGGTGTTTTTTGACGCAGGTGTTTTTTGACGCCGGTGTTTTTTGACGCCGGTGTTTTTTGGCGCAGGTGTTTTTTGGCGCCCGGACCGGGCTCCAGCGCGGTGAAATTTGCTGAGCAGGACTGGACTGTATCGAAAGCCAGGGAGCTTGGACGGAAGCCCGCGCGCCTAGCGTCGCGACGTCGGCGCGCGCGGGTCGCTCATCGTCCACACCCGCACGCCCATCGACTGGCTGGCAACGCTCCAGACGGCCATAGTGGCGGCGGGCGGCCGTGCCGGTCCTAGGAAGGGAGCTGGGAAGGGGGCTGATACCGCGACGACGCCAGGTGCCGTCCGCACCGGCGCGCCCGACCAGGCCGCGAGCACACGTGCCCGGTAGGCATCGCCGACGCCGGGAGTGGCGGAGTGGTAGGCGCCGATCGCGCCTTCCCAGCTGCCGGTGCGCTGCTGCAACTCGGTCAGATACTTCGCCGCATACAGCGCGTTGCTGCGCGGGGCGAAAGCCTCATCGAGGCTCATGAACGCGCCGGGATGGAACATCAGGTTGATCTGGAAGCAGCCGACATCGATCGAGCGGGCCCCCCGCGCGCGCAGCAGCGCCACGGCACGGATCGCCTCGGATTTGCTTTCGAAGTGGCGTCCCTTGCCGGCGGCATTGATCGTCCAGGGCCAGGCGGACACGCCGTTTGCGCCATCCGCCCGGCCGCTCTCGACCTGCCCGATCGCCGCCAGCAAACCGCCCGGCAATTCCCAGACCCGCTCGGCCTCCGCGCCCGCCTCACGGCAAGACATTTCGGTCGGTGCCTGGGCCAGCGCCGGGCTCGCGGACGCCAGCACGGCAGCCAAGGCCGCCACTGCGATGCGTTTCCGGCGTCCGGAGAGGAGTCGGCGAAGCCGCATTGCGGTCCTTGCATGACAACGCCCGGCCCCGCGATGGGTGCCGGTCGATGACAATCATGAACCCGCGAATATCAGGACTGCGTTAAGCCGCGCGCGCGGCGTCTAGCGATCGATCACGCCGGCTTCTGCATCAGCAGTTCGCGATCCGCGGCAATCGCGTAGCCCTGGCCACGGACGGAGACGATGACGCTCAATCCGGCGTCGTCGGAGAACAGCTTGCGGCGCAGGCTCAGGATCAACTGGTCGACGCCGCGATCCTCGGCATGGAACGGCCGGCGCAGCGCGTGGGTGCACAGGGTCTCGCGGGAAACCCGCTGCGGTGCTGCCTCGACCAACTGTTCGAGCGCGGCGAACTCGGCCGCGGTCAGATGGATCGCGACGCCATTCGCGCCCATCGCCAGGCGGCGGCGCAGGTCGATACGGACCGACCCGATCGTCACTTCGGCCAGCACGCCCGATGCGGCCGTCGCCGCCACCGGCTCGCTGTGGGCCGCCGGCCCCGGCACGCCGCGCGCCGAGCGGCGATGGACCGCACGGATCCGCGCCAGCAACTCGCGCAGCGGCACCGGCTTGGTCACATAGTCATCGGCGCCCTGTTCGATGCCGACGACACGCTCGACCTCGTCGGAACGGCCGGAGACGACGATCACGCCGCAATCCTTCTGTGCCGCGAAGCGCTTGACGAGTTGCCCGCCATCGACGTCCGGCAGCGACAGATCGACCAGCACGATATCGGGCCGCATGCTGTCCTTGATGCGGATCGCCTCGGCCCCGTTCTGCGCCCACTCGACCTTTATGCCATTGCGCTCGATAAACCGCCGCAACGTCTGCGCGACGTCGGGATCGTCTTCCACCAGCAGAACCGAAGGTTCCGCCAGCAATTCAGTATCCGTCGGCGGTTTGGCACCAGCTATACTCATGCTCATTCGCTAACACATGCGCTCCGCGTCGCGCAAATGCGCGTTATTAACTGTTATTTCGTTTCGCCTGGACGATTTCCAGGCTTGCGCCAGCACTCAACGCAGCGTCGCGGTTTCCAGCCGGGCGCGCACCATCGCCGCGAGGCTGGCGCGGCGGAACGGCTTGAGCAGCAGGTTGGTCTGCGGGTCGAGCTTGGATTTCTGCATGTCCACGTTCTCCACGTAGCCGGACATGAACAGCACCGGCAGGCCGGGCACGCGGCTCACCACTTTCTCCGCCACCATCAGGCCGTCCATGCCGTTGGGCAGCAGGATGTCGGTCAGCAGCAGGTCCGGTTTCAGCCCCTTGTCGATCAGTGCCAGCGCCTCGTTGCCGTCGCTGACGGCGGTGACGTCATAGCCGAGCGCGCTCAGCACGGCCTGGGCATGGCTGCGGACCATCTCGGAATCCTCGACCACGAGGATCTTCTCGGACCGCCCGGTTGCCAGCGCCGGTTCGCCGGCGGCCGGCGATGCGACCGGTGCCGCCAACGGGACCGGCTCGCTCCTGGATTCCGCGAGCGCCGGCAGATAGAGGCGTACAGTGGTGCCGCGGCCCTCGTCGCTGACGATGCGGGCATGGCCGCCGGACTGGGTGGCGAAGCCGTAGACCATCGACAGGCCGAGGCCGGTGCCGCGCCCCGATGGCTTGGTGGTGAAGAACGGCTCGAACACGTTGGCGAGCACGTCCTTCGGAATGCCGGTGCCGTTATCCTCGACGGAGATCACCACATAGTTGCCGGGCCGCAATTCGCCGAACTGATCCACCTCGGGCTTGCGATTGGCGATGTTGGCCGCCTCGATCTTGAGCCTCCCGCCGCGCCCTGGGGCGATGGCGTCGCGCGCGTTCACGGCCAGATTGAGGATGGCGTTCTCCAGCTGCATCGGATCGACACGCGCGTGCCATAGCCCGGGCGCGCAGCGGATTTCGAGCGACATCGAAGCGCCGAGGGTGCGCCGCAACAGGCTGTCCAACCCGGTGGCGAGGCGGGTGACGTCGACTTCGCTCGGCGAGAGCGGCTGGCGGCGGGCGAAGGCGAGCAGCTGGTGCGTCAGTTCGGCCGCGTTCTGGGCGGCGCGCTTGATCTGGTCGTGCATCTCGCGCACCTCGCCGGTCTGCGGCAGTTCGGTGTCGAGCATTTCGGTGTTGCCGAGAATGACCGTCAACAGATTATTGAAGTCATGCGCGATGCCGCCGGTGAGCCGCCCGATCGCGTCCATCTTGGCGGCCTGGCGCAGCTTGTCGTCGGTGGCGACCTGGCGGCTGATATCCTGCAGATAGACCACGATCCCCGGCGCGCGCGGATGGGCGTGCGCCATCAGCCAGGTTTCGGTGCGCAGCCATTTCATCTCGAAATCGACGGGATGCCCGTCCTTGACGGCGCGGCGGCACTCGGTGGCGAACAGCGTTCCCTCGAGCTCGGGGAACACTTCCCAGATCACCCGGCCACGGACGTCCTCGGCATATTCCCCGAACAGCTTGTCGGCGTTGCGGTTCGTGCTGACGATGCGCCATTGGGCGTCGAGCGTGAAGGTCGCGTCCGGCATTTCCAGCAGGATCATCTCGGCGTTCTGGCGATGGCGATCGGCCGCGTCGCGCACTTCCTCGGCGACCGCGTTGGTTTGCGCCAGCAGGCTGGCCTGGCCGAGCTGGATCGTCCCGATGCGCGAGAGCACGGTGAGATAGGTGAGGTCGGCGGCGCTGAAGGCCGCGCCATCGCGGCGGCGCAGCACCTGGCCGCCGATGCGCACCCGATCGGCGCGCGGCATCGTCAGTTCCGGCGCCCGCGCGCGGTCGGCGCCGAGGTCCGTCTCGTGCGGCTCGGGCGGCACCACCTCGCATTCCACGAGATCGCAGGCCTCCTCGATCAGCCGCTGCGTCAGCGCCGACGTATCATTGGCGGTGCGCAATTCCATGGTCAGCGTCGCCAGCCGTTCCAGCCGCGCCCGCTCGCGCCGTTCGCAGGTTTTCACCGAAATCACCGCGAGGCCGACGAACATCAGTACGACGAAGGCCGAACTGCCGATCAGCTGGGTGCGCGCGAACCAGGCCGCCAGCACGTCCTCGGGGGGGATGACGACGGCGACGATGGCGCCGAACGGGCCGTCCAGCCGGCGTGATTCGAACATCGTTCCGGTTTGCGGATCGATGCCGGAGCTGCGCAGCCCGGCCTCCCAGTTGGGGTTCCAGCGATCGGCGCGCGGATCGACGCTGACCGGCTGGCCGGAGATGATGCGGGCCAGCGGCCACGCATTTTCGTCCATGAGCACGACCGCGCCATGGGCGCCGACGCTGAGATCGGCGAACTGGCCCTGCAGCAGATCGGCCGCGATCACCGCCAGCACGGAGCCGGAGAAGCCCTCGTGGCGCAGACCGCGGACGAAGCACAGACCGCGGATCGTGCCGCCGCCCTGTTGCTCCACGCTGAACGGGCGGAGCATCACCTGGTCGGCGTCGGGGCGATCCTCGCGCAGGCAGGTCGGCACCACGGCGCTGCTGCGCAGCGAGGCGCTCGACGAGCCGCCGATCAGCGCGCCGTTCTGATCGAGCAGATACAGCGCCAGCAACCGCGGCTCGGCGCGCCGCCGCAGCCCGATCGCCTGGTCGATCCGCCCGCGCGCACCCTCGGCCGTCGGTGCGGTGCCGGCGGCGTCCTCGACGGCGCGCATCGTGCTCTCGATACGGACAAAAAGGTCGGTGGTGCGCTGGCGGGCGATCTCGGCCACACCCTTGGCCATCATGGCCGCCTGCTGCTGCACGCGGACGCGGTCGAGCAGGATGGCGCCGATGGAGATGCTGCCGAGGGCGAAGGTTACGATCACCGCAAGCAGACACACCGGGCAAGACACCCCGGTGAACCACTGCAACTGGCGGCGCAACGACGCCATCATGCGCTTGCCGATCATGCCGTCTCCGTTTCAGACCAACGGGCCGGAAAAACCAGCCCGTCAGCCTGCATCACTTGTCGCAGCCGGCCCTCAGCCGACCGCCGCCAGCCGTTCCATCGGCGCGGGAACCGCGCTTGCGCCGGTCGCCACGATCGGCAGCGGAACCACTGCGGCGGCCACGTCGGACAGGTCGCGCATGATGTAGCCATGTCCGCGCACGGTGTCGATCAGCTTGCCGAAACCCCAGGTGTCGAGCTTCTTGCGCAGGTTGCAGATGAACACGTCGATCACCCGCGTCTCCGGACCGTCGAGGCCGCTGTAGAGATGGTCGAGGAAGTTCTGCTTGGGAATGACGCGGCCCTTGCGCAGCGCCATCAGTTCGAGAATGGCGTATTCCTTGCGGGTCACGGCGAGCGGCTGGTCGTCGATGCGAACCTCGCGGCTGGCCATGTCGATCTCCAGCGGGCCGACGCGGAGCACGGAGCGGGCGAAGCCGTTGCGCCGGCGCACCACCGCCTCGACGCGGGCGACGAATTCCTCGCTGTCGTAGGGCTTGCTGAGCAGGTCGTCCGCCCCGGCCCGCAGCGCCTGGGCGCGCGCCTTGCCGGAGGTGAAGTCGGCCAGCATCAGCACCGGGGTGTTGAAGCCCTGCGCCCGGAACCGCCGCAGCGCATCGCCACCCTCGCCATCGGCCAGCGAGCGGTCGAGCACGACGATGTCGTATTCGTAGGTCTGCAGATACATCAGCGCGTCGCGGCCGGTGCGGACGTGGTCGACGACCCCGCCGGTTGCGCTGAGCAGCGCTGTTGTGGTCTTTGCTTCGGCACTGTGGCCCTGGGCGAGAAGGATGCGCATGACTGCTGTCCTGGGTGTTAATTTCGCTAAACGGATTAACGCACAGTTCATTCACGAAAGCGTGTTGGGACTTGTCAGAAATCGTCGGATGGCCTGACAAACGGCCGACGTGCACGGGCCTCGGAATTTTAGACGTTAATCTCCGACGTTAAGGGGAGGATGCAACCAGTCGGGACACTCCTGGCGATTGCGCGCCGAGCAAGCCTAGCGTCGATCATCCAAAATACAAATTAACGAGATACCATCAATCAACTAAAAGTTACGTATCGCGCGGTGTCAGCCCGACGAATTGCCGCGCGGACCGTCACGGCGGCTCCATCATCCGTCCCCGCAGACCCGATCGGCGCCGATGAACCGCCCTACAATTCCTAAACATCGCCTTAACAGCGACGCGTCCTTTATCCGGTCGGCGCCCTTACACCCCCGTAATCTGAAGAAAATTTCCCGATGTCCATCCCGTCCGGCATGTTTTCACCGCCGCGTAGCATCGCCACTGGGCCAACGGCCTGGCATCGCGGCATTGCCTCTTCTGGTCCCGGTGCTGCCTTCGGAGCGCGCCTTGCCGCCAGCGTCACGTCTGACGGTCGCGCGCCGCTGCTCATGCTCGTGCTGCTGGCTGCCGTCCTGCGCCTGCACGGCGCCGGCGACGACGCGTTCTGGAAGAACGAGCTGTTCAGCATTGCATGGTCCGCCCAGCCGCTCGGCTTCCTGCTGGGCGAGGGTCTGTTCACGGAAACCAACCCGCCGCTCTACTTCGTTATCCTGAAGGCCTGGACGGCGCTGTTCGGCACCACTCTGTTGGGCGGAGGCGAGTTTACGGCCCGTGCCCCCTCGGTGCTGATCTCGATCGCCTGCATCCCGTTGATCGCCAAGCTCGGGCATGAACTGCTGTCGCGCAAGGCGGGCCTGATCGCCGCCGGTGTTCTGGCCGTCACGCCCGTGCAGGTCTACTTCGCCCATGAGGCGCGGGCCTATGCGCTGCTGCCGTTGTTCGCCCTCGTCGCGTTGCTCGGCGCCGCCCGCCTCCTCAGACCCCGCCTGCTCGGCCAGTCCCGCCCAACCGCGGTGCCCTGGCTGCTCTACGCCGGCGGCTGCATCGGCCTCGTGCACAGCCATGCCACCGGCGTTTTTGCCGTGGCGTCACTCGGCATGATCATGCTGCTCGCCTTCGCCGCCGGACCCACGCCTGTGCGCGACATCCGCCGGCTGGTCGCGGCCAATTTCGCCATCGCCGTGCTCTGCCTGCCCGTGCTGATCGCCATGCTCGTCCAATCCGGCTCCGCCAATATCGGCTGGATGCCCGGCCCCGGCCTCGACACGCCGGTGATCCTGAACCGATTCCTGCTGATCGGCCCGATGGTGCGCAGCGACCTCGGCGTGGACGGTTCGCGCACGGAGTTGTTGACCGAAATGGGGTTGGCGAGCGTGACTGCGCTGACGCTGATCCTGCTGACCGCCCGCGCCGTGCCCGGCCCCGGTAAACCCGCGCGCGCCCTGCTCCTGTACCTTCCGCTCCTGTTCGTCGCGATTCTGATCGCGGTCAGCCTGGCCCGCCCGGTGCTGATCCCGCGCGTCACCATCTGGCTGTCCGTCCCCATCTGCCTCGCCGTCGCGGCCATCCTCACCGGCCGCCTCGTTTGGCCGGCCCGCGCGTTCGCCGGAGTTCTGATGGGATGCTGCCTCGCCATCGGGCTGTGGAACAACGTCCTCGCTCCCGCCCAGCACAAGCCGGACTGGCGCGCCTTGCTCGCCGCCCACCCCACCGGGATCGCCGATGCCCCAGTCCTGATCGCCGATGCCCCAGTCCTGATCGCCGGCCCCCATGCCGGCCCGCTCGGCATCGCTCACTATACTGATGGCCCGATCCGTCGCCGCCTGCTGCACTGGACCACCACGCCGGAGCGCCCGGCCACCACCGCCGATCTGCTGGAGCGCCGTGTCTCCGGTGCCACGGCCATTGCCACTGCCGACCTCGCCGCCCTCATCGCCGGCGGCACACCGGTCGTGCTCTATCTCGATGACGACGACGAAGTCCTGATCGACGTCCATCTCGCCCACGAACCCTGGTTCGCCGCCGGCCGTCGCACCACCCATCCGGGGCTGCTGGTCTTCGCCTGGAACACCCACGAATAGGGCTTCCCGCCGGCCGGCGCTTCTGCAAGAAGCTTTCGCTGCGAACCGCCGCCAGGGCGGGGCGGGAATGCGGGGGCGGGGCAGAGTGGCGGCAGGCGGATCAGCATCAGCACCCATGAGCAACCGCCGCTTCGCCTCCTGGGCGTGGTCGGCGCTGTTGCTGGCGATCCTCGGCTTCCTCGTCATCTACCCCATCGGCATGCTCCTGCTCGGCACCCTCACCGACAGCAATCCGGTGACTGATGGCTATGCCAACATGCACATATCGCTGGATAATTTCACGGCTGTGCTGGCCAATCCGAACGTCCAGGTCATCCTCGCGAACTCGTTGATCGCCTGCGCCGGCGGCACGTTCTTCGCCGTCGTCATCGGCCTCGCCTTCGCCTGGATCGTCGTGCGGACCAACACGCCCTGGAAGGGCCTGATCGCCAGCGCCGGTATGTTGCCGCTGTTCGTGCCCCCGCTGGTCGCCGGCGTCGCCTGGGCGATCCTCGGCTCGCCCAAGACCGGGCTGATCAATACCATCTTCGCCCGCATGGGGCTGGACTGGCGGATCGACCTCTACTCGATGGGCGGCATCATCTTCGTTTTCGGCATGTACTACGCGCCCTATGTCTACATGTTCACCGCCTCCGCGCTGCGCAACATGGACCCCTCGCTGGAGGAAGCCGCCGAAATCTCCGGCGCCAGTGCGCTGCGGACCATGGCGACGATCACCTTCCCGCTGATCCTGCCGGCGATCATCTCGGGCATGCTGCTGTCCTTCGTGGTGATGCTCGGCATCTACGGCGTGCCCGCGGTGCTCGGCGCGCCCGCCAACATCTCCGTGCTCACTACTTATATATTTGCACTGACCTCCTGGGCGCCGCCGCGCTATTCCACCGCCGCCGCCGTTGCCTTCATCATGATGATCGTCACCGGGCTGCTGGTGTGGGCGCAGCAGAAGGTGCTGTCCGGGCGCAGCTTCACCACCGTCGCCGGCAAAGCCTTTCGGCCGCGCTCGCTGAACCTCGGCCCCTGGCGTTTCCTGACCCTCGGCCTGGCGATGGTCTATCTGTTCATCGTCGTCGTGCTGCCGACGCTGGCCCTGCTGGTTGCCGCGTTTCGAAAATTCCTGTTCATCCGCGACGTCGCCAGCCTGTTCGACACCAGCCAGTACAGCCTGCTGCATTTCAACCGGCTGTTCTCCAACCCCGCGACGATCAACTCGATCATCAACACCATGCAGGTCGGCATCATCACCGCGCTGATCGGCGGCGTGCTCGCCTTCGCCGTCGGCTACACGATCAACCGCACCAACGCCCCGGCGCGCCGCACGATCGACCTGATCTCGACCGTCCCCGTCGCCATCCCCGGCCTCGTCATCGGCGTCGCCTATCTCTGGGCCTGGATCGGCCTGCCCGGCGGATTCTATGGCAGCATCTGGATTCTGGCCCTCGCCTTCGTCGCCCGGTTCCTGCCCGACACGGTGAAGGCGCTGTCCACCTCGCTGATGCAGATCCATCGCGAACTGGAGGAAGCCGCCTGGATTTGCGGGCGTGGCACGCTGTCGACCATCTTGACCATCATGCTGCCGCTCGCCCGCCCCGGCGTGGTCGCCGCGATGACGCTGCTGTTCGTGCTCGCCATCCGCGAGCTCGGCTCCTCGCTGTTCCTCTATTCCAGCGACACGATGGTGATGGCGGTGCAGCTGCTCGGCTACTACGAAGGCGGCAACATCAGCGTCACCGCCGCATTCAGCCTGGTGCAGATGGTGCTGCTTGGCATTCTCATCAGCATCACCCACATGCTGTCGCGCGGCACCAACACGGCAACCGCGACGAGTACCGGCGGCGTCGGCCGCGCCGGCTGATCCATCGACAGGAAACGGAGACCACGATGAAGCGCCTCTCGATCACCCGCCGCGGCCTGCTCGGCACCGCCACGCTGCTCGCCGCCCCCGCCATCCTCCGGCGCGAGGCCATCGCCGCCCCGTTCGTGCCGCGCGCCGAACTGGTTGCCGCCGCCAAGGCGGAAGGCAAGATGATCTACTACACCGCCAGCTTCACCGAGGTGGAGCAGGAGGTCATCAACGCCTTCAACAAGCTGTTTCCGTTCATCCGCATCAACATGGTGCGCGCCTCCGGCGGCCAGCTGATCACCCGCATCAAGACCGAAGCCGCCGCCGGCAAGCTGGTGGCCGACGTGATCGACCACTCCGATCGCGCGCTGATGAAGGGCCTGGAGGACCTGTTCCTCGACTACGCGCCGCCCAACGCGGCCGACTACCTCGATGACGCCCGCGTCTCCCCCAAGCTCTGGCCGCGGCTGACCCCGGCGTGGTCGATCGCCTATAACTCGGAGCTGGTGAAGAAGCCGCCGACCAGCTGGATGGACCTCACCAAGCCCGAATACACCAAGCAGATCGGCCAGGTCATCGCCCCCTCCGGTGGCACGACCTGGACGCGCATCATGTTCGAACGCCAAGTGCTCGGCGAGGACTACTGGAAGCGCCAGGCCGCCACCAAGCCGCAGCTCTACCCCTCCGGCGCGCCGCTGTCGGACGCGCTGGTGCGCGGCGAATCGCTGATCGCCCCGCTCATCTACAACGCCATCCTGCCCAAGAAGAACGACGGCGCGCCGGTGGAAATATTCTTCCCGCCCGAGGGCGTACCGATCTCGCCCTACGCCACCGGCATCCCCAAGACCGCCGCCAACCCGAACGCCGCCCGCCTGTTCCTCGACTGGGCGCTGTCCGAGGAAGGCCAGGCCTTCACCATCAAGGACCAGGGCAACCTGACCTCGCTGAAGGTGCCGCCCTTCCTGCCGAAGGGGTTCGACCCCAAGGTGGCCAAAGTATGGGTACCGAAATACGAGGAATTCCGCGACCTCCGCGACAAGTGGATCGAGGAATGGAACACCGTCTACGGCTACAGGCAGTAATCCAGCCGATGTCCGCCAATCTCGAAATCGCCAACCTGCGAAAAGTCTTCGCGACCGGCAAACCCGCCGTTGACGGTGTGTCCTTCACCGTCAACGCGGGAGAAATCGTCGTCCTGCTCGGCCCCTCCGGCTGCGGCAAGACGACGACCCTGCGCTGCGTCGCCGGGCTGGAACACCCGACCTCGGGGACCATCGACATCGGCGGCGAGCGTGTCTCCGCCCCCGAACAGGGCCTGCTGGTGCCGCCACGCGCCCGCAATGTCGGCATGGTGTTCCAGTCCTACGCCGTGTGGCCGCACATGACCGTACGCCAGAACGTTGCCTATCCGCTGAAGGGCCGCGGACTCAGCCGCGCCGACATGGTCGCCAAGGTCGCCGAGGCGCTCGACCTCGTGGACCTCACGGACTACGCCGACCGCCCGGTCACCCAACTCTCCGGCGGCCAGATGCAGCGCGTGGCCCTCGCCCGCTCGATGGTCTACGCTCCGCGCCTGCTGCTGCTCGACGAACCGCTGTCGAACCTCGACGCCCAGCTGCGCCTGCGCCTGCGTGACGATCTGCGCCGCATCATCAAGCGCGCCGGCCTCACCGCCCTCTACGTCACCCACGACCAGACCGAGGCCGTCGTCCTCGGCGATCGGATCGGCGTGATGCAGGATGGCAAGCTGCTGCAACTCGCCTCGCCCGAGGAAGTCTACAACCGGCCGGCGGACCTGTTCGTTGCCAGCTTCACCGGCGCCACGAACTTCCTTCCGGGCCGCCTGCGTGACCGCAACGGCGCGTTCGGCACGATCGAACTCGCCGACGACCATACGTTGATCGCCTGGCTCGCCCCCGGCGTCAGCCCCGGCATGAACGTCAAGATCGCCATCCGCCCGGAGAACATCCGCTTCGACACCGGCGACGCCAATCGCTTCGCTGTCGAGGTGCTGACCCAGCGCTTCCAGGGCGTGCAAACCGCCTACGAACTCCGCGCCTTCGGCACCCGCCTCGAAGCGCTGGACACCGGCACCACGATGCGCCACGCGCCCGGAACTACTGTGGACATCACCGTCCCGCCGGAAATCTGCTGGGCCTATCCGGCGTAGGCCAGGGCCATCAGGTGAGCAAGGAAGCCTCTGGCGGCCAAGGGCCGGGGGCCCTTGGAACCCGTTTCTGCCTGCGGCGCAAGCAGGAATGCGGGTATCAACCGATGAAGGCCGATCCAGCCGCGAGAAGTATGGGGGTTCCAAGGGCCCTCGGCCCTTGGCCGGCGGAGCCTTAATTGCGGCTTCAGTCTTCACCCGATTGCCCGTGCGCCGGACAAGCCGGCAAGGAGTAGTGGATGCAAGTACCATACGGTGAAGGCGTAGCCTGCCGCACCGGCCTCGTGCCATGCGCCGC
>JAYTUU010000142.1:0-47331 GCA_043744375.1 Rhodospirillales bacterium | reverse complement strand
CGAGGCGCGCATCCGCGCGGTGTTCGCTGATCTGCGCCCCGACCTGGTGTTTCACGCCGCCGCCCTCAAGCATGTGCCGATGGTGGAATCGAACCCGCTCGAAGGCCTGCTCACCAACGCCGCCGGCACCCGTGCGGTGGCCGATGCCGCCCGCGCGGCGGGTGCCCAGGCGATGGTGGTGATCTCCACCGACAAGGCGGTCAATCCGACCAGCGTCATGGGCGCCTCCAAGCGGTTGGCGGAGATGTATTGCCAGGCGCTCGATATCGAGGCTCGGCGATCCGGGAGGGGCATGCGCTGCATCACCGTGCGGTTCGGCAACGTGCTTGGCAGCACCGGCTCGGTCGTGCCGCTGTTCCAGCGCCAACTGGCCCGCGGCGGCCCGCTGACGGTGACGCATCCGGACATGCAGCGCTATTTCATGACGGTGCGCGAGGCGGTTGGCCTCGTTCTGCAAGCCAGTGTCGTCGGCACCACGCCGGGTGATGGCGCGCATGAGGGCGGTATTTTCGTGCTCGACATGGGCGAGCCGGTGAAGATTGTCGATCTCGCGCACCAGATGATCCGCCTCGCCGGGCTGCGGCCGGACGTGGACGTGCCGATCCGCTTCACCGGGCTGCGTCCTGGCGAGAAGCTTTTCGAGGAACTGTTCCACGGCAAAGAACCGCCCGTGCCCACCGGCCATCCCGGCCTGCTGATGGCCAGCCCCCGCACCTCCGACCCCGCTCTTGTCGGCCGCGCGATCGATGAGATCGCGGTGTCCTGCCGCGGCGGCCAGACCAGGCTCGCGCTCGCTCAGCTTGCCCGGATGGTGCCGGAATTCGAGCATAATGTTGATGGCAGTGCGGGCATCGCCCGCGCCTGATGAGGATATGCTGATGAACGACTTCGCCCCGGCCACCACGCGTCCCGCTTCTGCGGCACCAGTGCCCTTTCTGGACCTGAAGGCCCAGCAGGCCCGCATCGCCGTCGATCTGCGCCGGCGCATCGATGCCGTGCTCGCCCATTGCCAGTTCATCCTCGGCCCGGAGGTGGCTGAACTCGAAGCCGAACTGGCGAAATTCTGCGGTGCCGCCCATTGCGTCACCATCAGTTCCGGCACCGACGCGCTGCAGATCGCCCTGATGGCCGAGGGCATCGGCCCGGGGGACGCGGTGTTCCTGCCGGCGTTCACCTACACCGCGACCGCCGAAGTTCCGCTCGTTCTCGGCGCGGCGCCGGTGTTCGTCGATGTCGATCCACGCACATTCCAGATCGACCCCGCCCATCTCGAACGGCGCATTGCCGATGTGCGCGCTGCCGGCAATCTGCGTCCGCGCATGCTGATCGGGGTCGATCTGTTCGGCCAACCCGCCGATTGGCCGGCACTGTCTGCCATCGCCGCGCGCGAGGGGCTGATCACGCTTGACGATTGCGCCCAGAGTTTCGGCGCAAGCCTGCATGGGCGCATGCTCGGCAGCGCCGCCGACTCGACGGCTGTCAGCTTCTTCCCGTCCAAGCCGCTGGGTGCCTATGGCGACGGCGGCGCGCTGCTGACCGAAAGCGCCGAACGCGCCGCGCTCTACCGCAGCCTGCGCACCCACGGCGAAGGACCGACCCGCTACGAGGTTCTGCGTACCGGCATGAACGGCCGCATGGACACGCTCCAGGCGGCCGTGCTGCTGAGCAAGCTGACCGTCTTCCCCGAGGAACTCGAAGCCCGCGCCCGCATCGCCGAGATCTACGACCGCCGCCTTGGCAACGCCGTCACTATTCCTGCCCGCGTCGCCGACAGCACCAGCGCCTGGGCGATCTACGCCATCCTGCTGCCCGACTCCGCCGCCCGCGACCGCATGCAGGCCGGACTGAAATCAGCCGGCGTGCCCTCGGCGATCTACTACCCGAAGCCGCTGCATCACCAGCCTGCCTATGCCGCCACCCATGACGGCAGCGCCTTGCCGGTCAGCGAGGACCTGGCGACCCGCATCATGGCCCTGCCGATCCACCCGGACCTGACGGACGCCGATGTATCGCGGATTTGCGACGCGGTGCTGGCGAACGCCTGACCGCGCCGCGATCGGGGGCTGCCGCGATCGGGGGCTACTGAACCGTCGATTTCGGCGTCGGCACGATCCGCGTGACCACGATGGCCGAGCGGTCGAGCATTTCGCCAACCTTGGGCGAGACGGTGTTCTTCCAGTGATCGGACTCATAGACGGCCTTGTAGAGTGCCGCCCGCTGCTCCTCGCTCTCGAAACGGCGCGTCCAGACATAGACGCTGTCATCGGTTTCGCCGCGGAAGCTGCCGGTGATCACCATGCCCTTGGCGACCTGGAAGGGGATGATCTCCTCCTCCATCAGGCGGACGAACATGTCCATCTTGCCGGGCAGAACCTTGTATTGCCGCAATTCGTAGAACGCCATGGCCGTCTCCTTCGTTTCTTGAAACCCAGGTTTGAACCTGCATCCGCGCCCGGATATCTCATTTCTGTCGGCGCGGGCAAGTGCGGGAGGCGGGTGCTGGTTGACGTGCCTACGCCAGCTCGCGGCGATCTGCCTCGGCGGCCGTGCGCAGTTCGGCGGCCTTGCGCTTGTCTTCGCGGCGTTTGACGATCTCGTAGATCACGGTGCCCACCAGCGTGACCGCGATGATGGTCACGGCCAACGCGCTGATGGCGGGGGTGGACCCCTGGCGCACGCGGCCGGCGAGTACGGTGGTGAGGGTTTTTTCCGCCAGGATGGCGAAGGTGGTGGTGTTGTAGTTCTCGAAGCTCGACAGGAAGGCGAGCACGGAGGCCGAGAGGATCGCCGGGCGCAGGAACGGGATCAGGATATGGCGGAACACCTGCGCGTTGGTCGCGCCGAGGTCGAGTCCGGCCTCTTCCAGTGCGATGTCGAAGCGCTGCAGGCGGGACATGAAAATCAGCATGCAGTAGGCGGAGATGAAGCTCGATTGCCCCAGGCTGGCGAGCAGGATGCCGTCGTAGAGGAAGCCGAAGCCGGTGCTGGTGGTGACGTCCTTCCAGAAAATGACGGTCGAGATGCCGATGATCACGCCCGGCGTCAGAACGGGGGAGACGACGACCAGATAGTAGAAGCTGCGGGCGCGGGCATAGACCTGCTGCATCAGCATCGCGCCGGCCAGGCCGCAGGGGACGGAGATGAGCACGACGAGGGCTGCGATCTTGAGGCTGTTGCGCAGGCCGATGATCATGTTCTGGTCGTTGAACAGAATGCGAAACCATTCGAGCGTGAAGCCCTCGAAGGGGATCACGGCGGGGTATTCGGACGTATTGAAGGCGGTGATGCCCATGAAAATGAGCGGGCCGAACAGATAGGCGAAGAACAGCACGAGGTAGAAGCCGACCATCGCGCGGCGGATGCTGTGGGAGGTCATCTGGTTATTTCGCCGAGGCTCAGCTTGCCGATGCGCATGACCGCCAGCACGAAGGCGATACAGGTCAGCAACAGGATGAAGGCGTAGGCGGCGCCCTGCGGCCAGTGGAAGGTCTGGTAGAAGCGGTCATAGACGATCGGGGTGAACCACATCGAGCGCGGGCCGCCGAGCACCAGCGGCGCGGCCAGGGCACCCGAGGTCAGCATGAATACCAGCGTGCAGCCCGAGGCGATGCCGGGTTTGGCAAACGGCATGACCACGAACAGATGGATGTGCCACCACGGCGCGCCGAGGTCCCGCGCCGCCTCGATCTGGCTTTTCGGCAGGTTCTCGATGGCGTTGTAGAGCGGGAAGACCATCAGCAGCAGGTAGGCGTAGCTGAGGCCCGCGTACATGCCGACATCCATGCCGAGGAAGTCGACCGGCTCGGTCACCAGGCCCACGCCGAGCAGCAGCTTGTTGAGGATGCCCGAGCTTGAAAAGATCACCCGGAAGGCGAAGGCGCGCAGGATTTCATTGACCCAATAGGGCGTGATCAACAGCAGCAGCAGAAAGCGCACCCGTGCCGCGGCGGCGACCTGCGCCATGTAGAAGGCGAGCGGATAGCACAGCAGGAAGTTGCCGATGGTGACCATGATCGAGGCGAAGATGGTCAGGAAGAAGGCGCGGATATGGATGATGTTCCAGTTGTCGGAGTTGGTCGGGCTGCCGAACAGGAAGTAGTGGTAGTTCTGCAAAGTATAGACATCGCGCGGCCCGCCGGTGGCGGATGGCGGCAGTTTTGGCCGGAACGACATTTCCACCATGAACAACTGCGGCAGCACGATCAGGAACACCGCCCAGAAGATGACGGCGATCAGCAGAAAACTACCGATCGCGGTTCCGTTGCGTTGAAAAAACGTAGGCCCCTGGATCAGCCCAAGCTTGCGCTCCCGCCGCGCGATGTACCAGAACAGCGCGGCCACAACGAACGGTAGCGCAATAATAAACGGATGCCCAATAGCCGCGCGCATGTGTTACGCGCCGCGCTCTAGTGGATGAAAAGTTTTTGCTTCTTTTTTCAAAAAGAAGCGCTGTTCTTTTTTACAAAAAAGAACCAAAAAACTTTCAACCATTGGGCGGCAACACGATCGCGTCCGCCGCGGCGAAACCGAGTTCGACCCGGGCATCGAGTGCGGGCGGGGTGCGGTTCTCGGCGCCACCGAGCAGGACGAGGAGATGGCTGCCGTCGTCGGCGCGCAGGCCGACATGGGTGAGGTTGCCTTCATAGGCGATCTCGGTAGTTATTGCCGTGCAACGGTTTTCGGTGACGCCGAAATGCAACGATTCCGGACGGATGAACAGGATGGCCTCGGCGCCGGCGGTGAGGTTCAGCGGGTTGGTGCCGCGGAAGCTGCCACGCTTGGTTTCGATCACGACGAACCCGGCGGCGGCCGAGGTGATGCGCCCACGAAAGGAGTTATTCTCGCCGACGAAGCCGGCGACGAACGCCGTCCGCGGGGCATCATAGACGGCGCGGCCGTCACCGATCTGCTCGATCCGCCCGGCGTTCATCACCGCAATCCGGTCGGACATGGTGAGCGCTTCGCCCTGGTCGTGGGTGATGTAGATGAAGGTGATGCCGACGCGGCGCTGGATGGCGCGCAGTTCGTTGCGCATGTGCTGGCGCAGCTTGAGGTCGAGGGCCGAGAGCGGCTCGTCGAGCAGCAGAACCTTCGGCTCCACGGCGAGTGCGCGCGCGATGGCGACGCGTTGGCGCTGGCCGCCCGAAAGCTCGTCGACCTTCTTCGCGCCCTGGTCGCCGAGGGCAACGAGGTTGAGGAGTTCGTCCACCTTCTTCTGGCGCACCGATTTGGCGACGCCGCGCACGCGCAATCCGTAGCCGATGTTCTCCGCCACCGTCATCATCGGGAACAGCGCGAGGGACTGGAAGATCAGCGCGGTCGGCCGCTTGTTGGCGCCGATGCCGCGCATGTCCTTCCCGCCGATCCGCACCGCGCCCTCGGTGGGGTCGATGAAGCCCGAGATGGTGCGCAGGATGGTGGTCTTGCCGCAGCCGGACGGGCCGAGGAAGGAGAAGAACTCCCCCTCCTCGATCCGCAGGCTGGCTTGTTCGACGGCGGTGAACGATCCGAACCGGACCGTCACCGCGTCGAGTTCGACGTCTGTCGTCATGCCGCCTTGAACTTCTCGGCGTACTGGTTGCGCAGCTCGGCGAACCACGAGGGCTCGGACGGGCGCGGCCAGATGCGGGCAAGCGCGTCGTCGGGATAGGCTTCGCTGAAGTTCTTCTTCGCCGCCGGCGAGAGCAGGTCGTCCGCCCCCTTGGCGACCGGATTGTAGCCGGACCCTTCGGCGACCATCGCCGAGCCTTCGGGCGAGTGGACGAATTTCAGCCACTCATAGGCCTGATCGATGTTCTTCGCGGCCTTCGGCATCGACCAGCCGTCGAGCCAGGTGATCGCGCCTTCCTGCGGCGCCATGTAGGAGACCGCCTTGCCCTGCTTCTTCAGGCTCAGCGGCGGGCCGTCCCAGGTTTGTCCGATGACGACGCCGTTCTCCAGCAGGCCGGACTTGGTGTTGTCGGCGCTGTCCCAGAACTGCTTGATCCAAGGCTTCTTGGAGATCGCGAAGGGCAGGATCTGGTCGTAGATTTTCTTGAAGGTGGCTTCGTCCTTGAAGGCATCGAGCATGCGGTTGGACGGCAGCTTGCCAGTGGCATCCATCCACAGGCCCATGCCCAGCATCAGCGAATGCGGCCGGCCCTGCACTTTGCCACGGAAACGATCTTCCCACAGCGTGCCGTAGGACAGGGTCTTGTAGTCGAGCGTCACCAGATCGGTGCGCCACGAGATCGCTTCGCTGCCCCAGGTATGCGGCACGTGGTAGAGCTTGCCGTCCCAGGTCCAGAGCTTCACCGAGGTCGCGACGAAGGCCGGCAGCAGCCCGTCGAGGTTCATGCGCTTGGGATCGAGCGGCTGGAAGACTTCGAGGTCGCGATAGGGCGTGGCGAGGTTGGCGGTCGGCTGGCACAGGTCGAACCCGGCGCCGCTGGTCGCCTGCAGCTTGTTGATCTGCTCCTCGTTCTGGCTGAAGGAGGTGGTGTTCACCTTGATGCCGGTTTTCTTCTCGAATGTCGGGATCACCGGGTTGGGCAGTTCATCGTCCCAGTTCAGCAGGTTGATGCTGCCGGAGGAGGACAGCGCGTCCTTCACCACCCACGGGCCCATCGCGGCGGCGGTGCCGATGGCGGCGGAGCGTGCAAGCAGCGTTCGGCGGGTAAAACCGCGCACGGCGCGCATCGTCGCTTCGGCGGCTTTCGTCGGGTCAGTCATGATTTTGTCTCCCTCGATTGTTGTGTGCCAGACTCAAGACGACAGATCATAGCACATACCGGGCCGCGGCCCGATCATGAAAGAATCGCGTAAATCCACGGGGTGTCGCTGCCGGTCCTGCCTAATCTGGAGGCAACCGCCCGCGAAAAAGGCGGATTATTCGATCGCCGAATGCACGAAATTCGACACCAGGTCCAGCCGCAGGCTGTGCCAGGGGTCGGGGATGCGGCAATTCGTCAGATAGGCGAACGACACGCCCGAATCGGGGTCGGCCCAGCAGTAGGAATTGCCCGCGCCGCCATGCCCGAATGTGCGCGGCGAGGCGAAGCTGCCGAGGCCGCGAATGGTCGGTGTGGTGCCGCGCAAATGCGGGCCGATGCCGCGATGCATCGGCATGTCCATGTAGCCGTCCACCATATCGCCGGTCCAGTTGCGGATCGCGTATTGCAGCACGCGCTGCGAGACGACGCGCTTGCCGGCCAGCACGCCATCATTGGCCATCATCTGATAGAACGCCGCCATGCCGCGCGCGGTCGCATAGCCGCCGCCGCCGGGCACGCCGGCCTTGCGGAAGGCGGCCGTGTTGTTGTCGGCGATCGGCTTGACGCCGCCCTCGATCGGCTCATGCATGTCGGCGGCGCGGCCGAGTTGCGTCTTGCTGGTCATGCCGATGACGATCTCGTTCTCCAGCCCCATCGGCGCGATCACCATCTCGCGGATCACCTTGCGGAAATCCTGGCCGGTCAACGCCTCGATCAACACCCCGGCCGTCCAATGGGCCGACGCGCCGTGATAGAACAGGCGCGACCCCGGGGTGAATTCGAGCGAGAAGTTGCTGACCGTCTCGCGCAGCAGCGCATGATCTTCCCAGCATTTCGACGTCACCACCGCATTCGGGAACCCGCCGCGATGGGTCATCACATCGAGGATGGTGACGTCCTGCTTGCCGTTGCGGGCGAACTCCGGAACATGATCGCTGACCCGGTCGGTGAAGCGAAACGCGCCCTGCTCGGCCAGCACCCACAGCGCGGCGGCGGTGACGACCTTGGTGTTGGAGAACAGCAGCCACACATTGTCGTCCGTCGCCGGCTTGCCGGCGGCTGCGACACCAAAAGTCTGGAAATGCGCGAGTTTGCCGTGCCGGGCGATGGCGATCTGCGCGCCGGGATAGCGGCCATCGGCGATGTGACGCGCGATCAACGCCGTCAATCGGCCGATTGGGGCGGGGTTAAGACCGGCCGCGGCAAGATCGGTCGTGGGGAGCGGAAAAGCGGACATGGCATCCTCCAGGTTTGTTGCGCGGAGGATCAACCGGATTGCCCGGCTCGGCAAGACGGCGGAATCTTGCTCGCTGTCCCCGTGCTTGACTTGGCGCCGCTTGACTTGGCGCCGGGCGTACGCGATGTCCCCCCGGCTCAGCGGCCCGCGCATGGGGCCGCCGATCAAGCGTGGAACGGGGCTGTAGCTCAGTTGGGAGAGCGCCTCGTTCGCAATGAGGAGGTCAGGGGTTCGATTCCCCTCAGCTCCACCACCGTTCCACGCGGCATTTTCCGGATTTTTCCGCCTGGACATCTCAATATGAGCGACCCGACGCGCGAAGCGGCTTTCGATCTGCTGGGCGCCGTGCTCGACCGCCACCGTACCCTGGATGACGCGCTGGCCGCATTGCCGAAGGCCGACGCACGGGATCGTGCCGCCGGACATCGGCTGGCGGCGGCGGTGTTGCGCCGGATGGGCACGCTCGACGCGGTGCTGGAGCCATTCCTCGCCAAGGCGCCACCAATTCCAGTGCGCCATGTGCTGCGCATCGGCGCGGCTGGTCTGCTGCTGCTCGACACGCCGGCCCATGCGGCGGTTGCGACCGCCGTGGGGTTGGCGCGGGCGCGCGGCCTGGCGCCGTTCTGCAAGCTGGTCAACGCCGTGCTGCGTCGTGTCGCGGCCGGCGGGGCGGCGGCGCTGGAGGGTCTCGACGGCCCCAGATTGGACACGCCGTCATGGCTCTGGACGGCCTGGAAACCCGACGCGCGGGCGATCGCGACCGCCCATCTGCATGAGGCGCCCCTGGATCTCACCCTGCGCCCCGGCGCGGTCGCACCCGATGGTGGCAAGGAATTGCCGACGGGGTCGTGGCGCTACCCGGCCGGCACGCGGGTGACCGAGTTGGCCGGTTTCGAAGCAGGAGCGTTCTGGGTGCAGGACGCCGCCGCCGCCATGCCGGCGCGGCTGCTCGCGGCCCAGCCTGGCGAGCGGGTCGCCGATCTCTGTGCTGCGCCCGGCGGCAAGACCGCCCAGCTTGCCGCCACCGGCGCCACCGTGACGGCGGTCGAACGCGATCCCGGCCGTCTCGCACGATTGCGCGAGAATCTCGCCCGCCTCGGTCTCGCCGCCGAGACGGTCGCGGCCGATGCCGCCCTTTGGCACCCGCCCGCTGCGCTCGACGCGGTGCTGCTGGATGCGCCATGCAGTGCCACCGGCACCATCCGCCGCCATCCGGACGTGCCGTATCTCAAGCGCCCGCAGGACATCGCCGCGCTGACCGTGCAGCAGGATCGGTTGATCGACGCTGCCGCCGCCATGCTGCGGCCTGGCGGACGGCTGATCTATGCCGTCTGCTCGCTGCAACGCGCCGAGGGCGAGGAGCGTTTCGCCGCCGCCCTCGCCCGGCTCCCGCTGCGTGCCGTCCCCTTCAGCCCCGCCGAGGCCGCGGGCATGCCGGAGGCCCTGACGGGCGGCGGCGATCTGCGCACCTCGCCGGCGCTCTGGCCGGAGCGGGGCGGGATGGACGGGTTTTTCATCGCCCGTGCGGTACGCCGGTGATGCGCCCCGCGCCCGCAACCGCGCGAGCCCCTAGACCCTTGTGCGCAACGGCACCACTTCTCTAGAACGGTCGGATGCCCAGCGACCCGCCCATGTCAGAAGAAAAGCGGATCACGATCGCGCCCAGCCTCCTGGCCGCCGATTTCGCGCGGCTGGGTGCCGAGATCGACGCCGTGGCGGCGGCCGGCGCGGATTGGCTGCATCTGGACGTCATGGACGGGCATTTCGCGCCCAATATCAGCTTCGGCCCGCCGGTCATCGCCGCGCTGCGGCGGCACACGCGCCTGCCCTTTGACGTGCATCTGATGATCGCCCCGGTTGACCCCTACCTCGCCGCGTTCGCCGATGCCGGCGCCGACCATATCAGCGTGCATCCCGAGGCTGGCCCACATTTGCACCGCACGCTCCAGGCCATCGGCCGTCTCGGCTGCAAGGCCGGTGTGGTGCTGAACCCCGCGACCCCGCCCGAGGCGATTGCCTGGGTGATCGACCTCGTGGACATCGTCATGGTGATGACCGTCAATCCCGGCTTCGGCGGCCAGACCTTTCTGGAGAGCCAACTCGCCAAGATCGCCGCCGTGCGGCGCATGATCGATGCCAGCGGCCGGGCGATCGCCCTCCAGGTCGATGGTGGGATCACCGCGGCCACCGCACCGCGCGCGATCGCGGCCGGCGCTGATACGCTGGTTGCCGGCACCGCGGTGTTCGCCGCCCCCGACTACGCTGCCGCCATCGCCGACTTGCGGAGGGCCGCATGCTTCCGCCCCGGCTGATCCCGCCGCGCCCGGCCGCCTGGGTGCGCGACCTCAAACGCCGCATCGCGCGCCTGCCGAGCCTGACCATGGCGCGCATCCCCGACGCCCCCGCCCAACCGGTGCGGGACCCGTGGACCGGCGACGACCTCCGCGGCACCGCCCTGCTGCGTGGCGAGCTTGAGTTCAGTGGCCTGCGCGCCACTCTCCAGCCCGGTGCCTTCACCAATCCGGCCGCCGTCCCGATGCTGCGCGCCCTCGCCCATGGGTTCACCTGGCTGCGCGACCTGCGCGCCCTCGGCACCGACGCCGCCCGTATCCGCGCCCGCGCGCTGGTTGCCGAATGGATCGCCGAGCCCGCGCCCGACCCGATCTCGCAGCGGCCCGATGTCGCCGGCGCGCGCATTGCCGCCTGGCTCGGCCACTATGATTTCTTCGCCGCCTCCGCCGATGACGCCTTCCGGCAGACGCTGATGGCCCGCCTCGTCGCGGACGCCCGCGCCCTTGCCGCCTCCCTGCCGACCGAGGAACTCGATGCCCGCGCGCTGACTGCCATCAAGGGCCTGATCGCCGCCGCCGTCGCGCTGCCCGAGCATGGCGCTTTCCTCAACCGCGCTCTGCGTATCCTGCCGCAGGAGATCGACCGCCAGATTTTGCCCGATGGCTGCCATTGCGAGCGCAGCCCGGCCCAGCTTCTCGTGGTGTTGCAGGACCTTACCGAAATCCGCGCGCTGCTCCAGGCGGCGCAGGCCACCCCGCCATCCAGCCTGACCCCGGCCATCGAGCGCGTCGCCCCGGCCTTGCGCGCGCTGCGCCACGCCGATGGCGGCCTCGCGCTGTTCAACGGCACCAAGGAGGACAACGCGGCGCTGATCGACCTCGTGCTCGGCCAGGCCGGGCGGACCGTGCGCGGCCCGAACGCGATGAATGATGGCGGCTTCCAGCGGCTGCAGGCCGGGCGCAGCGTGCTGATCATGGATTGCGGCGCGCCGCCTGCCCCGAAGCTCGACCGCTTCGCCCATGCCGGCACGCTCTCCTTCGAATTGTCGATCGGGCGCGAACGGCTGATCGTGAACTGCGGCGGCGCGCCGGCGGCCACTGGCCTATGGCACGATGCCAGCCGCGCCACCGCCGCGCATTCCACCCTCGTGATCACCGACACCAACTCCTCCGAGTTGAAGCCGAGCGGTCTTGGCCGCCGGCCGGAGCGGGTCGATATGCAGCGCCAGGAGGCCAGCGGCGCGCATTGGCTCGAAGCCAGCCATGACGGCTACCGCAAGCCGTTCGGCGCGGTGCATCGGCGCCGGCTCTATATGTCCGAAAGCGGCGACGATATTCGCGGCGAGGATGTCGTCGAAGCCGACACGCCGCAGGCCTATACGGTGCGCTTCCATCTGCATCCCGGTGTCGATGCCTCGATCCAGCAGGATGGCGAGACCGCGCTGCTGCGCCTGCCCAGCGGCAATGGCTGGCGGCTGCGCGCGGAGGGGGCGATCATGACGCTGGAGGAGAGCATCTATCTCGGCGGCCCCGAACCGCGAAAGACCGACCAGATCGTCCTGACCGGCTATCCGGATGGAGACCAGCAGGTCAAATGGGCGATCAACAAGGTCGGCTGAGCAGAGTCCGATCGGCTCCGCCACGGCATCCAGAGAAGGCAAGCGCGCCTCCGGCGGCAAAGGGGCACGCCCCTTTGATCCCCCCGACTTCTTGCGCCGCAGGCAATCGACATCCCGGACCGCATTGCGATCGCGCGGCAGTTTGGGCTTCGCCAGTGAATGCGGCGAGATCGCTTGTGCGCACCCGAAGGCCGTCTGTCCAGCCGCGAGCAGTCCGGGGTTCCAAGGGCCACTGGCCCTTGAACCCCGGAGGCGCGCTTGCCGTCGCTGCAAACGCACGCCCTTCCGTTGGCCAACCTGCGAATCTCTGCTTAGATTGCCGCCTGTGCCTTCATGGCGCATAGAAGTTGCCGGCGGTGGTATGAGTGGGTGCACCGCCGCGGATGCAGGGGCGATGATGGCCATGATTTACCAAAGGTTTGGCGGTTTCGGCTCGTCTATGGGCGTGATCTAGGGATGTCGGCGACCACGCAAACGCCGGCTGGCGTTGCTGTCGGCGAGAAGGTGCCGCACCGGACGCTGCTGACCGGCTGCGCGATGACTGCGACGCTGATGCAGATCCTCGACTCCACCATCGCCAACGTGGCCCTGCCATATATGCAGGGCAGCCTTTCGACGACGATGGACCAGGTGACCTGGGTGCTGACCTCCTATGTCATCGCCTCCGCCATCATGACGGCGCCGGTTGGCTGGATGGCGCAGCGTTTCGGGCGGAAGAACCTGTTCATCGCCTCGCTCATCGGCTTCACGATCACCTCGATGATGTGCGGAGCGGCGCAGACGCTGGAGCAGATGGTGGTGTTCCGCATTCTGCAGGGCGTTTGTGGGGCGGCTCTGGCGCCGTTGTCGCAGGCAACGATGCTGGACATCTATCCGTTCGAGCAGCGGGCGCAGGCGATGGCGATTTTCGGGGTCGGCATCATGGTTGGCCCGATCATGGGGCCCACGCTTGGCGGCTATCTGACGGATGCGTTCAACTGGCGCTGGGTGTTCTACGTCAACCTGCCGTTCGGTATCATCGCCACCGTCGGGTTGATGCTGTTCATGCCGAAATCGCAGCCGCGCGCCGAGCTGCGCTTCGACTGGATCGGCTTCGCCGTGCTCGCGCTGGGCGTCGGTGCGCTGCAGATGCTGCTGGATCGCGGCCAGACGGTCGATTGGTTCAACGCCCAGGAGATCCTGATCGAGGCGGTGCTGGCCGGGCTGTGCCTGTATCTGTTCATCGTGCACATGTGTCTGGCGGAGAAACCGTTCCTGCCGCGTGCCTTGTTTCAGGACCGCAATTTCGTTGCCGCCGCCGCGATGATGTTCTGCACCGGCACGATCATGATGGCGAGTTCCTCGCTGCTGGCACCATTCCTGCAAAACCTCGCCGGCTACCCCGTCTCCACCGCGGGCGCCGCGATGGCGCCGCGCGGGGCGGGTACGATGGTAGCCATGCTGATCGCCGGGCGGATCGGCGGGCGGTATTTCGACCAGCGCAAGCTGATGGCGTTCGGGCTGCTGCTGCTCGGCTGGACGCTCTACAGCATGTCCGCCTGGTCGCCCGACATGTCCGAGCGGCAGATGGTGACGGTGTTGGTGATCCAGGGTTTCGCGATGGGTTTCATCTTCAACCCGATGACCGTGGTCGCCTTCGCCACCCTGCCCCCACAATATCGCGGCGACGCGGCCGCGATGCAGAACCTCTCGCGCAATATCGGGGCGGCAATCGGCGTGTCTGTCACCTCGTTCACGCTGGCGCGCAGTACCCAGATTTCGCACGCCGACCTCGCGGCAGGGATCACGCCATTCAGCCGCGCCCTGCAAAACCATGATGGCATCGGACATTTCCTCAACCCCGCGACCACACTGGGCGCGGAGGTGCTGGACGCGATAATCACGCGGGAGGCACAAATAATCGCGTTCAGCAATGACTACCTGATGATGACCTTCATCATCGTGCCACCGCTGATCCTGCTCCTGTTCATGCGCCGACCCGGCGCACCGCCGCGCTGAGGCGGCTCAGTCGGGCGCCGGCGTCGCCCCGGGAGCGCCAATATTGCTCGCCTTCTCCGGCCCGCCGAACCGAGCGATCAGGGCGGCCTGGTCGGCCTTCGCCTGGGCATCGACGGCATCGGGATCGAGCATGCCGCGCAGTTGGGCCGCGAAGCCGGCCAGGATCGTGGCGTGCCCGGGATCGGCGGCGAGGTTGCGCTCCTCGCCGGGATCAAGCTGGAGGTCGAACAATTCCGGTTCGTAGCCGACATAGTGGTTGTACTTGTAGCGCCCGTTGCGCAGCATGAATGTGGCTGAGGGTGAGGCGAACGCATGGTATTCGGAGAACACCGTGCGCGTGGCGTCATCGGGCGCGGCCGCGATCTCGAACAGTGACCGGCCAGGAAGGTCCGTCGCCCAGTCATACGGATCGGCGCCGACCGCATCCATGATAGTGGGCGCGAGATCAACGAGGCTGACCGGGGTCGTGCAGACCTGCCCGGCCGCAATCCCAGGACCGGCCATGATCATCGGCACGCCGACAGCGTCGTCGTAGTGCGTACTCTTGCCCCAGATGCCACGCGCGCCGATGTTGTCGCCGTGGTCGGAGGTGTAGATGACGCGCGTGGTGTCCGCTAGGCCGGTGCGATCCAGCGCGGTGATGACGCGGCCGACCTGGCGGTCGATCCAGGTGCACAGCCCGTAGTAGCAGGCGGTGGCCAACCGGCGGCCGGCATCGTCGAAGGCATCATCGACGGGATGGAGCTGGTGGCTGCGTTCGAGCCAGGGGTGGCGGGGGTGGCCATCCTTCGGATGCATACGCGGCGGCGCCATCGTGTCGGGTGGATAGAGATCAAGGAATTCCTGCGGCACCGTCAGCGGAAAGTGCGGAGCGACGAAACCGAGATAGAGCACCCACGGTCGGTCGCCGGGTGCGGCGGCGGCATCGGCGAGCCAGCGTTCCGCCTCGGTGGCGATGCGGTCGTCGTAGATGTTGTATTTCGACAGTCCTGTGCCCATCGGCCCCATCATCACATGGGCGCGCTCGGTGAAATCGGCCTCGCCATTGCGCAGGGCACCCCAGACCATGCCATAGCCACCGTAGATATGCATCGCATGATATTGGCGATCGAAACCGGTGGGGTCTTCGGCGTTGCGGTAATGCAGCTTGCCGATCGAATCGACACGGTGGCCGCCGCGTTGCAGCGCGTGGCCCCAGCCAGGCACGCTGCCGTCATAGGCCATCGCGTTGTCCCAGTTGCCGAGCGCATGCACGTAGCGACCGGTCGCGAACGAGGCCCGCGAGGGCACGCAGATCGGCGAGTTGCAGTAGGCGGCGTCGAACCGTGTGCCACGGGCGGCAAGCCGATCGAGGTTCGGCGTGACCACGAATGGATGCCCGGCGGCACCCATGGCGCGGGGGTGGTGCTCATCGGACATGATCACGACGAGATTGGCTGGGCGCATGGGCGTCTTCCTCGATTTGGGGGCATCTGGGGTTTGGCGGATCAGCCGATATCGTAGGCAAGACGGAAACCGACATGGCCAGTGGAACTGTCAGCGCCCGCCCCGGTGCGCGCGGCAATCCGGTATCGGTAGCAGTAGGATTTGTGGCACAGATACGAACCACCCTTGAGCAGGCGCATGTGCTCCGCGCGGGCGGCTTCGTTGCGCTGCTTTGCTGGTCGGGAAATCGAGCGTATCCGAAACGGATCGGCGCACCATTCCCAGACATTGCCGACCATGTTGTGCAAACCGAAGCCGTTGGGTGCAAAACTATTGACGGGAGCAGTGCCGACATACCCATCCGCCGCACTGTTGCGGGCCGGGAAATTACCCTGCCAGATGTTGCACGGCTGATAGGAGATATCGTCGGGTTCGGCATCGCCCCACGGGAAGCGCGGCCCCGCCAGCCCGCCGGCGGCCGCGCATTCCCACTCTGCCTCGCTTGGCAGACGACCGCCCGCCCACGCCGCGAAGGCGGTGGCGTCGTGCCACGAGACATGAACAACCGGGTGATCGTCACGCCCCTGGAGCGTCGAAGCCGGTCCCTCCGGATGGCGCCACGACGCGCCCTCGATCCTGCACCACCAGGACGGGGCATCAGGCGATAGCGTCGCCAATTCGCTTTCGACAAACCGTCGGAACACGAGCGACCATCCGAAACGCTCCGCTTCCGTCCGATAGCCAGTGGCTTCAACGAAGGCGGCGAACCCGTCGTTGGTCACTGTTGCCGGATCGATCGCGAATGGCCGGATGTCGACGCGGCGCGCAGGCGCCTCGCCATCCTGCGGCAGCGGGCTGGTATCAGTTCCCATCACGAACCGCCCGCCGGGAATGCGGACCAGCCGGGCAGGCCGCGGGAGCACTGAGGTCGTCACGGCCTGGACGGCGCGCCTCCCCCCTCGCCGTTCCAGCCCCGCGCAGCAGGATACCGGCGCACCGCTCATCCCGTGCGGAGTTGCTGCCACCCGAAGACTCCTAGTTGTAGACGGGGTTCATGCCCGGCACTGGCGAGTACCCGAAACTCCCCTTCGCCAGGATCACCTCACGCCCGCCGAGCGACGCGATCTTGGTGGCCTGATCGGCGCGCGCCTGCGCATCGGCCGCCTCGGGGTTCACCACGCGGCGCAATGCCGCCTCGCAATCCGCCAGCACACCGCCATAGCCTGGCTCGGACGCCAGGTCGCGCCGCTCACCGGGGTCGGCCGCGAGGTCGAACAGCTGCGGTGGCATGCCGACATAGTGGATATGCTTGAAACTGCCGTGACGGATCATGAACGCCCCGGTCGCCGATCCCGCCGCATGATACTCGCTCATCACCGTCCGTGCCGGCGCCACGCCACGGACGATATCGAGCAACGGCACGCCGGGCAGATCGCGGTCGTCCGGGTTCATCGGCAGACCGACGCAATCGACGATCGTCGGAAATGCGTCCACTAACGAAACGGGATCCCGGCAGACCACGCCCGCCGGCACTTCGGGGCCGGCCATGATCATCGGGATGCCCGCCGCTTCCTCGTACATGTTCGACTTGCCCCACAGCCCGCGCGTACCGAGATTATCGCCGTGGTCGCTGGTGTAGATGATCCGGGTCTCCCCATCGAGACCGCTCTCGGCGAGCGCCTTCATCAACAGCCCGACATTGTGATCGACGAAGCTGACCATGCCGAAGTAGGCCGCCAGCGCCGTGCGCACCTTCCTCGGATCGTCGAAACCCTGCTCGTAGAGCTGGCATTTGCGCATCGCATCGATGAAGGGATGTGACGGGCGCTCGGACGGATCGTACATCGCCGGCCAGGGCAAGCTGTCGCCGGGGTAGAGGTTGAACCATTCCGGTCGCGATTTCAGGGGAAAGTGCGGACACACGAGCGAAACAAACAACACCCACGGTTTGTCATCCGGATGGGCGGCGCGGGCATGCAGCCAGTCCTGTGCCGCCGCGGTGATGCGGTCGTCATAGCCCTGATAGGTGGAATCGCCGGGTCCCGCATCGGCCGCCAGGCGCAGCGTCGCCAATCGGGGCGGCGGCGGATCGCGCAGCATGCCGATCGGGTCGCCTACGCCGTCGACGACGTGCAGCGGCATGTGTTCCTTAGTGAAGCCGTTATCGTCATCGGCGCTGCGGAAATGCAGTTTTCCGATCGAGTCGACGCGATGCCCGGCCGCTTTCAGGCGATGCGCCCAGGACGGCACACTGCCGTCATAGGCGATCGCGTTATCCCAGAAACGGATCTGATTGACGTAGCGGCCGGTCTGGAAACTCGCCCGCGAGGGAACGCAAATCGGCGAGTTGCAGTAGGCATCGGTGAAGCGCACCCCGGAACGGGCAAGGCGATCGAGATTGGGCGTCTGGATCACCGGATGGCCGGCCACGCCGAGCACGTGTTTGTTGTGCTCGTCGGACATGATGAAGAGCAGGTTTCGCGGTTTTGTCGCCGGCTTCATGGTATTGTTCCGTTGCTCGCTGAATATCGCAGCTGTCAGTCGTCGTCGTTGTTGGCATTGCCGTCGTCGGTTGCACCGTCGATGGCGAGGCATTCGCTGGCGGGGACGCAGAGTTGGATGGCCGTGCCGGGCGCATAATTGCTCCATCGTCCGCCCTGGACGCGCAGCATCGTTCCGCCGACGTCGATCCGGTAGTCGATGATGTTGCCGAGGAAGACACTCTCGGCCACCGTGCCACTCAGGTTGTTCATGCCTGGCTCGACGGATGCCGCACCCAGGCGGATCGCCTCTGGCCGGATGGCCACGATCACCGGGCCAGGCGCGACTGACGATCCCGCCGGCGCGCGGGCGGAGATCATCTGCCCGCCGATGCGCATCCGCACCGAGCCGTCAGATTGCGGGATTGCCATTCCCGATACCCTGTTCACCAGCCCCATGAAATCCGCGACGAACAGATTTGCCGGCCGTTCATAGACCTCGCGCGGCGTGCCCGTCTGCTGCACCCGGCCCTTGTTGAACACGACAATCCGGTCCGACAGCGCCATCGCCTCGGCCTGGTCGTGGGTGACGTAGATGAAGGTGATACCAGTGCGGCGCTGGAGGTCCTTCAATTCCGTGCGCATCCGCTCACGCAGCTTGGCATCAAGGTTCGAGAGCGGTTCGTCGAGCAGCAGGATCGCCGGCTCCATCACCAGCGAGCGGCCGAGGGCCACGCGCTGTTGCTGGCCGCCCGAGAGTTGGCCGGGATGGCGGCCTTCCAACCCCTCCAGCCCCACCGCCGACAGCACCCGGCGCACCCGATCGTCGATCGCGCCGCGCGCCAGCTTCGCAATCCGCAGCCCAAAGGCGACGTTCTCGAAGACCGACAAATGCGGCCAGACCGCATAGTTCTGGAACACCATACCCATGCGGCGCGCCTCCGGCGGTACCACCGATCCCGGGGTCGAGAGCGCCTGCCCGTCGACCGTGATGGTGCCGACATCGGGCGCGATGAACCCCGCGAGAATGCGGAGCAGCGTCGTCTTGCCGCAGCCGGAGGGGCCGAGGAAGGTGATGAACTCGCGCGCCTCGATCGCCAGATCGATGCCGCCGAGCGCCTGGAATGCGCCGAACCGCTTGCCGATGCCGGCAATGTCGATGAAGGCCATGGCTAGCCGCGCGCCGGCGTGTCGGCGGCATCGGGCCCCGACAGGAATTGCACCAGCGCGCTCAGTCCCAGCACCACGGCGATCGTGAACACGGCGAGGGCGGCAACGACTTCGAGCTGGCCGAGGTCGTTCAGGCGGTAGATGGCAATGGCAATCGTTTCAGTACCGCCGGTGTAGAGCAGGATGGTCGCGCTCAACTCGCCGAATGCGGGAATGAAGACCAGCAGGAAGGCGACGAGCAGACCCGGGCGCGACAGCGGGATCAGGATGCGACGGATGCTCTGCCACCACGACGCGCCGACGATCCGGCCGGCTTCCTCCAACGAGGAGTCGATCTGGCGGAAGGTCGCGTTGGCACTGCGCGTGGCAAAGGGGATGAAGCGGGCGACATAGGCGATGAGCAGGATCCAGATCGTGCCGTAGATCGGCACGGGCAGGCGGATGAAGGCGAGCAGCACGGCCACCGCCATCACAGTCCCCGGCAGGCCGAGCGGCAGGATGGCCAGATAGTCCAGCAGACGCCGCCCGCGCAGGGTCGTGCGCAAATCGAGATACGCAACAGCGGCCCCGATCGCCACCGCGAGTGTGGCGGCGGCCGTCGCCAGACGAAAGCTGTTGTAGATGCCGCGAACGGCGATCTGGTCGAGGAACAGCGCAGTCGCGAAATGCTCCAGCGTGAAGTTTGCAAACGAAGGCGGGTCAATCCAGCTCTTGGAGAATGCCGTCACGGTCAGCACGCCGATCGGTGCCACGGCGCTGAAGAACACCACGAACAGACAGAACGCCAGCAACACCCAGCGCGCCGCGCCGAGTTCAACGCGCTGCATGCGCGCGCCGCGGCCGCCAATGGTGACGTAGGAGCGCCGCTCCAGAAAGTAACGCTGCACGGCGAGGCCCACGACGGTAAGCGCGACCAGCACGAGCGAGAGCGACGCCGCCTCCCCCCAGCGCGGCGGGTAGCCGCCGATCGTGGCGTAGATGCGCGTCGGCAGGAACACGATCTGCGCGGGCATACCGATGATCGCCTGCGGCCCGAACAACGCCATCGAGTCGATCGCCGCCAGAAGTGCGCCGCCGGTGATCGCGGGCGCCACCAACGGCAGGTTCACCCGCAACGTCGTCTGCCAGCGCCGCGCGCCGAGTATCTGGGCCGACTCCTCCAGTGAGGCGTCGATCGAGCGCAGCGCGCCATAGGTGAGAAAATAGGTGAACGCGAAGACATGGATGCCGATGACAAAGATCACGCCAGGCATGCTGAAGATGTTGAACGGGCCTGCATCGAGCCCGAGGGCCGCGCGGAGCAGGCGGTTGAAATGCCCGGCATCCGGCCCGAGCAGGATGATGTAGGCGAGCGCGGTCAGATAGGGCGGGGTGATGTAGGAGAGCGCCACCAGGGCGTGCACGGTCCGCCGCAACGCCATGGTGCTGCGCGCGGTCGCCCAGGCCAGCGGAACCCCAAGGGCAATGCTCATCAGCCCCGCACCGAGCGCCAATTGCAACGTGTTGACGAGCGCTGTGTAGTTCTGCTGCCGCATGACAGCGCGCTCCAGGCTGTCCAGGCCAAAGGATTGCGGCAGGCCAAACGCGCCCAGCAGCAGCCACAGCAACGGGTAGCCGACCAGAAACAACAGCAGCGCCACCGCCGCGCCGAGGATGGCGCCCTGCGCCCCGACACTCCGGCGCGCCGGCGGTATTGATAGGACGGCCGCCGTCAATTGCCCCACTCGCCGCCGAATACGCGCGCCATCTGATCGAGGTTCGCCGCGCGGTTCTTCTGGTAGTCCGCATAGTCGAGCATGAGCAGCTTGAGGTCCGTCAGCTTCGTGCTGCCCTCCGGCGGCGCCACGTCCGAGCGGCTCGAATACTTGCCACCCTTCACCAGGATCGCCTGGCCCTGCGGCCCCATCCACCATTCATGATACAGCGCCGCCGCGTGCGGCCGTGACGAACTCCGCAGCAGGCCGCAGGCACCCAGCTCGGTCGGAACGCCCTCGGATGGGAACACGAAATCCGTCGGCTTGCCCTGGAGTTTCGAGCGCCAGGCGATGTTGTCGTTCTGCAGGAACCCGGCCTTGCGTTCCCCGCGCTCGATCACCTGGGTGATCAGTTGCGGCGTCTGCACACGCAACGGTTTGGTTGCCGCCATCGCCTTGACCAGATCCCAGCCGAGATGCTGCGCAAGGGTCAGAATACGCGGCGCGCCGTCGCCATTGGCGCTGGAGAAATAAACCAGGCGCCCGTTCATGCCGGATTTGCCAAGATCGCTCCAGTGCGCGGGCGGCGCGGTGGCGAACTCCGCGGTGTTGTACTGGATCACCGCCTGGGTCAGCCGGTCGGTGATCCAGGTGCCGTCGCCATCGCGCAACGCCTTGCCGATGGCATCGGCGGCGGCGGATTTGAACGGCCTGAGCAGGTTCTTGCTCTTCATCAGCAGCAACGCCGCGAGATCAGAGGCATCGACCATGTCCGCCTGCGGCCTGCCCGCGTCGGCTTCGGCCAGCACCTTGGAGGTCACATCCGCCGAGCCGCCGCGGAAATACTGCACCTCGATGCCGTATTTTTCGCGGAACCCGGCATTGATGGCATCGACAATCTGCGTGTCCAGGCTGGTGTAGAGAACGACCTTGCCCTCGGCCTTGGCCCGGGCGATGTCGATCTGGCCGGGCTCGGAGGGTCCCCCCGTTTGCGCCTGCCCGCGCTTCGCGATCAGGAACGTCGGCGCGCTTGCGGCGAGTCCGGCGATCATCGTCCGTCGCGCGATCCGCATATCAGCCTCCCCACTGGTTTTTGCGACCGTGGCGACCTTGAACGGGGGGGGCAATTGACCGACAGTAGCAGAAATCATGACTAGGGGGAGTGGATCTTGGACTACCGCCAACTTCAGCTCTTTCTCGCCATCGCCGAGCGACTCAATCTCAGCCATGCCGCCGAGGCGATGAACATCACCCAGCCCGGACTGTCCAAGAGCATGGAGCGGTTGCAGCGCGAACTCGGGACCAAGCTGTATCAGCGCCACGGCCGCGGCATCGAGTTGACGGAGGCCGGGCGCGCGCTGTTCCGCCATGTCCGGCTGATCGAGGGCCAACTCGGCGAGGCCCGCGCGGAGGTGACGGGGATCGCCGGCGGCACCATCGGCCATGCCCGCATTGGCGCCGGCCCGTCCTGGCTCAGCCGGCATCTGCCCGAATCGATCGCCACGATCATGGTGCAACACCCCAATCTGCGCTTCACCGTGGAGACCGGATTTCCCGACAAACTGATCGGCCGCCTGCGCGTCGGCGGGTTGGACGTAGTCGTCGGCGCCCTGCCGGACAACCGGATCGACCCCGATCTGCGGTTCATGCGCCTGACCAGCGACGTCATTCGCGTGATCGGCCGCGCCGGCCATCCGCTGCTCGCCAAACCGGGCCGGACACTTGCCGACTACGCCGCCCAGCGCTGGGTGCTGCCTGGTCCGCACGAACTCGTACGCCAGCGCCTGTCGCGGGCCTTCCAGGCCGCGGGGCTGGCCGAGCCGGTCGCGGCCGTCGAGACGGAGTCCCTCTCACTCATCCTGGCGACGCTGCGACTGACCGATTGCCTCGGCCTGACGACGACGCAGACTCTGCTGCAGGAGGAAGCCCAGGGCATCGTCGCGGTCGACCACGGCGATCTGCACTTCGCCCGCGAGGCAGGTATTATCAGCCGCCGCCACGTCGACGCCTCGCCATCGGTCAAGCTGCTAACGGCGGAGTTGCGCAAGATCGCAACCAAGCATGGCGCCAATTGATGGCCGGCCCCGCACTCACAGTCATGGTTTGAGATAATCCACGTCACTTGCGAAGGCTGCCCTTTCCCGCGCCAAATAGGGTCGCAGGGAATACCAGGAACAGAAATCGGGCAGCGGCCGGCACCAATGGTCAAAGTCCCGAAGCCACAGGAAGAACGTCATGAGCCAGTCTAAAACAGGGTTCACGCGCCGGAAGTTGTTGCGTGCCGGCGCCGGATCGCTCGCCGTGCCGTTCACCCTGACCTCTGGCAAGGCGCCGGCGCAGGGCGGCCGCAAGCCGTTCGACGGGGTCACGCTGAACGTCTCCTGCTGGAGCGCCACCTACCCGACACTGCTCGCCGGCTACCTGCCGGAATTCACCGAGAAGACCGGCATCAAGGTCAACTACGACACCCCCGGCTTCCCGGTCTACAACCAGCGCGCGGACCTCGAACTCTCGACCAAGGGGTCCGGTTTCGACGTGCTCAACGTCACCTTCATCTACACCAGCCGGTGGATCGGCGCGGGTTGGCTGACACCGCTCGACCCCTTCATCAAGGATCCCAACAAGACCCCCGCCGACTGGGACTTCGCCGATTTCCTGCCCGGCTCCGTGCAGCCGTTGCGCGACAAGGCCGGCGCCGTCTACGGCATTCCCTGGATCTCCGACGTGCTGATGACGGCCTCGTCGCGGTTCGACATCCTGAAGGCCAACGGCCTCGGCATGCCCGACACGTTCGAGGAACTCGACCGCGCGATGCAGATTATCAACAAGAAAGACAACGTCGCCGCCTTTGCGGTGGAAAACCATTGGGGCTGGACGTTCATCCCGTTCCTGCAGGGCTTCGGCGGCAACATCTTCCGCAATCCGCCGGACGACCTGATGCCGACGCTCGATACGCCCGAGGCCGCGGAGGCCGCCGAATTCTTCGCCAAGCTGATCAATTCCTACGGCCCCCCGGCCGCCGCCGGCTACACCTATGACCAGGTCACCGAGGCTCTGCGGGCCGGCCGCGTAAACTACTCGCTGCACAACCACGCCTTTGTCGCATTGCTCGGCGAAAGCGGCAGCAAGGTCGCGAGCACGTCAAATTTCTCACTGATCCCGAAAGGCCCGAAAGGCCGCTTCCCCGGCATCGCCTCGCATGGCTGGGGTATCCCGACTGGCGCGAAGAACAAGGATGCGTCGTGGGAGTTCATCAAATGGGCGATGTCCAAGGAACTCGTGGGGTCGATGACGCAGAAGCACGGGCTTGGCTCGGTCACGCGCAAATCGCTGATCGGTTCCGAGGCCTACAAGAAGAAGATGGTGATCAACGGCGTCGATACCGGGCAGCTGTTCCTCGACACAATTGCGCTGGGCGAGCAGGGGCACATGAAATACCGCACCGTCCACGTCTATCCGCAGGCCAACGCGCAGATCAACCAGGCCATGAGCCGGATCATCTCCGGGCAGATGAAGGCCAAGGAGTCGCTGGCGCTGGCACAGACCAACGCCATCGCCGACCTGCGTCGCGCCGGTGTAAAATTCTAAGCCGCGCGCGGCGCGTGCCGGAATACGTCGGATGACCGGCTGGGACGCCCAACGACGATCCGCCTTTCGCCTCGGCCTGGCGCCGGCGCTGGTGGTGCTCGCGATCATCACCATCGCGCCGGCAATCTATCTCGTGCTCACCTCGCTGACGCCGCTGAACCTGACGCTGCCCGACAGCGCCTGGGATTTCTCGACGCCAATGGGCAACTACACCGACCTGTGGGAGGACCCACGCTTCTCGCGCTCCGCCTGGGTCCAGGTCAAGCTGTCCGTCGCCACGGTGATCGCGCAGCTCCTCATCGGCCTCGGCGTCGCCCTGCTGCTGAACGGCGGCACTCGCATTCGCCAGTTTGCCCGCTCCGGCTTCCTCATCCCGATGGTCTTGCCACCGATCGTCGTCGGTATCCTCTGGCGCGTGATGTACGCCGTCGATATCAGCCCGTTCCACCGCTTGATGGAGGCCATCGGCCTGCCGGTCGACTCGCTGATCACCAATCCCAACACCGCGTTGATGGCCATCGTGATCGCCGAGACCTGGGAGTGGTTCCCGTTCACCATGCTGATGGCACTGGCCGCCTTGCAGATGGTGCCGGCCTCGCCGGTCGAGGCCGCGCGGATCGACGGCGCCAATGACTGGCAGATGTTCCGGTTCGTTATTTTCCCGTACATCCAGCAGACCATGATCGTCGCCGGGATCTTCCGTCTGATCGACAGCATCAAGGCGTTTCCGTTGATCTTCGTGCTCACCGATGGTGGGCCGGGCGATGTCACGGAAGTCACGAACTACTATGGTTATCGGCAGGCCTTCACCTTCTCGCTGTGGGGCTATGGCAGCGCCATCGCGACATTGATGGTCGCTGGGATTTTTCTGCTGAGCTGGATCATCGACCGACTGACCGGAGCCGGGCATGCCGAAGCAGGCTAAGACGCGGCGTCGTGGCCTCTGGTTCCAGCGCAACCGCCGCCATTTTGGCGACGCAGCGACCATCGTGCTGCTGCTGCTCGTATTGTTCCCATTCGGCTGGCTGGTGCAGATGTCGTTCCGCCCGAACTCCGACATCTTCGGCTACGACCTGCTCTTCGCACCCACCCTCGCGCACTACAAGGCACTCTGGACCGGCGCTTTTCCCGCCTCCTTCGTCAACAGCCTGATCACTTCAGTCACCTCCACTGTGCTCGCTTTGGTGATCGGCGTCCCCGCCTCCTATTCACTCTCGCGCGGTGGCTTCAAATCCACGCGCGGCATCGCCCTGTGGATCCTCGCGACCCGCATGGCCCCGCCGATCGCCTTCACAATCCCGTTCTTCCTCGCCTACCGCTTCCTCGGTCTGTCGGACACGTTGGCCGGCCTCATCATCGTCTATCTCACCTTCAACCTCGCCTTGGTGATCTGGATGATGCAACCGTATTTCGACAGCGTGCCACGCGAACTCGAAGAAGCCGCCTGGATCGACGGCTGCGGCGTGTGGGAAGCGTTTCGCCGCGTAACCCTGCCGCTCTCCGCCCCCGGCCTGGCCGCAACCGCGGTGATCTGCTTCATCCTTTCCTGGAATGATTTTTTCTACGCCCTGGTGCTGACCCGAACAAACGCCTCGACCGCGCCGGTCGCGATCGTAAACTTCATCCAATACACCGGCTGGGAATGGGGCCGCATCGCCGCCGCCGGCACGCTGGTGATGCTGCCGGTAGTCGTGTTCTCGATATTGGTACGCAACTACCTCGTCCGTGGCCTCGCAGCCGGAGGCGTAAAGGAATAGTGGAGAAAAGTTTTTGCTTCTTTTTTCAAAAAGAAGCGCTTTCTTTTTTGCAAAAAAGAAACAAAAAAATTTATCCGTTTAGCGGAGTCGCGACGTGGAAACACCTGAGTACGACTACATTGTTGTCGGTGGCGGATCGGCTGGGAGTGCCATTACGGCGCGGCTGAGTGCGAGCGGGCGGCATCGGGTGTTGTTGCTGGAGGCTGGTGCCGACGATCCGTGGATCTGGCTCAAGGTTCCCCTCGGCGCCGGCTACGTGCTGCTGTCCGATCGCGGGCTCTGGCGTTTTCATACGCAGCCTGAGGGGAATATGGGCAACCGCAAGATGTTCTGGCCGCGCGGCCGCGTGCTCGGCGGCTCCTCCACCGTCAACGGCATGCTCTGGGTGCGCGGCGAGCCGGCCGAGTACGACAACTGGCGCGATAGCGGCTGCGCGGGCTGGGGCCATGCGGACGTGCTGCCGTATCTTAACCGCATCGAATCCTACGCCGGTGGCGACAGCAAACTCCGCGGCCGCGATGGCCCGGTCAACATCAGTCTCTCCGGCGCCAACACGCTCGGCGACGCCTTCCACCAGGCCTGCATCGAGGCGGGCATTCCCGCCACGCCGGATTATAACGGCGCGCAGTACGAGGGAGTCGGCTTCCTGCAGACGAACACCAAGAAAGGCCTGCGCCATGGTGGCCGCGAGGCCTATCTGCGGGGCGCGCGAGGGCGGACCAACCTGCATCTGCGCACTAGCGCGCGGGTGCATCGTATCCGGATCGAAAACGGCCGCGCCGTTGGTGTCGAATACCGCGTCGGCCAGACCGATCATTTCGCCCGTGCCACGCGCGAGGTAATCATCAGCGCCGGCGCCGTGCAAAGCCCGCAACTGCTCGAACTCTCCGGTATCGGCGACCGCGAGCGCCTCGCCGAGCTTGGCATCACCAGCGTCGCTCACTTGCCGGGGGTCGGCGAGAACTGCCGTGACCACCTCCACACCCGCATCTCCTTCGAGTGCACGCGCCCGATCACCCTGAACGACATCATCGGCAATCCACTCCGTCAGGCCTGGATGGGATTGCAATATCTCCTCACCCGCGACGGCCACATGGCGACCTGCACCGCAACCGCCCACGCCCTTGCCAAGACCGATCCGGGACTCGACCGGCCGGACGTCAAGATCCAGATGCACAATCTCAGCGCCGAAGACCCGCGGCATCCCAACAAGCTCGAGCTCGACAAGTTCCCGGGCTTTGGCATCGGCACGTTCGCGCTGCGCCCGGAATCGAAAGGCTCCGTCCACATCACGGCTGCAGATCCCGAGGCACCGCCGGCCATTGTCGCCAATTACCTGGCGGACCCGCGCGACAAGCAGACCAGCCTCGCGGCCCTTCGCCTCGCGCGGCGCATCGCCGATCAGCCTGCCCTGAAGGCGCTGATCGTTCGCGAGGTGCGCCCCGGCCCGGACGCGCAGTCGGACGAGGCGCTGCTCGCCCACATCGCCAAGCTGGGCGCGACGTCCTACCACCCGATCGGAACCTGCAAGATGGGCACTGACGGCATGGCCGTCGTCGACACCGAACTGAGAGTGCGCGGGATCGCCGGCTTGCGCGTCGCAGACGCATCGATCATGCCGACGATGGTGTCCTCGAACACCAACGCGCCGTCCTTCATGATCGGCGAGCGCTGCGCCGACTTCCTGCTCCGCGAGGCCGGCGACAATGCCTATCCGGAGGCGTTGCAGCATGCCCGCCGCTGATCCCATCGCCGTCATCATGCTCGGCTGCGGCAATTTCTCCCGTCGCTACCACGTGCCGACCCTGGAGGCCGATCCGTCGATCACTTTCGCGGGCATTTTCGATCCGTCCCCGAGCGAAGCGACGCGCGACCTGGCACGGCGCACGGGAGCCGCGCTCGTCGCCACCCCAGACGCGCTGCCGCGGCCGACGGGCACCGCCATGGCCATCGTGACCACGCCGCATGCCCTGCACGCCGGCCACGTCGACTTCGCCCTTGATCGCGACTGGCATGTTCTGTGCGACAAGCCGTTCGTTCTGCACGCAGCCGAAGCCCGCGCCCTCGCCGCCAAGGCGGCCGAACGCAGCCGCGTCAACGCAGTCGCATTCAACCGGCGCTTCGATCTCGGCTGCCTCAGGGCACGCGAGATCATCCGCGCCGGCGGCATCGGCGCCGTCCGCTACATCCAGACGGTCCAGCTCGGCTACGAACGCGCAGGCTGGTTCCTGAAACCCGAACTCGGCGGCGGCGGCCCCTACACGGGGCGCGCGACCCATATGGCGGACATCGTGCCATGGCTAATCGATCGGGCACCAACCGCCCTGCGCAGCCGCCTCCGCGGTGGCTCCGCCGAGCGCGTCGATCACGGCGGCTTCATAGAGCTGCTCTTCAACGATCTCGAATGCCAGATGACCTGCATCGAGGAAGGCTGGCACATGTGGGATGAAATCCGCATCTTCGGCGAGGACGGCATGATCGAGCTCCGCCGCCCGCTGGACCTGCCGATTGGCTGGACGTTGACCGTCCGCAGCAAACGCGGCGCGGCCCTCGAAGAACATGCCGCCGACCCGACACCGGGCGGCGCCACCGCCGACTTCATCGGTTCATTGCGCAACGGTACATCAGTCGCCTGTAGTTTCGCCGATGCCGTGATGGCAACCGCCATCGTCGAGGCAGCGTTCGACTCCGCTCGCGACGGCGGCATCTGGCGGCCGCTGGGCTGACCAGCATGGCGGCCATCCCTCTCGAAGTCGCAACCGTTGACGGCACGCTTCCCGTCCAGATATTCCTCCCGCCGGACGGGGTTCACAAAAGTGGAGGGGTTCACAAAAGTGGAGGGGATCGCAAAGGTGGAGTGATCTTCTACATGGATGCGTTCGGGCTGCGGCCCGAACTCGCGGCGATGTGCGAGCGTTATGCCGGGCAAGGGTATGTCGTGTTCCTGCCCGACCTCTACTACCGGCACGGCACTCTGCGGTTCGCCGTTCCGGCCGGCGCGGATGACCCGCTCGATCCTGCAATGCATGCGGCGAACACGGGCACCACGGTCGAGATGACAATCGCCGACACCGGCGCGCTGCTCACCCATATCGCCACGCGACAACTCTACGGGATCAACCGTTTCGGTACCGTCGGCTACTGCATGGGTGCCCGCCACGCGCTCGGCGCCGGGGCCACCTATGGCGACGCGATCACCGCGATTGCCTGCCTGCATGGTGGACGGCTGGTGTGGGAGGGCGACAACTCCCCGCATCGCTATATCCCGCGCGTCAAAGGCGCCGTCTATTTCGGCTTTGCCAGCAACGACGAGACCTGTCCCGACGCCCACCAGGGCGTCATCGAACGCATGATTGCAACAAGCGGCATACGCGGGCGGACCGAGCACTTCCCGGCCGCCCATGGCTGGACCTTCCCGACACGCTGGTGCCACGACCCGGTTGCGGCCGAACGCGCCTTCGCCGCAGTGTTGGGGCTGTTCGACGCCGAAGTGGCGCGCTGAGCCCGCCTCAGGGCTTCACGAACTTGAACACGAACTCGTCCTTTGGCTGCGGCGGTTCCTGTGTGTTCTTGTCATGCCGGTCCCTCGCCCCTTCGTTCTGCACAGCCTAGCGATTGCCGAGCCGTGGCCAATGGCCGCTTCAGCCGGCCTTGCGCAAGTCGAACCCCGGGTCGGCCGTCTGCTGCGGCGTCAGTGCCGACGGTGCGGACAGGAGCTTGCGGGCGATCATGTGGTCGGCCTGGGCGTTTAGCGATTCAACCGCCAGCAGGCGATCGGCCTGAAAGCAGAACACCGAGAAACTCCCGCTCGCCGGATCGCCCCGCAGAACCGTCTGGTCATGGCCGCCCGACAATCCGGCGATCTGCAACTTGAGAGTTCCCTGATCGCTCCAGAACCACGGCAGCCGGGCGTAGGGCGCCGGCTTGCCGCGCAGTCGATCAGCGACGCAGCGTGCCTGATCGGCAGCGTTCTGCACCGATTCCAGCCGGAATTGGCCGACACCGAACTGCGCTGCGATCGGGAAGGCAGCGCAATCGCCGATGGCGGAAATCGTGGGGTCCGACGTGCTCAGCATGGCATCGACCTCGATGCCATTGCCGACGGCAAGCCCCGCCGCGGCGGCGAGGCCGGCATTGGGAATAACACCGATGGCGACCAGAACGAGGTCGGCGGGGATCACCTCGCCAGTGCTCGTCTCCACCCCCATGACACGGCCGTCGCCATGAAAGGCGCGGACACCGGTGTCGGTCAGCAGCCGCGCTCCCCATCCCTTATGAGTGGCGGCAATGTGGGCCGCCATCGGCGCAGAGACGCCGCGCATCAGCGGGCGCGGCGCTTGCTCGATGATGCTCACCTCGATGCCACGCGCGGCAGCCACGGCGGCGAATTCAAGCCCTATGAAACCGGCGCCGATCACAACAACGCGGCGCAGCGTGTCGAGCCGGGCCCGCATCGCCCGTGCGTCCGCCAACGTGCGCAAGCCGACGACGCCCGGCAGGGTCGCGCCGGGAACCGGCAGCGCACGGTTCGCCGCCCCCGTCGCCAACACAAGATGGGCATAGTCGTGGCGGGCACCGGAGGCGAGCACGACCGCATGGCCGGCGCGATCGATGGCGGCGACGGCATCCCCGATGATCAGCGTCACGCGCTGGGTGGCGAAGAAACTCTCCTGCCGCAGTGCCAGCGCCGGCTCCTCCATGTGCCCTTCGAGATAGGCCTTGGAGAGCGGCGGGCGCTGATAGGGCAGGCCCGGCTCGTCGCCGATCAGCGTGATCGCACCCTCGAACCCGCCCTGCCGCAGCACGGCCGCAAGCTGCACCGCGGCATGGCCGGCGCCTGCCACAACGACCGCGGTCATGACGCACTCAGTTCCGGATGCGCACTGGCAGACTGGTATAGCCCTTGATGAACGTGGAGAACACGCGGCCGGGTTCGCCGAGCACCTCGATATCGAGGTCACGCTTGAGGATTTCCTCCCAGACGATGCGCAGTTGCATCTCGGCCAGGCGATTGCCGACGCAGCGATGCACGCCGAAGCCGAACGACAGATGCTGGCGCGGGCGGGCGCGATCGATGACCAGCTCGTTCGGGTTCTCGATGGCGTCCTCGTCGCGGTTGCCGGAGACGTACCACATGATCACCTTGTCGCCGGCCTTGATGTGCTTGCCGGCAAGCTCGGTGTCCGCCATGGCGGTGCGGCGCATATGGGCGAGCGGCGTCTGCCAGCGGATGATCTCGGGGATCGTGCTGTCGATCAGCGCCGGGTTCGCCCGCAGTTTCTGATACTGCTCGGGGAACTTGCTGAACGCGTACAGCCCGCCGGTCAGCGAGTTCCGCGTGGTGTCGTTGCCGCCGACGATGAGCAGGATGAGGTTGCCGAGGAATTCCTGCGGGGTCATGTTCCGCGTCGATTCGCCGTGCGCGAGCATTGAGACAAGATCATTGCTCGGCGGCGCATTCACGCGCTGGTTCCACAAATTCATGAAATAGCCGGCGCATTCGCGCAGTTCCTGCTGGCGCTGCTCGTCGGACTCGACGATCCCGCCGGGCATCGGCACGGCGGTCGCAACGTCGGACCAGCGGGTCAGCTTGCGCCGGTCAGCGAATGGAAAATCGAACAGGGTCGCCAGCATCTGCGTGGTCAGCTCGATCGATACACGATCCACCCAATCGAACTCCTCGCCGCGCGGCAGGCCGTCGAGGATGGTCTGGGCGCGCTCGCGGATGGTGTGTTCGAGAATGGCGAGATTGCCCGGCGCCACGATGGGCGTGACCACCTTGCGCTGGGCGTCATGAACGGGCGGGTCCATGGCGATGAACATCGGCAGCGGAAAATCGGCGCGCTGGTCGCGGATGGAAATGCCACCGAGCGTGGAGAGCGAGGAGAACACCTTGTGGTTGGTGTCCACCGCCATGATGTCCTTGTATTTGGTCACCGACCAGTAGGGGCCGAACTCGCTGTCGGCACAGTAATGCACCGGGTCCTCGCGGCGCAGACGCTCGAAGAACGGCCAGAACGCGTCGTCATGGAACAACTGCGGATCGGCGACGTTGAGGCTGGACAGCGGGGTCGACCAGGCGCGGTCACGGGCGGCGTGCAGCGTGTCCATCGAGATGCGGTTCATGGGCGTGCCTCCGGTTTGTTCACTATGGGACGGGTATCCGGTGTGACCAGTGCTGGCCGGATCAGTGCTGGCCCTCGGGCATTGACACGACGAGGCCGTCGAGTGCGTCGGTCATCGTGATCTGGCAGCACAGGCGGGAATTCTCCGCGGTCCCGGCGGCAAAGGACAGCATCGTCTCCTCGGTTTCCGAGCGCGCGCCGCCCCGGTCCGGCCAGGCGGCATCGACATAGACATGGCATGTCGCGCACGCGCACTCGCCGCCGCAATCGGCATCGATACCCGGAACATTATTGTCAACCGCGGCGCGCATGACCGACTGGCCGCTGACGGCCTCGACCGTGTGCGCCGTGCCATTGTGCTCGATGAACGTGATCTTCGGCATGCCCGTCGTTTCTCCATCTGCGATCGACCCGCTACGGACAGAGTTCAGCCCCCGGCCGCCGACGATCGGCGTTCCTGCGTTGGTATCGTCATAGCTGAACCGGAGCGGAAGGCAACGCTGTCAGGCCGAACGGCGCCGACCCTTGCTCTTCCCCTTGGCGAATTTAGGGAGCCACCACTGGATGGGCTCGGGCTCCGCTTCCACCACGGGTGGCCGTTCCTTGCGCGGCCGTCCGGGCCCACGCTTGGCGACGGCGGGCACAGGGGTGGCGACAAGCGCCGCGGCCGCGGCCGCGATTTCCGCGTTGGTGCGACGGCCACGCCGTTTCGCCGGCGCCGCCTCTGGCACTGCACGCGCGATAATTTCCGGCGGCGGCAGAGCCTCGGGCAGCGGCGGCAGGCTCTGCGCGGCCCGCTCGGCGCGGGCGCGGGCGGACACCTCGATCGACAGCCGGGTCTGTACCGCCTGCAACTCCTGCGCGAACGCGGAGCGGGCTGCCTCGGCACGGCGCGCGGTCTCGATGGCCTCGTCACGCGCTAACGCGACATGGCCGAGCTTGATGCGCAAATCCTGGATCGTCGCCTGCGCCTCGCGCAATGCCCGCTCGGCGACTTCCCGCGCAGACTTCTCGCCGCGCAACGCCGACTGCGATGCCTCGGCCTGCTCGTTCACGCCGGGATTGCCCGGATTGAACGTTCGGCGCTGCTGCACCGGCTCGCCGCCACGGGTGCCGGTGACCATGGTAACCTTCACCTCGCCGTCGCGGACAAAGCGCCGCTTCTGCGCATCGGACCCGCCGCGCGAGGCCGGACTCTGTTTGAAAGCCTGGCTGTTCGGCCGTGCTTCGGATTGTGAACGCTTATCGGTCAGGCCGAGCGCTTTGCGCATGCGGGCTTCGTCCTGGTCGGGCGGGGCGCCGGCGTTGGGGCCGGTTGGGCTATGATCGTCTGTCACGATGCTCCTGGGTCGAAAACGCGCAATAAATTCTCATTGCGTGGATGCGAGAAAATGCCGGTTTTCCGGCGGCTCGGCGGCCGAGTGGCTGGGTGGCGCGAATCGACACCGCTGTCAACCGAGAGAAAACAACTCCGCCGACGTCCAGGATGCAAGATAAATATTGGTTATCGCCGGCTTTTTTGCGGTTTCCGATGCCCCGAGCACCAATTTGCTGCGTCGCACAAGAAATTTTCGTTATTGTCGAGCGGGCCAACAGCTTGCTAAGTCTGCGCATCAGAGCTCGGCAAGCGGAACATCCGCGGCTGATGGCGCTCAATGCGCGGGAGAAAACATGCTCACCCAGACCCCCATGCTTACTCAGGCACACATCGATGAATACAACGAGGTCGGCGCCATTGTTGTGCCCAACGTGCTGTCCATCGCCGAAATGGTGGAGCTGCGCCGTGTGACCGACATGTTCGTCGAGCGATCGCGCGCGGTAACCACGCATAATGACATCTTCGACCTCGAGGACACCCACACGCCGTCCCAGCCCCGCTTGCGCCGCATCAAGGCGCCGCATTTGCACGACCCCGCCTATGCCGCTCTGATGCGTCATCCCGGCATCATCGGTGCGCTGGCGAGCCTGTGGGGGCCGAATATTCGTTTTGACACCGCTAAGTTGAACCTCAAGTCCGCCAATTTCGGCGCCGCCGTGGAATGGCATCAGGACTGGGCGTTCTATCCGCACTCCAATGACGATCTCGCCGCCGTCGGCGTGATGATGGACGACATGGAGGAGGAAAACGGCCCGCTGATGATCATCCCCGGGAGCCACCAAGGTCCGGTGGTATTCGACCATCACTCCAACGGCAAGTTCTGCGGCGCGATGGACCCGACCAAGAATGAGGTCGACTACAGCAAGGCCATTTCGCTGACAGGCAAAGCCGGTTCGATCAGCATCCACCATGTCCGCGCCGTCCATGGCTCAGCCGTGAACACCTCCAACAAGGATCGCCGCCTGCTGCTGTTCCAGTTCCGCGCCGCCGACGCCTGGCCGTTCATGATCACGCCGAAGAGCCTCGATGCGTGGAACGCGCTGATGGTCTCCGGCGAACCCACGCTGACGCCGCGCCTGACCGCCGTGCCGGTGCGCCTGCCCTGGCCGATCGCCGATCTGCAAGGCTCGATCTACGAAAACCAGAAGGGCCTCACGAACCGCTACTTCGCGATTCCCGGCGCACTGAAGCCAAAGGTGCCGCAACCCGCGAAGTAACACGGCGGCGAGTCCGGGGGATCAAAGGGGTCCCTGCCCCTTTGCCGCCGGAGGCCCTTCCGCCATGCCGAACAAGGCGCGACTGATGCGCCAGGGACGCACCATGACGTGATAGGCGCCCAGGGTGATGACCATGGTCGCAATCCAGATCAGCATGATCTGGATTGGCCATGGCACTTCAATGGGCATCACCAGCAGCCCGATCGCAAGCAGTGGCAAATGATGCAGCACGTAGGCGGGCAGGCTGGCGCGGCTGAGATAGGCCAGTACGGGCGTTGACCGTGGCTTGTGGCGGCCCGCGAGGCCGATAGCGCCGGCAGCACAGGACCAGGCGGTGATGCCGACGAACAGGCGCCCGATGATGGTTTCGCCGAACGCGACGATACCGAGGAAGCCTGCGACGGTGAGCAGCAGAAGGGTCGGGTATTCGGCACGCAACCGGGTCTCGAAGCCGGGCCAGCCCGCGAGCACGCCGCCGGCGGCGAAAAAGACAGCGTAGTACGCGACGTTCCCCCAATCGGCATAGAGGTTCGGAAAATACGGCCAATAGCCGCCGACGGCCATGAGCAGCGCGGCAACTGCGCCACCCGGTGCGTAGACGGCCCAAGCGGGGGGCAGGCGATCAACGGGGGGGCGCCGCGCCAAGTGGCGCAGCAACGGCAGGAGGGCGATGGAGATCACCAGCAGATAGGCGAGGAACCAGAGATGCGACCAGGTCGCCATGTTCACCCGCGTGAAGAATTTCCCGGCGAACTGCACGAAGCCGTCCTGCAGCGGCGCGACCAGGCGGAAGCCGGCCGGCCGCAGGTCGCGCCCGCCGCGCAGCTCGATGTATTTGATCAGCGGGCAGAACAGCACCATGCCAGTCAGCAATGGCACCAGAATGCGGCTGGCACGCTCGCGCAGGTAGGTTCCGACATCGCGTTTTCGCAGCGAACTCACGGCGGACCAGCCGGCGATCAGGAAGAACAGCGGCATGGTGGTGACACGCAGGAACTCGGCCGCGTAGCCGGCAACCGGCACGACGGCCGGGCTTTTCAAGTGATAGAGCGGCTCGGGAGAGAAGATCAGCAGGGCGTGCAACAGCATCACCGCGGCACAGGCGAGCACGCGCAAGAGCTCGATATCGTCGCGCCGGCCGGATGTCGAGGGGCTCAGCGCCATCGCCGATGGAACCACAGCCACTGGTCCGGATGCTCGCGAATCCAGCCCTCGACCACGCCGGTGATCACCTGTGCGGCGGCCGCGACGTCGATCTGTCCGTCGGTATCGCGCGGCAGATCGAGCGGGCCGGTGGTCGTGAGCCGGAAGCGGCGGTCGGGCAGACGGATGATGCGCACGCCGTAGACGGGGCAATCGTACTGCCGGGCCAGCCGCGCCAAGGTCGGGTTCGCCTTGCAGGTGCGGCCGAAGAATTCGACATCGACGCCACGGGCAAAAAACTGGTCCACGAGCATGCCGAGATGCTCACCATTGTTCAGCGCCGTGGCCATTTCGAACACCGCCTCGCGCCTGCTGCGGATCAGGCGGCCCATCAGCCCGGCGCGGATGGCGGTCACGCGGGCGGCGACGGATTTGCTGTTGGGCATCCGGTAGACCACGGCGGCGGCCAATCCATGCGCGGCGGCGGCGACGGCGGGCAGTTCCCAGTTCCCCAGATGGGCGGCAAACAGCAACGCCGGCTTGCCGTCGGCGCGCAGCTCCTCCAGCACCGGCCCGGCATCGGTGAGCATGCGCCCGGCATCCGGATGCGCCGGGTCGAAGTCCCAGAGACGATCGAGATGGACATACTCGCCGACGACCCGGCCGAGGTTGTCCCATGCCCCGTTCAGCGTGGCGTCGATCCAGGCGGCATTCTTGTCGGGAAAAGCCGCCTGCAACTGCCGCCGCCCGATGCGGTGCTCCTTCAGCCAGGGACCGACATGGCGTGCCAGCCAGCCGCACGCATTCGAGGCGCGATCGGGGTTGAAGGCCCGGAGCACCGCGAACAGGAAGCCGACGAGGCCGCCGAGGATGGAGTCGGCAAGCCTGGCGAGGCGCCGCTTCATGCTACAACCTGACGAGGATCTTGCCGAAGACGTCGCGCTGGTGCAGCCGTTCCAACCCGGCGCCGAAATCCTCCATCGCGTATTCGGTGTCGATCACCGGCAGCACGCCGGCGGCCATCCGGTCCATGGCGGCGGCGATGTTGCGCTTCGATGCGCCGAAAGAGCCGAAAATCCGATACTGCTGCTGGAACAATTGCATCAGGTTGATGCTGCCCGACGCCCCCGAGGTGGCCCCGCACGTTACCAGCCGCCCGCCCTTGCGCAGGCTGAGCAGCGAGCCGCTCCAGGTATCCGCGCCGACATGCTCGAACACCACATCGACGCCCTTCTTGGCCGTCAGCTTGCGGACCACGCCCTCGAACCGCTCGGTGCGGTAGTTGATCACGTGATCGGCTCCCAGCGCGCGCGCCTTCACGGCCTTCTCCTCGCTTCCCACCGTGGTGATCACCGTGCAGCCGAGCGCCTTGGCGATGCGGATCGCGATCGTGCCGATGCCGGAGCCGCCGGCATGCACGAGAATGGTCTCGCCCGCCTCCAGCCGCGCATTGTCGAACAGCATGTGCTCGACCGTGCCATAGGCCACCGGCGCGCAGGCGGCAGCGCGGTCGGAAACGCCGTCGGGCACGGGGATGATCAGCCGTGCGGGATGATTGATCAGCTCCTGCGCGAAGCCGTCGATGTGAAAGCCGCGGATGCCCGAAACCGCCTCGCACAGATTGTCCCGCCCTTCGCGGCAGGCCCGGCACACGCCGCAGGTGATCGCGCCAAACGGCACCACGCGCTGGCCGACCGCAAACCCCGTCACATCTGGATGCACCGCCGCGATCTCGCCCATCGCCTCGGTGGTGACGGTGAAGGGGAACTTGCGCTTGGCAAACGCCATCCCCCGCCAGCCCCACACGTCGATGTGGTTCAGCCCGACAATGCGCACACGTAGCTGCACCTCGCCGGGCCCAGGCGGCGGTGGCGGGTCGCGATGCACAAGCTGGATGTCGCGCTCGTCGATCAGTTGCAATGCACGCATCGGGATATCCCTGGGCCTCCAGCCGTTCGGCGGCAGTTTTGGACCATGGAGCCGAGGAAGGCCAGCGCCCCGCCTCGCGCCGCTTACGCCAACACGCGGAAGGCGGCGGACAGGTCCACGATCGCCGGGGCCGCGCCATGAGCGGCGAGGAAGCGCAGCAGATCCTGCGGCGGCAGGATCACGGTCGCCGTGTTCACCAGCGGATGAACGAGCACGGCCGGCGCATCGAGCATGGCCGCATGCAGCACGATGCGCACCTGGTTCTCGCGATCGTTGATCGCGGCAAGCGGCGTGACCGAGCCTGGCTCGACGCCGAGAATAGCCTTGAGGTCCTCGGCCGAGCCGAAGGAAATCCGCTTGGAGCCGATGATCGGCGCCAGCATCTTGGGATCAACCGAGCGCTCGGCCGGCAGCACGACGAGCCAGTACTGCTTGCCAGCATCCTTGATGAACAGGTTCTTGACCGCCATGCCCGTGAGCTTGTCCCAATGTTCCTCGGCGTCGGCGACCGTGCGGAGCGGCGGATGCTCGACACAGGCGGGCGCGATGCCGAGGGCGGCGAAGGCGGTGGCGAGAGGGGCGGGAACAGGCATGAGGCCTCCGTTGTTCAGGCGCCGAAGCGGATGGCGATGCGGCCGAGCACGCCGAAATCGGCTGCCACCGTGTCATGCGGCGCGATCGGCAGCGGCGTGACGCAGGTGCCAGTCGTCACCACCTGGCCGGCACGCAGAGTGATCCCGAGGCCCGAAAGCTCGTTGACAAGCCACGCCAGCGCAATTCGCGGATCGCCCAGTACATTCGTGCCAATCCCCGGCTGCGGCGGCCCGTCCGAGACTGTGGCGGTCACCCGATGCGCCGCCAGGTCGATGCCACGCCACGCCGCCGTGGTCGCAGCGCCCAGCACGAACTGATGGCCGCAGGCGAGATCGGCGATCAATTGCGCGGCGCCCGCGGTGATGAAATCGACAAACCGGCTATCGGGGATCTCGATCGCCGGATGCAATGTCGCCACCGCCGCCAAGGCCTCCGCCACCGAATAGGCGGCGTCACGCGGCGGCAGGTCCTGCGCCATGCGAAACGCGAACTCCGCTTCGGCGACCCGCATATGGTTAGCGCCGAACGGCAGCACGGCGGTTTCGTCATAGACCCGCTCGGCAAAAATACGCCCGGCCAGCGGCCCGTCCACGCCGATATGGCGCTGCCCTGCCATGCTCGTCGCGGCGATCTTCCAGCCATAAACGGGCGCCGCAGAGTGCCGCTCGAAACCGATCTGGATCGCATAGCCCTGCGCCCGCGTCACTGGGCGCAAACCCTCGGGCAGTGCATCGAGACACGTGCCACCCCGCCAGTGCGTGGTGATCAGATCGGCCGCCGCCTGCGTATCCATGTTCTGTCCTCCGCGATTCCGTCCATGTTCTTGGCGCATTCCTGCGCTGATCGCCAGTCCAGCCGCGAGAAGTCGTGGGTTCCAAGGGCCCCTGGCCCTTGGCCGGCGGAGCCTTGATTTCTCCTTCCGCCTGACATTGACGCCATCCCGCCGCGCCGCCCATGCTCGCGTATCGCTGAGGAAACCGCTGCCATGGCCGAAAATATTTTCCACCCGACGTTCAAGCCGGAGCCCTACTGGTGGGAAGCCTACCGCCCTGGCGCCGACGCGCCAGCGGAACTGCCGAAGCGCGCCCATGTCGTCATCGTCGGGGCCGGCTATGCCGGGCTATCGACGGCGCTGGAACTGGCGAAGCTCGGCATCGAGTGCGTCGTGCTCGAGGCGAAGGAACTCGGGCACGGTGCCAGCACGCGCAGTGGCGGGGCGGTGAGTGGCGGGGTGAATATCGGCAAGAGCTTTTCCGGCAAGAGCCTCGATCCCGCGAGTGACCGGGCCGCTTCGCTGCTCGCCGACGCGTCCGACGCGTTCGCCAACATCGAGCGCCTGATTGCGGAAGAGGGCATCGATTGCCACTGGCAGAAGACCGGCCGCTTTGTCGGCGCCTGGACGCCCAGGCACTATGCCAGCCAGGCCAAGCGCGTCGACAAGCTAAACGAGAACGCCCAGTCCGGCAGCTACATGATCCCGCGCGAACGCCAGCGCGAGGAGATCGCCAGCGACTACTACTACGGCGGCATGGTGGTGGAACGCGCCGCCTGCCTGCACCCGGCGCTTTACTACAAGGGCATGCTCGATGCCGTCAGGCGCCGTGGCGTGACGGTGTGTGCGATGGCACCGGTCGGGCGGATTACCGGCGCGCCTGGCGGTTGGACGGTGACCACCGGGCGCGGCACCATCATGGCCTCCGAGGTGGTGATCGGCACCAACGGCTACACGGGGGACATCACGCCCGACCTCAAGCGCCGACTTATTCCGATCGCCAGCCACATCATCGCCACCGAGGAGCTGCCGGCCGAGGTCGCCGCCGCGCTGGTGCCGAACAAGCGCACGCTGTCGGATACACGGCGTGTGCTCTGCTACTACCGGCTCTCGCCCGACCATCGCCGGGTGATTTTCGGCGGGCGAGCGCGGTTCACGCCGGTCCCGCCCGAGGTGAGTGCGCCGATCCTGCACCAATTCATGACAGAGCGTTTCCCCCAGCTTGCCGGCGTGCGCGTGACCCATGCCTGGACGGGCAATGTCGCCTTCACCTTCGACGCGCTGCCGCATATGGGCCAGCAGAACGGCATGCACTACGCGCTCGGCTGCAACGGCAGCGGGGTGGCGATGATGACCTATCTCGGCACGCAGACGGCGCGGAAGATCGCCGGCACCGCCAATGCCGTCAGCGCGTATGACGCCGGGGAATTTCCCGATCATCCGCTCTATACGGGCAATCCCTGGTTCCTGCCGGCGATCGGCAGCTGGTATCGCCTGCGCGACGCGCTCGACCGTCTTACCGCTTGAACGGAAACACGCCATGACCATACCGCCCGCCATCACCGGCCGCCGCCTGTTCCTCGAATTGTTGCGCAGTGAGGGCGTGCGCGTGCTGTTCGGCAACCCCGGCACCACCGAATTACCGCTTATGGATGCGCTCGCGGGCGAGGAGGAGATCCGCTACGTGCTCGCGTTGCAGGAGGCCCTGGTGATGGCGATGGCCGACGGGTATGCGCGGGCTTCGGGGGGCATCGGCGTGGCCAACGTTCATGTCGCGCCGGGCCTTGGCAATGCGATGGGCATGCTGTTCGACGCGCAGAAGGCTGGTTCTCCCGTGCTTGTCACCGCCGGGCAGCAGGCGCAGGGGTTTGGGATTACCGAGCCGAATTTGTATGCCGAGTTGCCGCCGATCGCGCAGCCTTTCGTGAAATATGCGGTCGAGGCGCGCTCGATCGCCGACCTGCCGCGGCTGCTGCACCGCGCGGTCAAGACGGCGCTGGCCCCGCCGTCCGGCCCGGTTTTTCTGTCCCTGCCCGTCGATGTGATGAACGCCGAGGGGCCGGTCGCGGTCGGCCAGCCCAACCGGGTCGCGCCGCACATCACCGCGGACCCCGCCGAGATCGCGCGCGCCGCCGTTCTCCTGCGTGGCGCGTCCCGCCCCGTCATCATCGCCGGTGACGCGGTGGCGCAGAGCTATTCGTCGGCGGAACTGGTGGCCTTCGCGGAAGCCCTCGGCGCGCCCGTCTATCTCGAAGGCGAGCCGACCACCCTGCCTTTCCCGCCGGCCCATCCGCTGTTCCGCGGCCCGATCATCCGCCTGGGTGCCGCCATCCGCCGCATTCTCGACGCGCATGACCTGCTGTTCTCCGCCGGCGCCGATCTGTTCACCCTGTCGCTACCGCCCGATGTCGTGCCGGTGCCCGACGATTTTCCGATCATTCATCTCGACACCGACCCCTGGCAGCTTGGCAAGAATTTCACCACGGCCGCCGCCCTGCTCGGCGACCCCCGGACGACTTTGCCCGCTTTGACGACGGCCCTCGAAGCGGTCATGACGTCGGCCGACTTTGCGCGCCGGGATGCGCGCCTGGTCGCCGTCACCGCGGAGATCGCCGGTGATTTCGCCGCGCTCGACGCCCGCGCCCGCGGTGAGGCGGGCCGGTCGCCGATTTCGCCGCTGGCGCTGATGCAGGCGATCGGCGAGACGCTGCCGCCGGAAGCGGTGGTCGTCGACGAGTCGATTTCGTCCGGTGCGGGGATGTTCCAGTTCCTCCGCAATGCGCCGCCGGGCAGCGTGTTCGGCAATCGCGGCGGCGGCATTGGCTGGGGGCTGCCGGCCGCCATCGGCGTGCAGCTTGCGCTGCCCGAGCGCCGTGTCGTTGCGCTGATCGGGGATGGCAGTGCGATGTATTCCATCCAGGCGCTGTGGACCGCCGCCCATGACAAGGTGCCGGTGATCTTCGTCATTCTCAACAACGGCGCCTACCGCATTCTCAAGCAGCGCCTCAGCGCGACCAACGGCATCGCCGCCCAGCGCGGCCGCTATGTCGGCATGGAGCTGAACGATCCCGCCATCAATTTTACCGGGCTTGCCACCGCGCTCGGCGTGCCGGCCGTCGCGGTCTCGACCATCCCGAAGTTCATCGAGGCGCTTCGGCTTGGCCTCAAATCCGAGCGCCCGTTGCTGATCGATGTCTCCATCGATCCGGCGTTTCAGGGCTGAGGCACGCGCTTCGCGAGTGGCTGGGCACGGGAGGCCAGCACCCAGATGGTCGCCGCTATCTGCAATGCCGCGAGGATCGCGAAGGCCCAGGCATAGCCCGCCGGCGCGTAGCCTCCGGCCGCCGTGCGGGGGAACAGGTCGAGCACCCGGCCGATGCCCCATTGGCCGGCGAAGACGGTGCTGAACATGATGAAGTTGACGCTCGTCGTCACCCGGCCGGAGAGGGCGAGCGGGAAGGCGCCGATGAGCACGGAGTAGTAGACGATCACGTAGGTGCCGAGGAAGCCGAACGCACACCACAGCGGCAACGCCGCCGCCGTCGGCAGCATATCCACCGACGCCGCCGACAAGGCCAGCGTTACCGCGATGAAACCGGTCAGGATCGAGGTGGCCGTGGCGAAGTTCGAAATGCCGATGCGGGTGAACAGCCCGGTGACGACGCCCGAGGAGAGGAAGCCGAGCGTCATCGCCACCGCCGCCCAGAACATCGTCACCCCCCGCAGGTCGGGGCCTTCGCCGGCGACGTCGCGCAGCCAGGGGCCGATCCATAGCGTCTGCATGCCGATGAAGGTCGCCTGCTGGAAGGCGAACATCGGCACCAGGCGCCAGAAATAGGCGTCCCGCACGATCGCGCCGACGGCCCGCAACTGTTCGCCCAGCGTTCCCGCCGCGCGGGCACCGGGCTTTTCCGGCACCGCCAGATAGACGACGGCGGCCACGATCAGGGTGACTCCGCTAAGGACGAAGAACACGCCGTGCCAGGTCATCACGCCCAGGGCCGCCTGGGTCGGCGCGGTCGCTACCAGGGAGCCGAGGCCGCCGGCGGCCATCAGCAGGCCGTTCATCAGCGGCCAATGCTCGGCGCGGAACCATAGCGTGATCACCTTCAACGCCCCCATCAGGCCGGCCGCCACGCCGAGGCCGATCAGCACGCGGCCGGTGACGAGTTCGGCCATCGAGGTGCCGAGACCAAACAGCGCCGCGCCCGCTGCCGCGACGACCAGCAGCGTTGCCTGGACACGGCGCGGTCCGAAGCGGTCCAGCGCCACGCCCATGGGCACCTGGATCAGCGAGAACATGATGAAGTAGGCGCTGGTCAGCAGGCCTAGATCGGTCGCCGAGAGGTTCAGATCATCGGCGATCAACGGCCCCACGACCGCGTTCACGGTGCGGTAGAGGTAGGACAGGAAATAGGCCGCGGCGAAGGGCAGGTAGACCCGCAGCAGCAGGCGGCCCAGGCTCATCCGGCTGAGGCTCATCCGGCCCAGCTTGTCTTGAAGCCTTGGAATGCGGAAGGAATTGCCTTCAAACCGTCGAGCAGTTTGCGCCGCGTGCGGGCGTCCGTGTCCGGGAGAAAATCGACTCCGACCGCATCGGAAATTCCGCCGAACCGGGATGCGATGGCGTCGGGCAGCTTGTCGTAGGTGGCGCGGGCACAGAACAGGTCGAGCACGTCGTCATCGACCATCGCCGCCATCTCGTTCCACTGGCCGCTGCGCGAGGCGGTGTGCAGTTTCACGCCGAGATCGCCGATGCCGTGGATATCGAAGACGCCGCGATAGGCGGGGGTGGAGCCGTAGAAGGCGACGCGGTAGCGGATTTTCTCCGCCGCCGCCTGCACGGAAGCGGTGTCAGGGCCGGTAGCGACGAAGCCGCCGCCGGTGACTTCGAAGTGCTCGAAGGTTCGGCCGGATTTTTCAAGCTCGGTGGCGAGCAGGGGGCGGACGACCTCGTCGACGTATTTACGGGTGGCGAAGCCGTGCAGGCGGACGCCGTCGCAGATGCGCGCCGCGGTCTTCTGCATCTCCGGGCCGACGGCGGCGATCATGATGGGGATCATTGGCAGGCCGGAGGGCTTGGGCGAGAATTCCGGGGTCATCAGCGAGAAATTGTAGAACCTGCCTTTGAAATCGAGCTTTTCGCCGTGCTCCCAGTTGCGCCAGATCGCGCGCAGGGACTGGACGTATTCGGCCATGCGTGGGGCCGGGGAAATCCACGGCACCGAGAAGCGGCGCTCGTTATGGGCGCGCACCTGGGTACCGAGGCCAAGGGTGAAGCGGCCGCCGGAATTGACCGCGAGGTCCCAGGCGATATTGGCGGTGATCATCGGGCTGCGCGGGAAGGCGATGGCCACCGAGCTGGCGAGCTCGACCTTGCTGGTCGTCATTGCGGCCATGGCCAGCGGGATGAACGGGTCGTGCGCCAGTTCCGGCGTGGTGACCCCGTCGAAGCCCTCGGCTTCCGCCTGGGCGGCGGCGAGGCCGGACTGCTTCCAATCGGCATAGGGCAATCCCATAGTGACGCGCATTGACTGTTTCCCCGCCGTTTCGCGGTTATGCTTGCGCGGAAGCGGCCGTCTGTCCATGCCGCCAGGAAAAAGTTATGGCCCGCGACCCCAACCACGACATTCTGTTCGAACCCGTGCGCATCGGCCCGGTGACCGCACGCAACCGGTTCTACCAGGTGCCGCACTGCAACGGCATGGGGCGGCACTGGCCGACGCCGATGGCGACGATGCGCGGCGTCAAGGCCGAGGGCGGCTGGGCGGTGGTGTGCACGGAGCAGTGCGACATCCATCCGACGTCGAACGTGAGCAAGGAAATCCGGCTCTGGGATGCGCAGGATATTCCGTATCTGGCGCGCATGACCGGGATGATCCATGCCCATGGGAGTCTCGCGGGGGTGGAGTTGGTGCATAGCGGGCATCGGGTGGGGAACCTCGAGTCGCGGGAAATTCCGCTGGCGCCGTCGGCCCGGCCGGTGGCGGGGTTTCTGCCGATCACTGCGCGGGCGATGGACAAGGCGGATATCCGCGACTACCGGCGCTGGCATCGCAATGCGGCGCTGCACGCGCGCACGGCCGGGTTCGATCTTGTCTATGTGTATGCCGGGCATGATTTGTCGTTGCCGATGCATTTTCTGTCGCGGCGGCACAACCATCGGACCGACGAGTATGGCGGGAGCCTGGAGAACCGGGTGCGGCTGTTGCGCGAGGTGATCGAGGAGACGCAGGACGCCGTGGGGGGCACCTGCGCGGTGCCAGTGCGCATCGCCGTCGATGAGTTGCTTGGGCCGGGCGGGATTTGTGCGCAGGGCGAGGGGCGGGACGTCATTGCCATGCTGGCCGAGTTGCCGGATCTCTGGGACGTCAATGTCAGCGCCTGGGAGAATGACAGCCAGACGGCGCGGTTTTCGGCGGAGGGGTATCAGGAGGAGTATGTTTCGTTCGTGAAGTCGCTGACCACGAAGCCGGTGGTGGGGGTGGGGCGCTATACGTCGCCGGACCATATGGCGGCGCTGGTGCGCGGGAAGAAGCTGGATTTCATCGGGGCGGCGCGGCCTTCCATTGCCGATCCGTTCTTGCCGAACAAGATTTCGGAAGGTCGGAGCGACGACATTCGCGAGTGCATCGGCTGCAACATTTGTGTCTCCGGCGACAAGGTTGGGGCGCCCATTCGCTGCACGCAGAATCCGACGATGGGGGAGGAGTGGCGGCGGGGGTGGCATCCGGAGCGGATCGCGGCACGCGATACGGAGGACACGGTGCTGATCGTCGGCGCCGGACCGGCGGGGCTGGAGGCGGCGCGGGCATTGGGGCAGCGCGGGTATCAGGTGATGCTGGCGGAGGCCGGGCGGGAACTGGGCGGGCGGGTCGCGCGAGAGTGCCGGCTGCCCGGGCTGGCGACGTGGGGGCGGGTGCGGGACTGGCGGGTTGGGCAGATCGATCGGATGGCCAATGTCGGGGTGTATCGCGAGAGCGTGATGGATGCGGAGGCGGTTCGTGCCACTGGATGTTCGCTGGTGGCCATTGCCACGGGAGCGAAGTGGCGGGCGGACGGGATGGGGCGGTGGCATGATTTTCCCCTCGCGGGGCTCGGTCTCTTGCCGACGTTTACGCCGGACGACGTCCTGGCCGGCGTGCTGCCCGAGGGGCCGGTGCTGATATTTGACGATGACCATTATTACATGGGTGGCGTGCTTGCCGAGTTGCTGCGGGGGGCCGGGCGGGCGGTGACGCTGGTGACGCCGGAGAGCCTGGTTTCGGCGTTCACGCAGTTTACGCTGGAGCAGGCGCGCATTCAGAAGCGGTTGCTGGAGATGGATGTTGCCGTTCTGACGAGCCATGCGGTGACGGCCCTCGATGCCAATGGGGCAGTTGTCGCCTGTACCTATACGGGGCGGACGCGCCATGTTGCGGCGGCTTCGGTGGTTCTTGTGACGTCACAGATTGCCGATGATGGACTCTATCAGGCGCTGGTCGCAGCACCTTCGCCGGGGATCAGGCGGGTGGTGCGGATTGGTGACTGTCACGCGCCAGGGACGATTGCGGCGGCCGTCTATGCGGGGCATCGGTTTGCGCGGCGACTGGATACGGCGAATGGGGATGTGGCGGATTTTCGGCGGGAGAATGTGGAGTTGGCGGCGGGGTAAGAATATTGGTTACGATAATGTAACTAAATAGACGTGCGTCGGCGCCGCCGGTCAGGCGCGGCTTCGTTTGGGGGGGACGATGTACCAGGGCCAAGGGGCGCGGCGGTCGTGCGGGTCGATCTCGTGCTTTGCCCGAGAAGGCGGCGCCCGGGGTTTGGGTTCGCGCGCGGGTTTGGCGCGGGATGGCCGGGGCGGTGGCGCCGGGCCGGGGCGGTCGAGGTACAACATGTGGCAGAGCGGGCGGAAAAGGCGGGCGGCGGCGGGGTGGGCGGCGAGGAGTTGCACGGCCGCGGGATCGGCGAGCAGGGTTTCGAGTTGGCCGCGGAAGTAGGCGGCCTCATGCTTCAGGTCGATGAGGAGCCAGGCGCGGGTGGTCGGGCGCCATGCGGTACGGGGGGCCGGCGGGAGAGCTATGGGAGTGCGGACGCGGCCGGGGCGGGATTTGCGCGGGAGGCGGCCGGCGGCGATGTGGGCGGTCAGGCGGTCGAACCGGCGGGCGGTTTCGATG
>JAYTUU010000141.1:0-47437 GCA_043744375.1 Rhodospirillales bacterium | reverse complement strand
GGATACTCCTCTGCATCGCGATAAGGCTTTGTTGCAGAAGAACTTTCGCCGATCCAGAGCCCAGGTGCACCTATTCGTTGTGAGAAATCCGGGCTAGTCCCGCGGTGCGAGCAGCCCGAGAGCGTCGGCGATGCCGAATGGGCCGGGCAGGGCACCGCGCGGGAACAGCCGCGTGACATGGCCCATCTTCCGCCCCGGCCGGGCTTCCACCTTGCCGTAGTGATGCGCCACAAGCCCCGGAATACGCAAAATTTCCGGCCACATCCCGATCTCCTCGGGACCGACGAGATTCTTCATCACCGCGTCCGAATGCCGCGTCGCCGGCGGCAAGGGCAGCCCGGCGACCGCACGGATATGCATCTCGAACTGGCTCGCGGCACAGGCCTCGATCGTCCAATGCCCGGAATTATGCGGCCGTGGCGCGATCTCGTTGACCAGCACCCGCCCATCGGAGGTCACGAACATCTCGACCGCCAGCAGCCCCACCAATTCCAACCCATCGGCGATCCGGCAGGCCAGTGCGACAGCACTTTCCGCCGTCGCCTCGGCAATCCCGGCCGGTGCCAGCGTAACGTCGAGAATATGGTGGCGATGGCGGTTCTCGACCGGGTCGAACGCCGCGATACCGCCATCCGCACCGCGCGCGACGATCACGCTGATCTCGCAGGCGAAGTCGATCAAATTCTCCAAGATCAATGGCTTGGGAGATAACTCCTCAAACGCCGCGGCAAATTCGGCGGCACTGGCAACGCGCGCCTGCCCTTTGCCGTCATAGCCCAGCCGGGCCGTCTTGAGGATGCCGGGAAACGTCACAGAGACACTCGGATCGGCAATCTCACGCCAGGGCGCGGTCGGGATGCCGAGCCCGTTGAGGAATTTTTTTTCCGCCACCCGGTCCTGGCTGATCCGCAGCACCTCCGGCCCAGGCCGCACCGGCTTCAGCCCGGCCAGCAGATCGAGCCCGGCGGCGCTGACATTCTCGAACTCGAAAGTGATCACATCGACGCAGGCAGCGAACGCGGCCAGCGCGGCTTGGTCCTCATACGCCCCCAGCGTATGTCCGGCGGACACAAGGGCGGCCGGGCAATCGGCTTCGGGGCTGAGAATATGGCAGCGATAGCCAAGCCGCGCCGCCGCCATCGCCGACATCCGGCCAAGCTGCCCGCCGCCGACGATGCCGATGGTACTGTTCGGCGGAAGTGGAAAACTCATCCGGCCGGCGGGTCGACCGGCGCTTCGGCCACCGCCGCGGTCTGCTCGGCGCGGAGCGCATCGAGCCGGCCGGCCAGCGCCAAGTCGGTCGTGCCCAGGATGGCGGCGGCGAACAGCGCCGCGTTGACGGCTCCGGCACGGCCGATGGCGAAGGTGGCGACGGGAATCCCGGCGGGCATCTGGACGATGGAGAGCAGCGAATCCATCCCCTTCAACGCATGGCTTTCGACGGGTACACCGAGCACGGGGAGGGGGCTGAACGCCGCGCACATCCCGGGCAGATGCGCGGCCCCGCCGGCGCCGGCGATGATCACCCGCAATCCGCGCGCCTTGGCCGTCTTCGCATACTCCGCCAGCCGGTCCGGCGTGCGATGCGCCGAGACGATCCGGCTCTCATGGGCGATGCCGAGCCGCGCCAGCATGGCCGCGGCATGGGTCATTGTCGCCCAGTCCGACTGGCTGCCCATGATGATGCCGACAAGCGGATGACCGTCCATGAAGTCAAGCAATGCTGTCGGGGATCAGCCGCGACTCGAGCCAGGCAACCTCGTCCTTCAGCATCAGCTTGCGCTTCTTGAGGCGCTGAAAATGCAACTGGTCGATCGGCCCGGCCTCGACGAGGCGCGCGATCACGGTATCGAGGTCGCGATGTTCGCTCCTCAGTTCATGCAGCTTGCGCAGCAGCGCGTCACGATCAGTGAGCATGGACGCCTTTTAACACGGTCTGGCCCGGCTGGCGAAAAAACGTTTGGCATTCCGCGCCGGGATCGGGTTACGGTTTGTTTGCATGTGGACCGCAGGATGGCCTCTGCCGACCACGTGGGCATCGCGACGCTGCGGTGCGCCTGCGCCAGCCGGGCCGGTTGTCCCTTCAGCAGAGGAGGCTCCATGAGTCACGAATCGCGTATCGCCAGCCTGCAAACCCGCCACGCCGCGCTCGCGGCGCAGATTGTGGCGGAGGAACAACGCCCGCGCCCCGATACGGAACGGCTGAACAAGCTCAAAGTCGACAAACTGCATTTGAAGGAGGAAATCGAGCGCATGCGCGTGGCAGCTCAGCCCGCCTGATACTCCGCCGCTCAACACCCGCTTCCCCCGCCTCAGATCACATCCTCGGGTCGTTCCCTCAGGCCGCTTCGTCGGCCATGGGGAGCGGTGGTGTCGGCACGGCCTGACCTTCGCGGATCAACCGCTCATTGGCCTGCGCCACCATGCCGTTCAGGTCCCCCTGGCTGCACAGCCCAAGGATCACGGGGTCGCGCGGCTTGATGTTGGCGCTGTTCCAATGGGTGCGGTCGCGGACCTTTTGGATGGTCTCCTTCGTCGTGCCCATCAGCTTGCCGATCTGCGTGTCGCTGAGTTGCAGGAAATTGCGCATCAGGAAGGCGATCCCGTCCGGCCGGTCGTTGCGCTTGGCCACGGGGGTGTAGCGCGCGCCCTTCATCCGCTTGGGCTGCGGCAGGTTGGTGGGCAGCAGCTTCAACCGCGCGTCGGCATCGGCCTCGCAGCGGTGGATTTCGGCCAGCGTGACCTGGCTGTTGGCGACCGGATCGTAGCCGACAATGCCCTGCGCCACCTCGCCATCGGCGATGGCCTGGACTTCGAGCGGGTGCATGCCGCAGAAATCGGCGATCTGCGTGAAGGTCAGCGCGGTCTTGTCGATCAGCCACACCGCGGTGGCCTTGGGCATCAGGGGCAGGGTCATCGTCACAGTCCTTCGAGTTCCCGGTGGGGGCCGCGTGCTATAGGCACTCAGGGTCCCGACGGGTGGCATGGGGCAGCAGGCTCCCGACCAAGCTTGCCGGGAACACTGGAAAGGCGGGCATATGGACCCCGGTTTCCCCTTGGGTCAAGCGGGTTCCGGGGCGTATCAGGGTTGAGAAGGAGATATGTCGATGAGCATGGATGATGATCTGCCGCGCCCCAAGCCGGCCCGCCTCGTGTGCCCCGTGCTGGACCCGTTCGGGGTCGTCGAACTGCGCGACTATATCGGCGAGTTGGAGGCCGAGATCGTGCGGGTCCGCGCCGAAATCGCCCGCAAGGACAGCCACCGCAGCGCGGCGGACGCGTTCTTCCGCAAGCCCTGAGCCACAATCGGTTCCGCGCAAGCGGCGCGTCGGAGGACACGGCGAGGCTTTGCCTCGCCTCCGCAAAAGGTCAGGCACCCATATGCGCTAACATAAGGAAGGCGAGGGCGCCGCCCTCGACCCGCAAAGGGTCAGGGACCCTTTGATCCCATTCCCCTTTCTTGGCTGCGCGAGCAGCCTTTGGTCAAATTCGGCATCGTTCAAAGGCTGCTGACGCAGCCAAGAAGAGTCTCGGGTTTCCAAAGGCCTCAGGCCTTTGGCGGGTTGAGGGCAGAGCCCTCGCCTTCCTTATGTTAGCGCATATGGGTATCAGTGGTATCAGTACAATGGGTCCGCTGGCTGGCTGGCGGGGAGGTCGGCCATTCAGGCGGTGCGCCAATGGAGCACGCCCGCCATGACGATGGCATAGGCGACATGGCCGACCAGCGAGACCCACGCAAGGGAGGAGAAGCCGAGGAAGGCGGGGTATCCGGCGATGAGGTGGGCCATGAAATACAGGGCGAACACCCAGAGTGCGACGCCGTAGATCTCGCCGAGGACCCACCAGGGTAGCTTGTTGGTCAGCATCGCCATGATCGGGCGGAAAACCAGGATATAGCCGAGCGGGAAACCGATAGTACCGACGAGAACGTGCAGCGCGGTGGCGAAGGCCTCGCTTTCGATGCCAAGCACGGCCTGGATGAGGCTGGCGGGAACCAACTCCGTGCCGATCGCGATCGGCGCGATGACGCGGGCGATGATCTCCCAGACGAGCAGGCCGGCGAGGCCGGCGCCTGCGAACAGTGCGGGTGGGGGGGCGGTGGTCATGGCGGCGTTCTCCTGTGTTCGCATTGGAGCGTGTGGTAGGGGTCCGTGCCAGCGGGTTCGCAGGTTACATCGGGCGGCTGGGGGCGGCGGTCAGGTTGCGGAAATGCGGTGATAGGCGTGGCGGCTTTCGCCGGGGGGGATGTGGAGGAGGCCGGGCTTGTCGGAGAACTCGCCGTCGAAACCCAGCGGGCTCGACATGCCCTGCCAGGGCTCGATGCAGAGGAAATCGACGCCGGGGCGGGTCCAGATGCCAAGCTCGGGGAAGTTCTGCCAGAACACGGTGACGACGGGCGTGCCCGGGCCCTGGAAGCGGACGGCGTGGCTGGCGAGCTGGTCGAGGATGATGGCGTCTTCCTCGAACAGGCCGTCATGCAGGTGGAGTATCTGGTTTTCGATCGGCGATCGGAAAGTCTCCGAGCGCAGCAGGCCGTCCGGGCGGACGCGGCGGATGCGGGCGGGTTCGGGGGTGGAGAACGTCAGTGTGTGTGCCTCCTTGGGCACACCCGGCAGGAGTGGCCAGTTGAAGGCGGGGTGGGCGCCCATCGAGGCCGGCAGGATCGTGCCGCCGGTATTCGTGATTGTCATGCTGATGGTCAGGCCGTTGGCGGCAAGGCCGTAGGTGAGTTCGAAGCGGAAGGGGAACGGGTACTGCGCCATCGTCTCGGCGTTGTCGGTGAGGGTGAGGCGGCAGGAGGTGGGCGCCCGGTCGGTCCAGGCGAACAGCATGTCGCGGGCGAAGCCGTGGCGGCCCATGTGGTAGGTTTTGCCGAGGTGGCGGTAGGTGTCGTCCTTGAGGGTGCCGACGATGGGGAAGAGGTTGGGGGCGTGGCGGGGCCAGGCTTCGTGCGCCTGCCAGATCAGTTCATGACCTTCGGCGGTGACGAGCGAGCAGAGTTCGGCCCCCTCCGGCTTGATGCGGGCAGTGAGGCCGTGGCTGGCGATGGTATGGTGGTCCATGGGGATCCCGCTGAAGTTCGTCGCGGCCGGGAGCATACACGGGATCGGGCGCGATGGGGCAGGCGGTGACGGTGGGGCAGGCGGTGACGGTGCGGCGGGTGGCGCGCAATGACGGGGCGGCGCTGGTGCGGGGGCCGTTCCTGAGTGCGCATCTCGGTTATTACGGCATGGCCGGAGCGGTTGGGCGCGGGGTGATGACGCGCGGGGTCGGGCTGGTGGTGGCGGAGGCGTTGCTGGCCGATGATGTTGTGCCGCAGCAGGAAGCGCGCTAGGAGGGCACCGGGCCACGCTCCCCCACCGGAGCGCCACTCTTCTGAAAGGGAGAGCTATGATAGTAGCGCTTTCGACGCCAAACCTGCGTCCGTCCAACCCCAATTTTTCATCAGGGCCCTGTGCCAAACGGCCGGGCTTCACGCTGGCCGCCCTCGACGGGGCGATGCTTGGGCGGTCTCACCGCGCGGCGGGGCCGAAGGCGCGGTTGGCGGAGGTGATCTCCCGTTCGCGCGAACTTCTCGGCATGCCCGCGGGGTGGCGGCTTGGCATTGTTCCGGGGTCCGATACCGGGGCGATGGAGATGGCGCTGTGGTCGCTGCTGGGTGCGCGCCCCGTCGATGTGTTCACCCATGAGAGTTTTTCCGAGGGCTGGGCGAATGATGTCATCAAGCAATTGGGGCTGGCCGACTCGCGGGTGATCGCGGCGGCCTATGGGTGCCTGCCCGATCTGGCGCAGGTCGATCCGGCGCATGACCTGGTGCTGGCGTGGAATGGCACGACGTCGGGCGTGCGGTTCATCAATGGCGATTTCCTCTATGGGGACCGCGAGGGGCTGGTGATCTGCGACGCGACGTCGGCGGCGTTTGCGATGGATTTGCCGTGGGACAAGCTCGATGTGGTCACGTGGTCCTGGCAGAAAGTGCTCGGGGGCGAGGCGGCGCACGGGATGCTGGCGCTGTCGCCGCGGGCGGTGGAGCGGCTGCTGACGCATACACCGGCCTGGCCGTTGCCGAAGATTTTCCGGCTGGTGTCCGGCGGGAAGTTGCTGGAGGGCGTGTTCAAGGGTGAGACGATCAATACGCCGTCGATGCTGTGCGTCGAGGATGCGCTGGATGGGTTGCGCTGGGCGGAGAGTGTGGGCGGGTTGCCCGGCCTGATCCGTCGGAGCGAGGCCAATCTGGCGGCGGTGGCCGCGTGGGTGGCGCGAAGTGACTGGGCGGCGTTCCTGGCGGAGGCGCCGGCGACGCGGTCGTGCACGGCGATCTGCTTGCGGATTGTGGCGCCGTGGTTCGTCGCACTCGATGCGAAGGCGCAGGCGGAGGCGGCCAAGCGGATCGCGGCGCTGCTGGAACGTGAAGCCGTGGCCTATGACATCGCGTCGTATCGCGATGCGCCGCCGGGGTTGCGGATATGGGGCGGCGCGACGGTGGAGACGGCGGATATCGAGGCGTTGCTGCCGTGGCTGGACTGGGCGGAAGTGCAAGTGCGCGGCGAATTCGCGGCAGGGGCGTGAGACGGTGAAAGTTCTGATCAGCGACAAGTTGTCGGCGGCGGCGGTCGAGATTTTCCGCAAGCGGGGGATCGAGGTGGACGTCAAGACCGGGCTTTCGGCACCGGAATTGCGCGCGATCATCGGCGACTACGATGGGCTGGCGGTGCGGTCTTCCACCAAAGTCACCAAAGAGTTGCTGGAGGCCGCCGGCCGGTTGAAGGTTGTCGGGCGCGCCGGCATCGGGGTTGATAATGTCGACGTGAAATCAGCGACCGCGCGGGGCGTGGTGGTGATGAACACGCCGCATGGCAATGCGATCACCACGGCCGAGCACGCTATTGCGATGATGTTCGCGCTGGCGCGGCAGATCCCGGAGGCCAGCGTGTCGACCCGGGCGGGGAAGTGGGAGAAGAACCGGTTCATGGGCGTCGAGCTTTCGAGCAAGACGCTGGGGCTGATCGGCTGCGGCAATATCGGCTCGATCGTGGCCGACCGGGCGCAGGGGTTGAAGATGCGCGTGATCGCGTTCGATCCGTATCTGACGGAGAAGCGGGCGCTCGATCTGGGCGTGGAGAAGGTGGAACTCGACGAACTCATCACGCGGGCGGACTTCATCACCCTGCACACGCCGTTGACGGAGGCGACGCGGAATATCCTGTCGCGTGAGGCGATCGGGCGGATGAAGAAGGGCGTGCGGATCGTCAACTGCGCGCGCGGCGGGCTGGTGGACGAGGCGGCGCTGTATGACGCGCTGAAGTCGGGCCAGGTGGCCGGGGCGGCGCTGGACGTGTTCGAGACGGAACCGGCCACGGACAACCCGTTGTTCGCGTTGGACAACGTCGTCTGCACGCCGCATCTGGGGGCGGCGACGGCGGAGGCGCAGGAGAACGTGGCGCTGCAGGTGGCCGAGCAGATGAGCGATTTCCTGCTGACGGGCGCGGTTTCGAACGCCATCAACATGCCCAACGTGTCCGCCGAGGAGGCGCCGCGGTTGCGGCCGTATATGGAGTTGTGCCGACTGCTGGGGGCGATGGCGGGGCAACTCACGCAGGCGCGCGATGGCACGATCAAGAGTGTGACCATCGAGTATGAAGGGCTGGCCGCGGCGCTCAATCACCGGCCGTTGAACGCAGCGGCGCTGGCGGGGCTGCTCGGGCCGATGAGCGAGAGCGTGAACATGGTCAACGCCCCGATCCTCGCGCGGGAGCGCGGCATCGATGTGGCGGAGGTCGTGCATGATCGGCCCAGCGAATATCAGACGCTGGTGCGGCTGACGGTGGCCACGGAGCAGGGCGCGCGGGCGTTGTCGGGCACGTTGTTTGCCGGCGCTCGGCCGAGGATCGTGGAGATCAAGGGCATTCGCGTGGAGGCGGATTTCGCGCGGCACATGCTGTATGTGACGAACCAGGACAAGCCCGGCTTCATCGGCCGGTTCGGCGCGACGCTGGCGGAGGCCGGCATCAATATCGCGACCTTCCATCTCGGGCGGTCCGAGCAGGGCGGCGACGCGATCTGCATGGTCTCGGTGGACGAGCCAGTGCCTGAGACGGTGCTGGAAATGGTGCGGACATTGCCGCTGGTGATGCAGGCGACGGCGCTGAACTTCTAGAACGGGTGCGGGGAAGCGCTTTCTTTTTTGCAAAAAAAGAAACAAAAAACTCTTACCCGCTTATGAATTCGAGGGTGACACCGAAGGTGGATGTGGCGGGGACGAGGAGGCGGGTGGCGTCGCTGATTGTGCCCTCGGCGTGGATGGCGTGGGCGGCCTGGGCGAGGGAGGTGGTGCGCAGGGTGAGTGCGACCATCGCTTCGAGGCGGTCGTCGCGGGCGGGGGCGGCGGGGCCGTAGCGGCGGGCCGCTTCGTCGTGGGTGATGATATCGAAATTGGTCAGGGCGACGGCGAGGCGGTGGCCACCGGTGATCGCGCGCACGGCGGCGTCGCCGAACATGCGCCGGAAGAGGGTGGCGAGGCGGGCGGGGTCGGCGGCAGCGATGGTGGCCGTGGCGATGCCGATGGTGCCGTTGGGGTGGCTGCGCCATTCGTCGCGCCAGACGAGGTCGCGGGTGAGGTGGTGGCAGAAATAGAGGCGGCCGGCTTGCGTGGTGTCGTTGGGCAGGCGGACGGTGCGGAAGGTCGCGTCCCGCGGGCCGGTGGCGAGGGCGACGGGGCGGGTGAATTCGCCGGGCGGCAAGCAGGGGATGGCGGCTTCGACCAGGGCGGCATGGGTGGCGGCGGAGTCTTCGCTGCCCCAGACGAGGCCGTTGAGGCCGAGGGGCCAGGTCAGCAGGTCCTGGCGTCCGGTGGCGGACGCGGGGAGGCCGATGAGTTCGAGGTAATCGGTGCCGAACATCGCGAGGTGGTTAATCGAGCCAAGCGAGTGGTGGCCGCGCGGGGTGAGGGTGAAACCGAGGCGGCGATAGGTCGCGGCGGCCTCGTCCATGCGGGTGTGGACGTTGACGACGACGTGGTCGAGGGTGGGGATGAGCGGCATGGCAGTGTGATCCTGCTGTCTCGACGCATTCGGGACCGGGGGGTGGGCGTGTCAACCTGCGGACATGAAAACGGCCTGCGGGAGGGTTCCCGGAGGCCGTTTGCGTGCAGCGGGTCAGCTCAGCGGCGGCGGAGCGCGCCGAGGCCGAGGAGGCCGGCGCCGAGGAGGAGCATCGAGGCGGGTTCGGGGGTCGGGGTGGGGTTGGAGTCAGGGGTCGCCGTGACGGTCCCGGTCTTGGTGCCGACGTTGCCGGTGTTGCCGTTGAAGCCGAGGACGTCGGCGGAGAAGAAGTAGCCGCCGGAATTGACGATGAAGCTGGCGACGGTGATCATCAGGTTGGACGTCACCCGGAGGGTGAGCGGCCCCGGTTGCGGATTGCTGGCACCGCTGCCGCAGATGATGCAGTCCACGCCCAGGTTGAAGGGCGTGTTGCCGATGCCCTTGGGGGTGGCGGTCTGGGCGAAGCCGCTGGTGATGTTGCTGAGCGTGATGTTCTGGCCGGGGCTCATGTTGAAGGCGATGGAGTCGCCGGCGCCGGTTGCCACGAACATCACGGGCGCGACGAGGGAGACCATCACGTCGACCTGGAAGGCGGTGACCTCGGTGAGGGTGATGGTGCCGAACGGGCCGGTTCCGCAGGTGTCGGTGCAGGCGTCCTGATCGAGTGTGAACGTCTTGGTGCTTGCCGCGGCGGTGCCGGCATTTGACAGCATCAAACCGAAAGCGAGCAAGAGCAGGCTGTGGCGGAGAAACTGGTTCATGGCATCTCTCTTGACGAATGGGTAGCGAGCACGTGAAGGGTGCCGGGGAGGGACAGCGCGAGAGTGGTCAGCTTGCGAGGTCACGATAAGTTTATCAAAGCAAGGATTGTGCCAAAGAAATAAATTGAACGGAGTCAATGGCATTGCGCCGCGGAGCGGTTCGGCCGCCTGAAATGCGTAAAGAATCACGACACTGCGGTTCCGGCGTTCCGAAACGACAACAGCCGCCGCGGCGGCCGCGGTGGCTGTTGTTCAGTCGCGGCGGAGGGCGAGGTTCAGGCGTTTCTGGCGATCCGGCGGCGAATGGCGCCGAAGCCGAGGAGGCCCATGCCGAGGAGGGCCATCGAGGCCGGCTCGGGCGTCTTGGTGTCTGGCGCCGGACCACTAAGGCGCAGCTCGTCCTGGTTTGCGCTAAGGGCGAAGCTGTAGACGGAGGCGCCGGCGCCCGGGGTGCCGCTCCACTCGCCGGCGTTGCAGAAGCCCGCGTTGGCAGTGCCGGTGATGCAGGAAAGGAAGGCCAGAGCGTCAGTCGTCACTGTGCTGTTGGCGCCGGCGACCCAGAACGGGTTGCTGTTCGACGTCACGCTGTTCCAGGCACTGGTGCCATTATAGAGGAACGCCCAGATCGCAACCTGAAGGGCGGCCGAAACACTGCCGTTGTTGTTTGCTTGGAGGTATTGCTGCCCGTATGTCAGCAGGTTGGTGAGCTGGTTCGAAGTGCCGTTGCCGAGGCCGTTGATAGACTTGCCGCCACCATTGGCGGCGAAACCGGTGCCGATCTGGGTCCAGGTATAAGCCGTGGAACTGGTCGTCAGGCCCTGCATGAGATCGTCGCACCAGAACAGGTTACCGGTAACCTCGGTGAAGCCAGTGGGGCGCGGGTTGGTGACGCTGCCAAACTCCGTGTTCCCGAAGCCGCCGACGGTAACGCCGGTATAGGCTGTGGCGCCGAGATGCACCTCCATCAAGGAGTAACCGCTGGGGAATCCGCTGACCGTGATCTGCGTGAAGGCGGCGTTGGCCATGGAGATCGGGGCGGCTACGGCCGCGGCGACCAGGAGGCCCATCAGTTTCTGTCTCATCGTCATCTCCACTTCGCATGCCAGGCCGCAGGGCGGCGCCGTTGGTCGAACCCAGTCATGTCGCCTAGCGATCGTCGCCGAGGCCTTAGAGAGAGTGCAAGCAAACGGCGTGCCACGCTAGGAGAGTCCATGGAATCAACAGGCTTGCGGGAAGCGGCGTTCACATTCGCGTGGGTCTGTAAAGAATCTTGACACTGTTTGGTGTGAACGCCGACTAGAGGGCCGGCATCGACCAGGTCATGGCCTCGCGGCCCGGGGCGTAGCGGTTGTTGGTCTGCTCGGGGTTCCGGTTGACCATGGCGCGGGCGAACATCGGATGGCGCATGCTGCGGACCTCGTGTTCGATGACGGCGAGGTTGGCGCCGGTGTCGAGGTCGACGAGGCGTTCGAAGCGATACTGCGACTCGTTGCTCTCCTCCGTGATCAGGTCGCGGTCGAGCAGGCGGCGATGCGGGCCGGAGAAGTCCGCGAGGGCGATCTGGATGTGATGGCCGTCGAAGGGGGGAAGGTCGCGGGACGTTTCGCGGAACACTAGGCTCTCGCCGAGGCCGATGGGAATGCGGGCAAAGCGGCCGTTGGCGTCCTCGCCGACGGTGCCGGTGGTGGCGAAGATTTCTTTATAAAACCGCATGATACCGGCCGAACTTCCGATATGGGAGTGGATTTCGACATAGGGCATGCCGAGAACGACGCGGCCGAAGCGGGCGGCGTCCGGCGCGTGGACGCGCAGGTGGTTGCCCCACGGGCAGGTCACGTCGAGCGTGTCGCCGCGGCGGGTGACGCTGAAGCGGGTGCCTTCGAGGCGGGGGGCGACGGCGGCGAGGCGGGCTTCGAGGGCGTCGAGGTCGGGCATGACGATGCCGGTGATGCCGCGCAGGACCTGGGCGGGGCCGGTGGGCAGATGGAACTGGCAGTTGGCGACGTTGATCCACATGTTGTCGACGCCGACGACCAAATAGGGGTCCCGCGTGAAGCCCATGCCCATCACATAGAAGAGAGTGGCGAGGCGCTGGTCGGGAACGCGGACGTTGACGTGGCCGAATTCGATGATGTTGCCGACGTCCTCGCGGGTGCGATCGAAGACGGGTTTCGCGGTTTGCATGTCGTTCATGGCGGTTCCCCTGGGGTCGCGTATGGGCGTTGTGGTGGCGCTACTCTTCGGGCTCGGTGGTGAAGAGCAGCGGGTAGGATTTGGCGCGGGCGGCATCGGTGGCGCGGGTTGCCTTGGTCTCGGCGACGTCCTTGGTGAAGACGGCGACGACGCAGGCGCCGCGCTGATGGGCGGTCATCATGACGTTGTTGGCCTGGCTCTCGTTCATGCGGAACTCGGCCTTGAGGATCATGACGACGAATTCGCGCGGCGTGTAGTCGTCGTTGACGAGGATGACCTTGTAGAGGCGCGGGCGCTCGACTTTCGTCAGGATGACGGTGCGCGGGGTGGTGTTGGTGTTGCTCATCGGGGCTAGGTGCCGGTCCAGAGTGGCGGGCGTTTGGCGAGGAAGGCGTCGATGCCCTCGGCGGCGTCGTGCGTCATCATGTTGCGGGTCATGACGGCGGCGGCGTGGGCGTAGGCGTCGGCGAGGGGCAGGTCGATCTGGGCGTGGAAGGCGCGTTTGCCGATGGCCAGCGTGAGGGGGCTCTTGGCGGCGATGCGGGCGGCGAGGGTGTCGACGGCGGCGTCGAGTTCCGCTGCGGGGACGGCGTGGTTGATCAGGCCGATCTCGACGGCGCGGGCGGCGCTGATGGCGTCGCCGGTGAGGAGCATCTCCATCGCGGATTTGCGGCTGACGGCGCGGGTGAGGGCGACCATCGGGGTGGAGCAGAACAGGCCGATATTGACGCCGGGGGTGGCGAAGCGGGCGGTGTCGGCGGCGATGGCGAGGTCGCAGGTGGCGACGAGTTGGCAGCCGGCCGCGGTGGCCATGGCGTGGACGCGGGCGATGACGGGTTTGTCGAGGCCGATAATGCGGAGCATCAGGGCCGAGCACTGCGCGAACAATGCGGCGGTGGCGGCTTCGCTGGGGTCGGCGCGCATTTCACGCAGGTCGTGGCCGGCGCAGAAGGCGGGGCCGTTGGCGGCGATGACGACGACGTGGATGGCGGGGTCGGCGTTGGCAGTGGCGAGTGCGGCGTCGAGGGCGGCCATCAGGCTTAGGGAGAGGGCGTTGCGCGCGTGCGGGCGGTTCAGGGTGAGGCGGGCGATGCCGCCGTTCCTGGTGGTGAGAAGTTCGGGCGCGGCGGTTTGGTTCATTGCGGCTGGCGGCCCTGCCAGGCGCGGATGAAGGGCGTGACCGGCGTCTTGGGCGCGGGGGCCATGTGCTGGCTGTGGTCGGGGGTGGGTTTGGGGGGCGGGGTTTGGGCATGCGCGGCGGTGGAGAGCGCAAGCGTGGGGGAGAGCGCAAGCGTGGCGGCGAGCGCAATGCGATACATGAAATGCTCCTGAGGCTTTGATTTCACAGCAGTTCAGGCGGCCGCTTTCTCCGGGGAGAAGCCGGCATCGGCGATCGCGGCTTCGAGGTTGTCGGTGGGTTTGGCGCCGCTGATGCGGACCAGTTTGGTGGTGAGGTCGGCGGCGACCTGCGCGGTGGGGACGACGCGCTGGACGGCTTTGGTGATTGCGCTGACGCAGCCGCCGCAGGTCATGTCGGGGACGGTGAAAACCTGCATGATCAGATCCTTCCATGAAGTTGTGCCCGGATCGGGCATGGCGCGATCCGGGCTTGATAGACTCCTTAACTTAGGCTTGGGAGGGAGGCCCGGCAAGATGCGGCCCCCGGATGCGGCCCCCGGATGCAGTTAGAACGGGAGAAGAATATCCATGACCTGTTGGCCCCAGCGCGGGGTCTGCACGTCGGTGAGCTGGCCGCGGCCGCCATAGGCGATGCGGGCTTCGGCCATGCGGTCGTGCAGGACGGTGTTGTCCGACGCGATGTCCTGCGGACGGATGACGCCGGTGACCTGGAGGTCGCGCAATTCGCTGTTGATGCGGACTTCCTGGCGGGCGGCGACGACGAGGTTGCCGTTGGGGAGCACCTGGGTGACGACGCCGGCGAGGCGAAGCTGGACGGTCTCGTTGCGTTTCATCGTGCCGCTGCCCTTGTTGTTGGTGCCGCCGTTGGAGGTGAGCAGGGTGGCGGCGGCGGCGCCCGCAAGCACCTGGGGGATGGCGGCTTCGAGGCCGAACAGGTTGGGCAGGCCAAAGCTTTGAGTGCCCGTGCGCGTGGCGTTGGTTTCGTCCTTGAGGTCGGCACTGTCGGAAATCTTTACAAGTACGGTGACGAGGTCGCCGACATTGGCGGCGCGCTGGTCCTTGAAGAAGGCGCGGCTGCCGTTGCGCCAGAGGGCGTTGGCCTGGGGGACCATGACCTGGGCGGCGGGCATCGGCATGCTCATCGGACGGTAGGTTGCTTCCTGGGTGGGATCACCAGGCGGGGTCATGCTGGGCGGGCGGCCGACTTCGGAGAGGCGCTGGAGGGAGCCGCAGGCGCTGAGGAGGGCCGGAAAGAGCAGGAGGGCGAGCGGTTTCATGGGGTTGTCCGTGGGGTGAGTTGAGCGGTTCGGCCGGGGGCGAGGATGGTCGGCTGGATGCCGGGCAGGACACGCACGAGGTCGGGGCCGATCACTTCCGCCTCGACGATGGCGCGGGAGACGGGGTTGAGGATGCGGATCTGTTCGCCGAGGACGCCCGCTTCGAGGGCCTGGCCATAGGCTGCGAGGGCGAGGCCGGGGGCGCGGAGCTGCATGGTCACGCGGGCGCCTTTCTGGATGGTGGCGGTGCGGGTCAGTTCGGCGACGGCGATCGGTTGGCCGGCGACGACCTGGCGGCGGAGTGTCATGCCGGCGGCCTGGGCGGGCGTGCGGACGATGTCGCCGGCTGCGTGACCAAGGCGGACGCGGGCGATCTTGAGGTCGTCGGGCTGGATGATGCTGCCGGCGTTGAGGCGGCGGATGGGGACGGGGACTTCGACCATCTCCTGGGCGATGCCGGTGATGCGGAGGCGCTGGATGGCCATGCCGTCGGCGCTGATGGCCAGGAGGCTGGTGAAGCGTCCGGTGCCGCCGTCCCAGTCGAGCTGTTCGATGGCGGCGTCGACGGCGCCGGATTGGGGCACGAGGGGGGCGCTGTAGCCGGGGAGTTCGATGTCGATGTCCGCGGGGGCGCCGATGCCGGCGAGGGCGGCACGCAGGGCGGCCAGGACGGTATCGCGCGCCAGGATGCGGCCGGGGCGGTCGAGCACGATGCGGTCGTTCTGGCCGGCCGGCCGCCAGTCGACGCCGAACTGGCGGGCGATGGCGGCGAGTTGGGGCGCCTCGACGACGATGCGGCTGCCGGGCGCGGGCGAGGGGCCGAGAATGCGGGCGGCGTCCGGGCCGGCGTCGTCGAACAGGTCGGCAACGCGGATATTGGCGCTGTCCAGCGTGACGAGCGGGCGCAGGGTGGCGGCGGTTGCGGGGGTGGCGAGCAGCAGCGGGGTGAGGAACAGCGGGGCGAGGAACAGCGGGCGCATTTTCATTCCTAGCGGAGGTTGGTGAGGGTGGCGAGCATCTGGTCGGAGGTGGTGATGACGCGGCTGTTCATTTCGTAGGCGCGCTGGGCGGTGATCAGGTTGGTGATCTCGGTGACCACGTTGGTGTTCGAGCTTTCGACGAAGCCTTGCAGCACGGAGCCGAAGCCGGCGGAGCCTGGCGCGCCGGTGATCGGGTTGCCGCTGGCCGCGGTTTGCAGCAGCAGGTTGTCGCCTTGCGCGTCGAGACCGGACTCGTTGGGGAAGACGGCGAGCTGGATCTGGCCGATCGTGGTGGGCGCGGTCTGGCCGGCGATCGAGACCTGAACCTGGCCGGTGGCGTTGATCGCGACGTTGGTGGCGTTGGACGGGATGGTGATGCCGGGCTGCACGACGTGGCCATCGGCGGTGACGAGTTCGCCGGCGGGGGAGAGGGAAAAGGTTCCGTCGCGGGTGTAGGCGGTGTCGCCGGAGGGCATGGTGATCTGGAAGTAGCCGTTGCCGCGGACCGCCATGTCCAGGTTGTTGTTGGTCTGCTGGAGGTTCCCCTGCTCGTTGATGCGGTAGATGGCGGCGGTCTTCACGCCGAGGCCAACCTGGGCACCGGCGGGGACGACGGAGCCGGTGTCCGACGAGTTGGAGCCGACGCGACGCATGTTCTGGTAGATCAGGTCCTGGAATTCGGCCCGCCGGCGCTTGAAGCCGGTGGTGGTCATGTTGGCGATGTTGTTGGAGATGACTTCGACGTTGGTCTGCTGGGCCTGCATGCCGGTGCCGGCGATATCGAGTGCGCGCATGGTGTGGTGCTCGTTTCTTACACGCGTTTCTGGGTGAGTTTGTCGATCGCGCCTTGCTGGCGATCGGCCTCGGCCTGCACCAGCTGGCCGACGAACTGGTACGAGCGCAGGTCGTTCATCATGCGGGTCAGTTCCATCACCGGCTGGACGTTGCTGTCCTCGATGGCGCCTTGGATGAGGTGGGGGGCAGATGAGGGGGCGGTCGGCGCGGCGGTGGCGTAGAGCTGGCTGCCTTCCGGTTTGAGGCTGCGTGGCTCGGTCGGTTTGACGACGCCGATGCGGCCGAGGCGGCCATTCTCGCTGCTGACGGTGCCATCGCCGGTGATCGAAAGGTTGACGTCGGTGGGCGAGACCTGAATCGGCTGGCCGGCGGTGTCGAGCAGGGCGTTGCCCTGGGAATTGACGATGGTGCCGGCCTGGGAGCGTTCGAAATGGCCGGCGCGGGTGAGGCGCGGTCCGTTCGGGGTTTGCACGGTGAAGAAGGCGTCGGTGTCGCCGATGGCGAGATCGAGGGGGTTGCCGGTGTGGGTGAGCGAGCCCTGGCGGTTGTCGCGATAGGTGGCGCGATCCTGGACGTAGTTGACGGTCTGGCCGCCCGGCGGCTGGCTGCCGGATTGCTGGCGGACGAGCCAGTCGGCGAAGACCATGCGGCCGGCGTGGAAGCCGGGGGTGCCGGCATTGGCGATGTTGGTGGCGGTGACGTCGAGTGCCCGGTCCTGCGAGGTGAGGCGGGAGAGGGCGATCGAGATGATGTTCTGCAAGGCACAGGCTCCGTGCTGGTTCGCAGGGCGTGCCGCAAGGGCCGTGCCACCCGGCATCGGCGGATTTCCGCGCGCCGGGTGGGATGACCCGGGCGCGCCGGGCAGGTTGTGCCGGGTCGGCTCGGCAGAAACGGGTGGCCGCGGCAAGGCGGCGCAAGACTTCGTTAACCAGCGAGGCTCAGCATGCCGCGGTGTGGTGGGCCGATGCGGTTCGCCGGTTTCACGGAGCTTTCGGCAGTATGAGTGCAGCGTCAGCAGCAGCGAAGGTTCCGGCCGCCGACGGCGCCGCGGCCGAGGGGGCGGCGAAGGGGGGCAAGAAGAAGCTCATCCTGATCGCCGCGCCCGTGCTGCTGATCGCCATCCTCGCGGGTCTGTGGTTCAGCGGCATCCTTCCGTCGCTGCTGGGGATGGGCAAGAGCGCCGAGCATGGGGAGGTGGCGGCGGCGGCGAAGCCGGATACGCACGGGGCCAAGCCGGATGCGAAAGCTGCGAAGCCGGATGCGAAAGCTGCGAAGCCGGCGGAGGGGGCCGGAGCAAAGCCGGACCCCAAAGCGCCGGCGGGGCCGGCATTTGTCGAGCTTCCGGACATCGTGACGAACCTGAACGCGGGGTCGCGGCGGACGGTCTACGTCAAGCTGCGCTCGCGGCTGGAACTGGCGAAGCCGGAGGATGCGGCGCTGGTGACGGCGGCGATGCCGCGGCTGCTCGATTTGTTCCTGACCTATCTGCGGGAAATGCGACCGGAGGAGCTGCGTGGCTCGGCGGGGACGTATCGGCTGCGCGAGGAGTTATTGGCGCGGGCGAATATCGCATTGGCGCCGGCGCGGGTGCAGGACCTTCTGTTCACGGAAATGCTGATCCAATGAGCGGCAGCGAGGCAGCGGGCGGCGGCGCTGAGGGTGGCCAGTCCGATGAGGACCTGGCAGCCGCCTGGGGTGCCGAGACCGACGCGGACGCATCGGGCGGGGAGGCGGGTTCGGCGGAGGCGTTGCCGGCTCGCGTGCTCAATCAGGCGGAAATCGACAGTCTGCTGGGGTTCGATAACGGTCCGTCGGATGACGAGAACCGCTCGGGGATGCAGCGGATCATCAGTTCGGGGCTGGTCTCGTATGAGCGGCTGCCGATGCTCGAGATCGTGTTCGATCGGCTGGTGCGGATCATGTCGACCTCATTGCGGAATTTTACGAGCGACAACGTCGATGTCGGCATCGACAATATTCTGTCGCTGCGGTTCGGTGACTATCTGAATTCCATTCCGCTGCCGGCCATGCTCGCGGTGTTCAAGGCCGAGGAGTGGGACAATTACGGTCTGATGGTGGTCGACAGCGCGCTGATCTACTCGATCGTCGATGTGCTGCTGGGCGGCCGGCGCGGGACGGCGGCGATGCGGATCGAGGGGCGGCCGTATACGACGATCGAGCGGACGCTCGTGGAGCGGCTGATCCATGTTGTCCTGTCGGATTTGTCGGTCAGCTTCGATCCGCTCTGCCCGGTGACGTTTCGCTTCGAGCGGCTGGAGGTCAATCCACGCTTCGCAACGATCAGCCGGCTGTCCAATGCAGCCGTCCTGGTGCGGTTGCGGATCGATATGGAGGACCGCGGCGGGCGGCTGGAGCTGCTGTTGCCGTATGCGACGCTGGAACCGGTTCGTGAGCTTCTGCTGCAGCAGTTCATGGGCGAGAAGTTCGGTCGTGACTCGATCTGGGAGACGCATCTGGCGGAAGAGTTGTGGAACACGGATATCGATCTCGACGTGGTGCTCGACGAGCAGACGATGCGGCTGTCGGAGATCATGGCGCTGCGGCCGGGAAGCCAGATACTGCTGAACACCCAGCTTGGCGCCAGCGTGCAGTTGCGTTGCGGGACCACGACCCTGTTCGAGGGGAAGATCGGCAAGCGGAAGAACCGCATGGCCGTTCGTATCGAGCGCGAAGTTGCGCGCCTGCCATCGAACGACAGATGAAGACGCGCGGGTGGAAGTTCTTTGTTCATCAAAGCCTGTCAAAAAACGGCAGCAAGGCGGGTTGAATGGAATGGATCCTCGAACTCATACTGGTCGCGCTGCTGATCGCGACGCTGTTTCACGCCATCCGGCTGGAGCGGGCGCTCGGTGTGCTCAAGGGCGATCGGGCGGCGTTGCAGGAGTTGGTGGCCGGGTTCAACGCCAGCACGCAGACGGCCGAGCAGGGGATCGGACGGTTGCGGCTGGCGGTGGATGGGGCGGGCCGGAGCATCGCCAAGCAGATCGATACGTCACAGGGATTACGGGACGATTTGCAGTTGCTGACCGAGCGCGGCGAGCGGCTGGCGGATCGGCTAGAGGTGCTGATCCGCGACGGGCGCGCGGTACCGCAGGAGGTGCCGGCATGGGCGACGCTGTCGTCACCGGTGCACGAGGCCGAGGACTTGCCGGGGTTTGGCGGCGGACGTGGGGAGCCGCGGCCGAAAAGCCAGGCGGAGCGAGACTTGCTGAAGGCGTTGCGGATCGTGCGTTGATTGATCCGAGGCAGTGATGAAATTCCGCTTGCCGGCACAGCGTTTGTTGCAGGCGACGATTTTCGCGATCGGGGCGTTGCTTGTCTTCAAGTCCGTCGCGATCGTGCGGGCCGCGGCACCGGCGGCGGCACCTGCCGAAGCGCCGGCCGGGAAGCCGCCGGCGCCGAAGCCTGCCGCCACCGTGGAGGCAAAGCCTGGGGCGGATGCAAAGCCCGGGGCGACCAAGCCGGGTGATGCGAAGCCGGGTGATGCGAAGCCAGGTGATGCGAAGCCAGGTGATGCGGTCGCGCAGGGCGCGCCACCGCCGCCGGCGATCAGTGATGCGGAGCGTGGCTTGCTGGTTGATCTGCGCCAGCGGCGCGTTGAGTTGGAAGCACGCGCGGCGGGCCTTGCGGCACGGGAGAATATGCTTGCCTCGGCGGAGAAACGTCTTTCGGGGCGGTTGGATGAACTGGCGGCCCTGCAGAGCCGTCTCGAGGCGTTGGAGACGGCGCGCAAGCAGCGTGACGAGGCGAACTGGTCGGGTCTGGTCAAGTTGTACGAGGGCATGAAGCCGCGCGATGCAGCGACCATCTTCAACGATCTCGATCCGGCGGTTCTGTTGCAGGTTCTCGATCGGATGAAGGAGGGCAAAGCCGGCGCGGTGCTGGCGGCGATGCAGCCGGAGCGGGCCCGGCAGGTGACGGCGCAACTTGCGCAGATGCGGAACAAGGGAAATGCGGCGCCTGGTCCGGCGCCGGCGAGTGCCAAAACCGGCACATGATTGGTGGACAATGAGCGCGCGCAACCTGGGTGTGGCGTGCGAAAGGAGTGACGATGCCAATTGACAAGGCGATGAACGTTCTGATCGTCGATGACTACAAGACGATGCTACGGATTATCCGTAACCTGTTGAAGCAGAGCGATTTCAATAATGTCGAAGAGGCCATGGATGGCTCTGAGGCGCTGGCGAAGCTGCGGGCGGGAAATTTTGGTCTGGTCATCAGCGACTGGAACATGGCGCCGATGACGGGGTTGCAGTTGTTGCAGGAAGTGCGGGCGGACGGGCGGCTGAAGGCGACGCCGTTCATCATGATCACGGCCGAGAGCAAGACGGAGAACGTGGTCGCGGCGAAGCAGGCCGGGGTTTCGAACTACATCGTCAAGCCGTTCAACGCCGAAACATTGCGTGATAAAATCGAAAAGGTGCTCGGGCATGCTTAGCAGCAAAACCGGTGATCGGCTGGCCGAACTGCGGGTGCGGTATCCGACCGGGCAGACCGAGGTGATCGCCGACGTGGTGCACGCGGTGATGGCGACAATGCAGGGTGATCTGACGGCCCCGGAGGCGGGGTTGTTGGCGGAAATCGAGGACCTCGGGCGCACTATCCAGGCGGCAAAGGCGGAAATCGCCGCGTTGCGGGTGGACGACATCAACGCGACGCATATCCCCTTGGCGACCGACGAGTTGGATGCGATCGTGGCCCACACGGCGGCGGCAACGGACAGCATTCTTGAGGTGTGCGAGACGCTCGACCTGGTGGCGGGTGGGATCGACGACGAGAATGCGGCCAAGCTGCAGGAGGCGACCACGCGCATCTATGAGGCGTGCAGCTTCCAGGACATCACGGGGCAGCGGATCACCAAGGTGGTTGCCGCGCTCAAGACAATCGAGGCCAAGGTGGCGGCCATCATCGCCACGTTCGATGGTCGCTCGACCGTCGATCTGGCGGCGCCGCCACCGGAGGTGATGCTGGTGAACGGTCCGCAATTGCCGGCGATGGCGATGGATCAGACCGATATCGACAAGCTTCTCGCCAGTTTCGATTGAGCATGACGATGGCGCGCCACCTCGCCTGGCTCCTCTTTCTGCTCCTGATGCCCGTTGTCGCCTGGGCGCAAGGCGGGGCGATCGGGTTGCGGAGTGGTGAGCACCCGGGGTTCGGGCGGGTGGTGTTCGATCTGCCCGGCGGGACCACGGCGGCGGTCGAGCAGCGCGACGGCGCGGTTCTCGTCCGTTTCTCGCCAGTGGGGACGGTGACCGCCGGGGCGCGGCCGCCGCGCAATGTCCGCTCCATCGCGTTGGAGGCGGGTCTGGCACGGTTGGCGATCGTTCCAGGGTCGCAGTTGCGCCAGATGCAGATCGGGACGCGTTTGGTGCTCGATATTGTTGATCCAGACAAGCCGGCCGTGGCGTCTGCGCCGGTTGCGGTCGCACCGGTGGCGCGTCCGGCGGCGCCGGCTCAGGCACGGGTACCCGGTGTCCGAGCAGTTCGGACGGTTGCGTCGGTGGACCGGCATGACGACGGGCCGGCCAAGGCGGCGGCGCAGGTGGGGATGCCAGCGGCTCTGCCGGGTGGGGATATGGCACCGGTTGCGACAACGGGGCCAGCCGAGGTTGCGGCCAAGGGCGCGGTGGCACCTGATCCGCGGAGCACGACGTTGCAGATTGCCGCGGTTCCCGGCGATGGCGCGGCCCCGTCGGGTGAGCGGACGTTGTTGTTGCCGTTTGATACGAATGTGGCGGCCGCTGCGTTTCGCCGTGGCGGCAGTGCGTTCGTGGTGTTCGACCAGCGGCGTCCGGTCGACATGACTGCGGTGCGGGAGGATCCGACTTTCGCCGCTGGCGCGGTTCAATTGCTGCCGAGCGGAACGGTGTTGCGGTTTCCGATCGAACGCCAGGAGGACGTGAGCCTGAGCCGTGCTGGCACCGGGTGGACGGTGCGGGTGATGACGGCGCGCGAGGCAAGCGCGGCTGGGCGTATCGAGCCGTTGGAAGCGCAACTGACGGATGGGGTTCTGCGGGTGTTGTCTGACGTTGCCGGCGGTGTGGTGGCAATGCCGGACCCGGAGACCGGGGCGTCACTGCTTGTGGGCACGTTGCGCCAGCCGGGGCGTGGAATTCTGGTGGAGCGGCGGACGCCGGAATATGGTTTGCCGCCGACTTGGATGGGTGTGCTTGTCGAGCCGATCTCCGATCAGCTGGCGTTGCGGGCGACGCAGACGGGGTTCGCTCTGGCAGTCGGGACGTCCGGACAATTGTCGAGCTTGCCGGCCAGTGCGATGAATTCGGCAACCGCGGATGCACGGCACTTCACACGCCGGTACGATTTTCCGGGGATTGCCACGGATCAGTTGTTCCGCCGCTTGCAGGCGGCCCAGGCCGCGGCGGCGACGGCGCCACCGCAAGGCCGCTCAGCGGGGCGGATGGCGGTTGCCGAGGGCATGGTTGCGCTCGGGCTCGGGGCTGAGGCGCAGGCGTTGCTCAATCTGACTGGCAGTGACGATGCGCGGGCGGCGGATGATCCGGGGCGGATCGGATTGCATGCGATCGCGGCGGTCCTGGCGGGACGTCCAGGCGAGGCGGACGGGATCGAGGACCCGCGGTTGAGTGGGACTGACGAGATCAACCTATGGCGGGCGCTGCGCGCGGCGTCGTTGCGTGAGGGGGCGGCGGACGCCGCGCCGGTGTTGGCGGCCGACTTGGCGCTGCTGTTGTCGTATCCGACGGCATTGCGCGACCGGATGTTGCCGTTGGTGGCGGAAACGTTGGCGCTCGGTGGCGAGGTTGCGGCGGCGCGATCGCTGGTGGGGCAGCGGCCCGACGATCAGGGGCTTGGCTTGGCACGCGCGTTGGTGCTGCAGGCGGACGCGGCGGCCACGGGTGGCGATATGGGACCGGCGATCGAGGCGCTGGGCCGGGTGGCGCAAGGGAGCGACCGGCTGGCGCGGGCGCGGGCTGCGACGCGGGCGGTTGAACTCCAGTTGGCGGCCAAGATTTTGAACGCGACGCAGGCGGCCGATGCGCTGGACCGATTGATGTATGCATGGCGCGGCGATGAGCGGGAGGTCGTGTTGCGCCAGCGGATCGCGGCGCTGCGTGGTCAGGCCGGGCAGTGGCGGCCGGCGTTGGCGTTGATGCGGGAGAGCGAACAGGTATTCCCGGAGCGCAAGGTGGCACTGCGACCAGTGCTGCAGCAGATCTTCGAGGATGCGATCGCGGCGGATGCGATCAAGCCGATGCCGGCGCTCGATCTGGTGGCGCTGGCGGAGGAGAATGCCGATTTGATTCCGGAGGGTGAGGCGGGGCAGATCGTTGCGAGCCGGATCGCCGACCGGTTGGCGGCACTCGATTTGCCGAGGCGGGCGGTGCCGGTGTTGCAGAAGCTTGCCGCGGCGGCGCCGGCGGGGTTGGCGCAGGCGGAACTCGGCGTCCGGCTTGCGGCGATGCATCAGGCGTTGGGGAACCACGCTGAGGCCCTGGATGCGCTGACTGCCTCGGCGGCGCCTGGTTTGCCGATGGGGTTGCTGGAGGGACGCACGCTTGCGTTTGCGCGGTCGGCGGCGGCGCTCGGTGATCTCGGCAGCGCGACGGCTGCGCTCCGGGAGCTTGGGGTAGCCTCCGCGACGGCGCTGCGGGCCGATCTGCTCGAAGCCGGGCGGGATTGGCCGGGGGCGGTGTCGGCGCTGCGGGAATTGGTCGCACGGAGCGTGCCTGGGGAAGGGGTGCTGAGCGAGGCCGAGGCACGGGTGGTGTTACGCCTGGCGTCGGCGGCGGCGCAGGCGGGGGATACGGCGCTGTTGATGGCGTTGCGTGAGCGCGACTCGGCGCGCTTCCCACCGGGCAAACTCCTGGAGATGTTCGCCGTGTTGACGGCAGGCCCCGTTCAGGGGGTCGCGGACTTGCCCCGCGCGGCGCAGGAGGCGAAGTTGGCACGTAGCCTGCCGGCCGCTCTCAAGACCTTGACGCCGTGAGTTTTGCTGCACTGCGGGGTTGGATGAATTTTCTCTGGCTCGGACACGATTTCCTCTTGCCATACCCCCCCCTTTTCATCATGTTCCGCGGCCTTGGCCATGGGGGCGTGCGCATTCGGCGTGCTGCCTGAAAGGCTGTCTGCTGGTTGGAAAGGGAGATTGCGTGATGAACGCACTCACGCCACTGGGGATGGTCTCGGATTTCCCGAGCGAGAACCAGACGAACGATCACCTCGCTACGGGGGCCGCCGCCGACGTGGACGAACGCACGGATTATTTCGTGGAACGTGACGGCATGAAATTTGCCGGCATGCATCTGCTGATCGATCTGTGGGGGGCCACAAATCTCGATGACCCCGCGCATATCGACGTGGCCCTGCGTGATGCGGCGTTGATCGCCGGAGCCACGATCCTGCATAGCCACTTCCACCATTTCACGCCCAATGGCGGCGTGTCCGGGGTGGTCGTGCTGGCGGAGAGCCACATCACGATCCACACGTGGCCGGAGCGGAATTTTGCCGCGGTCGACATCTTCATGTGCGGGGCGTGCGATCCCCATCTGTCGATCCCGATTCTCAAGACGGCGTTCGCGCCGGAGCGGATCGATATCGACGAGCAGCGGCGCGGCCGCGTCTACTAGATCAGCTGCGATTTAGGTGCCAGGCTGGGTGCTGTGCGCCCGGCCTGAACTTTGTTTGGAGAGTGCATCATGAGCACCGATTCCTGGATCAACGAGACCCTCTATCCCGATTGGGGCCAGCGCTTTCGCGTCACGCGGGAATTGGCGCGGGTGCAGAGCGACTTCCAGGACATCGTGGTGTTCCAGAGCAGTTCGCACGGTCGGGTGATGCTGCTGGATGGGGTTGTGCAGATCACCGAGGCCGACGAGTTCGTTTACCAGGAGATGATCGTCCATGTGCCGCTGCTGGCGCATGGTGCGGCGCGGCGCGTGCTGATCATTGGCGCGGGGGATGGCGGGGTGCTGCGTCGCGTGTTGCAGCATCGCACGGTCGAGCGCGCGGTGATGGTGGAAATCGATGGCGAGGTCATCCGGCTCAGCAAGGAGTTCCTGCCGGCGATCGGCGGCGACGCCTGGACCGACGCACGGGCCGACGTGATCGTGGGCGACGGGATCGACTATGTGCGCCGTGCTGCGGATGCGTCGTTCGACGCGATTATTGTCGACTCGACGGACCCGATCGGCGTTGGCGAGGTGCTGTTCACCGATGAGTTCTATGCCAATTCCGCGCGCATCCTCGCGCCATGCGGGCTGATCGTGAACCAGTGTGGCGTGCCGGCGATGCAGGCGGACGAGTTGCGTGAGACCAGCCTGCGGCGGGCGAAGTTTTTCCCCCATGTCGGCGCCTATGTGGCGGCGGTGCCGACCTATGTTGGCGGTTTCATGACGCTCGGGTTCGCGGCCAAGCAGGCGGGTCTGGAGCAGGTGTCCGCCGAGGTCATCGCGGCGCGGGCGGCGGCGGCGGGGATTCTGGGAACGACGAACTACTGGACGCCAGGCGTCCACGCCGCAGCGTTTCAGTTGCCGCCCTATATCGCGCGCCATTTGCCGGGCTGAGGGTCAGCCGACCACGAAGCTTTGAACGATGCTGCCGGAGACCAGCCGCCAGCCGTCGAGCAGGACGAAGAAGATCAGCTTGAACGGCAGCGAGATGGCGTTTGGTGGCAGCATCATCATGCCCAGGCTCATCAGGATGCTGGCGACCACGAGGTCGATCACCAGGAACGGCAGATAGATCAGGAAGCCGATCTCGAAGGCACGGCGCATCTCGCTGATCAGGAAGCCCGGAATGAGGGCGCGCCAGGGGGTCGCCTCGGGCGTTGCGGGTTCGGGCAAATGGGCGAGGTCGACGAACAGGCGCAGATCATCCTCGCGGACATTCGCCAGCATGAAGCGGCGGAACGGTTCGGCGGCCTGGGTGAGGCCTTCGAGGCTTTCGATGCGCCCCTCGGTCATCGGCAGGAAGCCGGCGGACCAGGATTGTTCGAGCACGGGCTGCATGACGTGGAAGGTCAGGAACAGCGCGAGGCCGATCAGCACGATGTTCGGTGGCACCCCCTGGGCGCCGAGCGCGCTGCGCAGCAGCGAGAGCACGATGATGATGCGCGTGAACGCGGTGACCATCACCAGCAGGCTCGGCGCCATCGACAGGGCCGTGACGAGAGCCGTGAGTTGCACCAGGCGCGCGGTGGTGCCGGCGGAGCCTGATGTCCCGAGGTCGATGCTGATCGATTGCGCCGATGCGAGTGAGGGCGCGAGCAAAGCGAAGAGCATGCCGAGGACGGCCAGATGCAGAGCGAGCCGGCGGAACTGTTGGGCGGTCATGGGCCGGGCTGCCCGGTTGTATCGATGTCGACCCAGCCGAGGAGCAGGTCCGTTCCGCCGCCGGTGAGGACGAGGACGTGGCGATGTTCGCAACGGATGAGGTGGATCCGCCGACGGGAGTCGAGCGCGATGGCCTGGACCGCTTCGAGGCGTCCACCCCGGGTGGAACGGGGGGCGAGACCGAAGGACTTCGCGAGGCGGCCGGCCAGGAGTGCCAGGCCGAGGACAAGGGCAAGAACGGGTAAGGCGTAGAGAAGCTGACTGGTTGTCATGGCGCGGCCCTTTTGGCTGCGATTGAAGCTGAACGTCGGGATCAGGCGGGCCTTGCTCCGTCAGGCCGGCGCTATGATGCGGGTGAGGGCCGCGAGGTCTCGGTCGAGTTCGAGCAGGCGGCCGCGCAGGGTTCGGCCGTGCTCGGGCGGCAGATCCAGTGCGCGGGCGCAGAGCAAGCCGATCATGTTGGGCAATCCGTCGAGATTGATCGCACGCTGGGTGTCGGCGAGGGCGCGGGCGAGGCGGATAGTGTTGGCAACGCCATCCGCCAAGGCGATGACGGCATCGACCCGCGTCGTCATGTCAGACGGCGCCGGCGACCAGGGGAAGGGAAGGTCGTTGCTCATTCTAGGACAGTTTGCGCTGCGGAAGATGAACGGATCCCTACCGCCGACGCCCCAGGGCGTTAACCGGATGTTCGGAATTGCGCTCCAATCTGGACGATAGGCGATGCGAATGGATTGAAGGGGCGGTGGCGGATGAACGTCGGCGGGCTCGGGCTGTTTCAAGTGGCGGAGAAACGACTGGCATGGGTTGACCAGCGGCAGAAGGTGCTCGCGCAAAATGTTGCCAATGCGGATACGCCTGGCTGGAAGGCGCGCGATATCGGCGCGTTTGCCAAGCAGCTTGAGCGCACGGGCGCGGGTCTGGTGCGCACCGATCCGTTGCATATTCGTCCGGTCATCCCGACTGGCGGTACCGCGCAGCCAGTGAAGGGAGAGCGGGCGCCGGACGGAAATGGCGTCTCGCTCGACGAGCAGCTTGCCGCGATCGCGGATACTGAGAGCGCGCATGATCTGACGAGCGATCTCTACAAGAAATACCTGAGCTTCTTCCGGTTGGCGATTGGACGTTGACGACCCAAGATATTGATAAATAGGAACGAAACTTCAATGGAGGGTGAACCGGCATGGACATTTCCACGGCACTGACGATCTCGGCGCGCGGCATGAAGGCGCAGACGACGCGGCTGCGGGTGATCGCCGAGAATTTGGCCAATCAGGACACCACCGGCAGCAGCCCGGGTGTGGCACCGTATCGGCGCAAGACGGTAACGTTCGGCAACCAGGTGGATCGTGCGGCGGGCGTGGAGACGGTGAAGGTCAAGCAGATCGGCAAGGATCGCAGCGACTTCCCGCTGCGCTATGATCCGAGCCATCCAGCCGCCGACACCAACGGCTATGTGCGCACGCCCAATGTGAACGCGATGATCGAGGTGATGGACATGCGCGAGGCGCAGCGCTCGTACAATGCCAATATCTCCGTCATGCAGGTGTCGCGCGGGATGCTATCGCGCACGATCGAAATGCTGAAGTAGGCGACCGGGAATGGCGATCCCTCCCACCGCGATACCGATGTTCACGGTGCGCCCGACTGATGCCGCGAGTGCGTATCGCAGCGTGGATGCGGGCGAATTTGGCAGCATCGGTGCGGGCAACGGCTTTGCGGGCGCGATGCAACGCGCGTTGTCGGGCGTGGTGAGCGTGGCGCAGGAAGCGGAGTCGAAGTCGATCCAGGCGATTTCGGGGAACGCGGACATCACCGATGTGGTGACTGCGGTCTCGAAGGCGGAGTTGGCGATGCAGACCACGATGGCGATCCGGGATCGGGTTGTGCAGGCCTATCAGGACATCATGAAGATGCCGATCTGATCTTGAGAGTTTTCGAAACAGAGGCCCACAAAAGGCGGGTTGGACAGTGCAGGACGGCGATCTCGGAGAGTTGCTGCGCGAGGCCATGATGGTCTCGTTGAAGCTGGCGGGGCCGCCGCTGGCGGTGGCCCTTGTAGTGGGGACGGTGATGTCCCTCGTTCAGGCGGTGACGCAGATCAACGAGCAGACGCTCGCTTTCGTTCCAAAAGTGATTGCGATTTGCGGGACCCTTGTTCTGCTTGGGTCGTTCATGATGGCGGCGCTGGGCGATTTCACGCGGTTGTTGTTCGATCGCATCATCGGCGGTGGAGCTTCGTAGTGGGCAGCGCTTCGTGACCGGCGGGGGCATCGCGTGCCGCTGCTGAACGAATTGCCGGGGTTGGCGTTCGTGTTCGTCCTGCTGCTCGGCCGCGTCGGCAGTGCGTGCATGTTGTTGCCGGGGATCGGGGAAATCGAATTGCCAACGCCAATTCGGGCGGGCTTCGCGTTTGCCTTTGTGGCCCTGCTGATGCCCCTGCTGTCGGCGGGGATGCCGGCGTTGCCGCTGGATGTTTGGCAACTCGCCGCAATGATCGGGGCGGAGATCACCACCGGTCTGTGGATCGGCTGGTTGACCCGTCTGATGTTGCAAGTGCTGCCGGTGGCCGGCCAGTTCATGGCGGGGGTGACGGGGCTCGCCAACGTGATCCAGCCCGACCCGGCGATGGGGCCGCAGACCTCAGCAATTTCGCATGCACTCGCGCTGGCAGCGCCCGTTGCGGTGTTTGCGACCGGGTTACATGCACTGCCAATTGCGGCGCTTGTGGGCAGCTATGAATTGATCCCCGCGGGTGCCTTGCTGCCGGCGATCGACACCGCGACGCAGGCGATCGGTGTGCTCGGAGATGCGTTCGCGGTGGCCTTGCAGCTGGCGGCGCCGTTCGTTCTGGCGGCGACGCTTTGGCAGTTCGCGCTTGGCCTGCTCAGCCGGCTGGTGCCGCAGATGCAGGTTTACTTCGCCGCAATGCCAGGGCAGATCGCCGGGGGGCTGTTCCTGTTCACGCTGCTGGCGCATGGCATGCTGACGATGTGGCAGGACTACATGCATGATGCGCTCGCCACCCTGCCGGGCCTCTGAGCATGGCGGACCAGGACGATCGGACAGAGGCCCCAACCGCCAGACGACTGGAACAGGCGCGGACGGAGGGCCAATCGGCGCTGTCACGCGAGCTTGTGGCGCTGGTGGCGCTGGCCGGGGTCGCCGTGCTGTTGACGATGCAGGGCGAAGCTATGGCGCGTGCGCTGATGCGCAGGCTGATGCCGCTGCTCGGGGGCGTGCATGCGATGGATGTCGGCTTTGCGAGTCGGGAGGCGTTCTGGGCGGCAATCGGGTTTGCCGGTCCGGTTGCCCTCGTGGCGCTGGCGGGGGCTACGGCGGCGACCTTTCTGCAGACCCGGTTTCTGGTCACATTATCAGCGCTCAAGCCGAATTTTGCGCGGCTGGCGCCGGGCAAGCGGATCAAGCAGCTGCTGGGGTTGCAGGCGTTGCGCGGGGCTGGGCTGTCGCTGCTCAAGTTGGCGGTGGTCTCGGTGGGCACTTACCTGGCGTTGCAGTCGGAGGCGCCGCTTCTGACCGTGGCGCTGGGATGGGCGGCGCCGGTGCTGAGCCAGCGGACCAGCGCCGCAATTCTGCATCTTTTGTTCGCGGTCCTGGCCGCGCAGGCGGTGATCGCGATCTTCGATGTAACGTTCGCGCAGCTCAAGCATTTCCGGGATTTGCGGATGAGCCGGAACGATATCCGCGACGAGCATCGGGAGATGGAGGGCGATCCGCTGATCAAACGCCGGATCCGTCAGATCCAGCAGCAGCGTGCGCGCCGGCGGATGATGGCAGCGGTGCCGGATGCGACGGTGGTGCTCACCAATCCGACGCACTATGCCGTCGCTTTGGCGTATGATCGGAGTCGCGGGGGAGCTCCCCGGGTGATTGCAAAGGGTGCCGATGCAGTGGCTGCGCGGATACGAGAGGTTGCGGAAAAGAGCGGGGTGCCCGTCGTGGCCAATCCGCCGCTTGCGCGTGCCCTTTATCTGGTCGATCTCGATGCCGAGATCCCGGCCGAGCATTATCGCGTTGTGGCCGAGATCATCGCCTATGTCTGGCGTTTGCGCGGACAGGCGCGGCCTGCAGCCGGCGCCGTCGGGTCCGGGATGATATCGCCATGAAGACGCTTGTCGCCTGGGTTTTACGCCGCCTGAAGCTGGTAGTGGATGTCGATGTCATGGCGCGGCTCGCGGGGGCGGGCGGGGGGGCCGATGTCGCCCTGGTCGATCTGCTGTTCGAGTCGGCACCGTTCGGCTGTCTGGTGATCGGGCCGGAGGGGCGGATTGTGCGGGCGAACAAGACGCTGCGGGGCATGGTGGGGCCGGAGATCGATCTCGCCGCTGGCGAGGCGGGCGAGATCGTCTTTGCGCCCGATCGGCGAGAGGCGATCTGGAACGATATTCAGAATGTGGTGAAGGGGCGGCAGAGCGGGTTGCGCAACACGACGACCCGGATTGCTGGTGGGCCGCCGCCGGCAGTTGGGCGTGATGCGTTGCCGGCCGCGGTGAGCGTGACGGTTGATCTGCTGCGCGATGGCGGTGGTGCGATCACGGGTGCGATGCTGCGGATCACCGATATGACGCTGCAGACTCAGCTCGAGGCGCAATTGGCGCATAGCCAGAAGCTGCAGGCCGTGGGCCAGCTTGCCGGTGGGATAGCGCATGATTTCAACAACCTGCTGACGACCGTTCTTGGGGCTGCCGAGTCGATCGCGTCGCGGACGGACCTCGACGAGGAGACGCGCGACGACGCGAACCATATCCAGTCCGGCGCGATGCGCGGGGCGGCGTTGGTGAAGCAGTTACTGGCGTTTGGGCGGCAGCAGACCCTGCAGCCCCGCACTTTGGCCGTGAACGATGTGATCACCGATATTTCCGGCCTGCTGCGGCGGCTGCTGGGCGGGCGGGTGCGTCTTGAGCTTGATCTCGAGTCGCCGGGCCGTTCCGTACGGGTCGATCCGACGCAGCTTGACCAGGTGCTCGTCAATCTCGCGGTCAACGCGCGCGATGCGATGCAGAACGGGGGCGTTTTGACGCTGCGTAGCGGGCATATGACGCTGTATCGGGCGCTGACGCGGGGGCCGGAGACGATCCCGTCGGGGCGCTATGTGATGATCGAGGTGGCCGATACCGGCACCGGGATTCCGCCCGACGTGCTGCCGCGGATTTTCGATCCGTTCTTCACCACCAAGCGCGAGCGCGGCGGCAACGGGCTTGGCCTGTCGACGGTCCATGGCATCGTCCGGCAGTCCGACGGGTTCCTCGCGGTGGACAGCGAGGCCGGGCAGGGGACGAAGATACGGGTTTATCTGCCGCGCTGGGACGAGACCGATCCGGTGGCGATCCCGCAGGTGCCGCAGGCGGTGGTGCCGGCGGTCGCGGAGTCGGTGGCCGAGCGGAAGCTCACGATTCTGCTGGTCGAGGACGAGGAGTTAGTACGCCGACTGGCGGAACGCAGTTTCACCCGCCGTGGCTGGCGGGTGCTGGCGGCGGAGAGTGGCGAGGCGGCGCTGGCGTTGCTCGATCAGGAAAGTGGTCCGGTTGCGGCGATGGTGACGGATATGGTGATGCCGGGGATGGACGGGGCGAAGCTGGTGCGCGCAATCCGGGCGCGGCCGGGGATGGCACGGCTGCCGGCGGTGCTGGTGTCCGGCTACGCGGAGGAAGTGCTGCGGCGGGAGATGGAGTCGGCCGAGACGGTGTTCGTGCCGAAGCCCTATTTTCCGAAGGACCTGGTTGCGCGGGTGGAGGAAGTGCTCGCGGCGGCAGAGCTGGTGGCGGCTGATCAGGCGTTGGGAGTCAAGGGGGCCACTGTTATTTGATGGCGGCCATTTGATGGTGGCCATTTGATGGTAGCGCGTATTTGACACCGTGCGGTGGACGGGGTGCTGTGGCGCCCGAGGAAACAACTGCCAAGCGGAGTCCGCCCATGCGCCTTGCCGGGAAAATCGCTGTCATCATTGGGGCTGGCCAGGGGCCGGGCGAGGGTATGGGCAATGGCCGCGCCACCGCGCTGCGGTTTGCCGAGGAGGGCGCCAAGGTATTGGCGGTCGATCGCCTGATCGCCTCGGCGGAGGAGACGGCGGCCATGATTGTGGCCAAGGGCGGTACGAGCATGGCGTTCGCTGCCGACGTGACGCGCGAGGCGGACATGCTGGCCAGCGTACAAGAAGCGCAGCGGCTGTGGGGGCGGCTCGATATTCTGCACTATAATGTCGGCGTTTCGATCGCCGGGGGTGACGCGCCGCCGACCGAGATTACCGAGGAGGCGTTCGACCGCATTCACGCGATCAATCTGCGTGGCCTGGTGATGGCGGTGAAGCATGCCTTGCCGGTGATGCGGGCGCAGGGTTCGGGGGTGATCCTGTCGATCTCCTCAGCCGCGGCTTGGCACAACTATCCGTATGTCGCGTACAAGGCGACGAAGGCGGCGATGGTGGCGTATACGCAGCAAATTGCCATTCAGAATGCGCGCTATGGGGTGCGCTGCAACGTCATTCTTCCGGGGTTGATGGACACGCCGATGGCCGTCGATACGCGCGCGCGCTCAACCAACCGGACGCGCGCGGAAGTGGCCGCCGAGCGTGACGCGCGGGTGCCGCTGCGGGGCAAGATGGGCACGGCGTGGGATGTCGCCAATGCGGCGCTGTTTCTGGCTTCGGACGAGGCAAATTTCATCACCGGCGTGGCGCTGCCGGTCGATGGCGGAACGGTGGTGAACGTCGTCTAGAGCATCATCCGACCTGACGGGATCACCCGTCGGATCAAGATGCTCGCCAAAACAAAGAGCGAGAGCATTTTCCGTGCGCCTATCAGCACGGATCATGCTCTAGCGGGGAGTTACCCGTTGAAGCGGCGGCGGGAGGCTTCGTAGTCGAAGGGCGACTCGGTGAGGGCTTCGGATTCCCACTGGCTGCGATGGGCATCGAAGAAATCGCCGCCGTAGACGTGGATGGCGGCGGTGCAGCGTTCCAGCGGATTGAGGACGGAGTGGATGATGTCGCGCCCGAGGGTGTCGACATCGCCGGTCCGCAGGCTGCGGGCGCCAGCGGCCTCGATGCCGCGTTCCGCCGGCTCGCCGGGGATGCGGCGCCAGAAGATGTTGTCCTCCGCGCCGGCGTAGATGCCGATGACTGCCCACATGTCATGGTTATGTGGCATAACGCACATGCGCGGCGCCCAGACGAGGTTGAGGATGGTGAGGTCGGGTGATCGGTGGAGAATGCCGACGCTGGCGCGTTCGGGGGTGCCGAGGCCGTGGAGGACTTGGCCGGGGTCGGCAACGGCGCGAGCGACGACTTCGCGGACATGTCTATGGGTGGGGTCGGCGGCGAGGGCGGCGCGGCAATCGGCGACGAAGCGGTCCTTGTCGAACATGGGTATCCTCCGGGCGTTTTTTGACGCTACGCGATTTGGTGGAAAGCTGCCACTGCGCGGTTGTTTTTGTAGAAAATCTAACCTAATGTTCTTGTTTAGTTCCTTGCACGGCGCGATTAACGAACATATAACGAACGTAAAGTTAAGGAACCGGCGCCGGCGGATTGCGGGGACATCTTCGGATGTGACAGACTCGCAGCCGCGCGCGCATGGTCCCCCACACGGCGAACCCCAGGAGACGCTTACATTATGGATAAGAACAAGGCTCTCGACGCGGCGATGTCGCAGATCGAGAGGGCTTTCGGCAAGGGCTCGATCATGCGCATGGGCGCGCGTCCCGGCGATGAGAATATCGAGGTGATCTCGTCGGGCTCGCTCGGGCTTGATCTGGCGCTCGGCATTGGCGGGTTTCCGAAGGGGCGGATCATCGAGATCTACGGGCCGGAAAGCTCGGGCAAGACGACGCTGGCGCTGCATGCGATCGCCGAGGCGCAGAAACTTGGCGGCACCTGCGCGTTCATCGATGCCGAGCACGCGCTCGACCCTATCTACGCACGCAAGCTTGGCGTGGATGTCGATAATCTGCTGATCAGCCAGCCCGATGCCGGCGAGCAGGCGCTCGAGATCGCCGACACGCTGGTGCGTTCGGGAGCGGTGGATGTCCTGGTCGTCGACAGTGTCGCGGCCCTCGTGCCGCGCGCTGAGCTTGAGGGCGAGATGGGTGACAGCCATATGGGGCTGCACGCTCGCCTGATGAGCCAGGCGCTGCGCAAGATCACCGGCAGCGTCTCACGCTCCAACACATTGTTGATATTTATCAATCAAATACGTCTCAAAATCGGCGTGATGTTCGGCAACCCAGAGACGACGACGGGTGGCAATGCGTTGAAGTTCTATGCCTCGATCCGGCTGGAAATCCGCCGCACCGGCTCGATCAAGGATCGCGACGAGGTGGTCGGCAACGCGACGCGGGTGAAGGTGGCGAAGAACAAGCTGGCGCCGCCGTTCCGCCAGGTCGAGTTCGACATCATGTTCGGCGAGGGCATCAGCAAGGTCGGCGAGTTGATCGATCTCGGCGTGAAGGCGGGGGTGGTGGAGAAGTCCGGCTCGTGGTTCAGCCACGATAGCCAGCGCATCGGCCAGGGCCGCGAGAACGCCAAGCAGTTCCTGCGCGACCACAAGGACGTGCGCGACGCGATCGAGAAGAAGATCAGGGGCCAGGCGGTGGTGGTCACGGCGGCGATGACGACGGCGCCCGAGACGGATGACGCGGAGGCGGCAGAATAGACACCACCGAGACGCTTGACGCGGCGGATCAGGAGCTGATCGCCGCGGCGACGGAGTTGCTGCGGCGCCACCATCGGCCGTTCTGGCATACCGTCGCGGCCGCACTTCGCAGCGTGGACGGGCGGATCTGGACCGGGCTGCATCTGGGTGCGACGGTCGGGCGGATGTCGATTTGCGCCGAGCCGATCGCCTTCGGTCGGGCGTTGATTGAAGGCGATGGGACGGCGGCGGTGGTTGTCGCCGTGCGTCACCCCAAGCCCGGCGAAACAAGGGACGAAATTGCCGTCGTTTCGCCTTGCGGGGCCTGTCGGGAGTTGCTGCTCGATCACGCGCCCTCGGCGATGGTGATCGTGCCTGGGGGCAGGAAACTGCCGGTGCGGGACATGCTTCCTCGACCCTATCAGCGCTGAGGTGAAGGATGGCACAGGCGCCTTACTATAGCGGTCCGGTGTCGGACCATTTTGATGGCACGCATTTTCATCTGCCGGGGCAGCAGGTTGCCGTGCAGCCGAAGGGCAGCTTGCTGACATTTGCGAAGTTCCGTTTTTCGCGCACGCGGGCGAAGTGGCCGTCGCTGTTTCCCAGTCCGTTCGCGGGGGCCAAGCCGGCGGAGCGGGTGGCTGGGCTGAGTATCACGCTGGTGGGGCATGCGAGTTTCTTGGTGCAGAGCGCCGGATTGAACCTGCTGGTCGATCCCGTGTGGTCGGCGCGGGCCAGTCCGTTGCGGTTTGCTGGGCCGAAGCGGGTCAATCCGCCGGGAGTGGCATTCGAGGACTTGCCGCCGATCGATACGATACTTTTGACCCATAATCATTATGACCATATGGATATGGCGTCGCTCGGGCGGCTCTGGCGGCGGCATCGAGCGCCGGTGGTGACGCCGCTGGGCAATGACGCAATCCTGCGCGTCGGACATCCCGATATGGCCGTGACCGTGATGGATTGGCATGACCGGCACGCGATCTCCGCCGATGTCGCGGTGACGCTGGTGCCGGTGCAGCATTGGTCGGCACGCCGGTTGAATGACCGGCGGATGGCATTGTGGGGGGCGTTTCTGCTGCACACGCCGGCGGGGATGGTCCTGCATATCGGCGATACCGGGTTTGGCGATGGTGGCACATTCCGCGACATCCGGGCGCGTTATGGGGCGCCGGATTTCGCCGTGCTGCCGATCGGGGCGTATGAGCCGCGGTGGTTCATGAAGGCGGCGCATATGAACCCCGAGGAGGCGGTGCAGGCGATGGGGTTGCTGGGCGCGCGCCAGGCGCTCGGGCATCACTGGGGGACGTTCCAGTTGACCGACGAGGCGGTGGATGCGCCGGCGCGCGATCTGGTGGCGGCGCGGGCCGCGGCGGGGGTGACGGAGGCGGATTTCCGGGCGATGCGGCCGGGCGAAATGTGGGAGCCTGGATGAAGCCGGCCGGATCGGGGTAGGCTACGCAGGTCAATCGGGGAGGCGGCCATGGCGCTCGTTCGCAACAAGACGAAGGCGAAGCTCTACGCCGGGGAGATCGTGATCGGCTTCGGGGTGCATCATCTACGGAGCATCGCGGCGCCCGTGCTGGCGGCGACGACGGGGCATGACTACATGTTCATCGACATGGAGCACGGCGCTTTCACCATGCAGGAGGCGACGCAGCTTTGCATCGCCGCACTGCCGACGGGGATCACGCCGATCGTGCGGGTTTGTGCCGGAGCGCTCGACGAGGCGACGCGGCTGCTCGACAATGGGGCGATGGGGATTGTGTTCCCCCATGTCGATACGGCCGCCCAGGCTGAGCGGCTGGCGGATGCGTTTCGCTATCCGCCGGCCGGGCATCGGAGTTGGGGCGGTCCGCCGGCGATCTATGGTTATGAGGCGCCGCATGTGTCCGAGGCGCAGGCGGCGGTGAATGCCGAAATCCTGACGATCGTGATGCTTGAAAGCCCGGAAGCCGTGGCCAATGCGGCGGCCATTGCGGCGGTGGATGGCGTCGACGTGCTGCATATCGGCAGCTTCGATCTGACCAGCGAGATGGGGATTGCCGGGCAGATGGGGCATCCCCGGCTCATCGATGCCTATCAGAAGGTCGGTGATGCCTGCCGCAAGCATGGCAAGATACTCGGTGTCGGTGGGATCAATGCGCCCGAGGACATCCGGCGCTATGTCGGCATGGGCGGGCGGTTCCTGGGGTCGGGCTCGGATCACAGTTACATCGTGGCGGCGGCGGGCGACCGGGTGAAGTTCATACGCGGTCTCGTATGAGGCTGGAGACGCCGATCTACATCGGCAGCGAGATCTACCGGGGTTCCAGCTACGGGCCAAAGCATCCACTGGCGATCCCGCGGGTGTCGACCTGCACGGACTTGGTGCAGGCGATGGAGTGGCTCGATCCGGCGGCCTTCCGTGAGGCGCCGATGGCAACGGACGCGCAGCTGTTGCGGTTCCACGATCCCGGCTACGTCGCGGCACTGCGGCGGGCCGAGACAACGCAGTCGGTTTCGCCGGCGGATCGCGCGCGCTACCGGATCGGGGCGGAGGGCAACCCGGTGTTTCGGCAAATGTTCAGCCGGCCCGCGACGTCGGCTGGAGGCGTGATGCTTGGGGCGCGGCTGACGCGCGACGGCGGGGTGGTGCATTGCCCCGGCGGGGGGACGCACCACGGGCGGCGGGATCGGGCCAGCGGGTTCTGCTTCCTCAACGATTCCGTGCTGGGTATTCTCGAGTGGCTCGAAGGCGGGTTGGACAATATCGTCTATCTCGACATCGACGCGCATCACGGCGATGGGGTGCAGGATGCGTTTCATGACGATCCGCGGGTGTTGACGATCTCGGTTCATGAGAAGGGGCGGTGGCCGTTTTCGGGAGCGGCGGAGGATCGCGCGGGCGGCGCGGCGCGGAATTTTCCGGTGGAGGCGGGCTTCAACGACAGTGAGATGCGGTTCTTGATGGAGGCGGCGATACTGCCGTTGATCCGGGCACGGCGGCCGCAGGCGATCATGTTGCAGGCGGGGGCGGATGCGTTGGAGGAGGACCCTCTGGCGAAACTGTCGCTATCCAATAACGCGCATTGGGAGGTGGTGGCGGCGCTGGACGATCTGGCACCGCGGCTGTTGGTGACCGGGGGCGGGGGGTATCATCCGTTTACCGTCGGGCGCTGTTGGGCGGGGATCTGGGCGGTGTTGAACGGGTTCGAGGTGCCCGAGCGGTTGCCGGATGCGGCCGAGGCGGTGCTGCGCGCGTTGACGTATGGGCGGGCCGCGGGGCGCAATCCGCTGGAGCATTGGTTCACGACCTTGCGCGACGCGCCGCGCGAGGGGACGGTGCGTGATAGCGTGCGCGATCTTGCCGAACTGGCGCTGAAGGAGAGCCTCCCCGCATGATGTATCGTCGTGGTCTTCTGGGCTTGCTGGCCGGGGCGCTGCCGTTCGCGGCGCTGGCGCAGACTGGGCCGCAGCCTGGACCGCAGACTGGGCCGCAGCCGGAATTGCCGAAGGAGAAGCTCGTCATTGTCACGCGCGACGGCAAACGACACGCGTTCAACGTGGAGATGGCGGTCGCGCCGGAGCATCAGACAATTGGGCTGATGTTTCGTGCCTTGGTGCCGGCGGATGGCGGGATGCTGTTCGATTGGGGGACGCCGCGGGTGTCGCAGATGTGGATGCGCAATACGATCAGCAGCCTGGATATGCTGTTCATTAACCAGGATGGGTCTATCCGCACAATCGCCGAGCGGACGGTGCCGCAGTCGCTGGCGACGATCGATAGCGGGGGGGCGGTCCGGGGAACGCTCGAACTGGCGGCAGGGACCGCAGAGCGGCTCGATATTCGGGTTGGGGATCGGGTGTTGCAGCGGATTTTTGGGAACGCCCCTTAGGCGGCAAACACGGATCGGTCTGACGGCGCTTGCGTTTGCAGCGTCGCGTCAATAGCTTCCAGCGCAGGTTCGGGGCGTGGCGCAGCCTGGTAGCGCGCGTGTTTTGGGTACACGAGGCCGCCGGTTCGAGTCCGGCCGCCCCGACCAACGGGTGAATGGGGAGATGGCGATGGCGGCGAAGGCACGGATTTACCAGCAGCCTCGGAATGCGATGCAGTCGGGCATGGCTAATACGCATGAATGGGTGCTGGAGTTCGAGCAGGCCGAAGCGCAGCGGGCGGACCCTTTGATGGGGTGGATCGGCAGTGCGGACACGCAGGCGCAGGTTCGGTTGAAGTTCGACTCGTGCGACGAGGCGGTGGGGTATGCTGAGAAGAATGGCGTCGTTTACGAGGTGGAGTTGCCGCGCGTGCGGAAAATTCGACCGAAGGCATATGCGGACAACTTCAAATTCACACGATTCGAGAACTGGACGCACTGAGGATGGCCCGCGATGGGCTGACGGCGTTGCTGCGCGGGCTGACCTTCACGGAGGCGCCGCGCTGGCATGATGGGCGGTTGTGGTTTTCGGATTTCTATTCGCATCGGGTGATGGCGGTTGATCTCGCTGGGAAGGCCGAGACGATCGTCACGGTGCCGCAGCAGCCTTCGGGCCTGGGGTGGCGTCCCGATGGGAGTTTGCTGATCGTTTCGATGCTGGATCGGCGGTTGCTGAAGCTGGCAGGTGGGGCGCTGGAGTTGGTGGCCGATCTCGGCGGGCTGGCCACTGGGCCGTGCAACGACATGGTGGTTGATGCCGTGGGGCGGGCCTATGTCGGCAATTTCGGATTCGATCGGCACAAGGGCGAGGCGGAGCGGTCGGCGGTGTTGATCCGGGTTGACATCGATGGGTCGGTGCATGCGGCGGCATCGGACATGATGTTTCCGAACGGGACGGTGATCACGCCGGATGGCAAGGGAATGATCATCGGCGAGACCGTGGGGCGGCGCCTGACGCGGTTCGATATCGGGGCCGATGGCGAGTTGTCCAATCGGCGTGTGTTCGCGCAGTTCGACGATTGTTTTCCGGACGGGATTTGCCTCGATGCGGAGGGGGCGGTGTGGGTGGCCGACGCGCGGGGGAACCGCGTGATCCGGGTGCGTGACGGCGGGGAGGTGCTCGACACCGTGACGCTGACGGCGGATCGACATGCCTATGCCTGCATGCTCGGCGGGGCCGATCGGCGGAGTTTGTTTGTCTGCACGAGCACCGGCAGCGGGCCGGGGATGGGCGAGAAGCGCGATGGTGGGATCGATGTGATCGGCGTGGACGTTCCGGGGGCGGGGTTGCCGTAGGGCTATCGTCTTGCCAGTGCTATGCGGCCCCATCGCTGACGGACACGGCCTGGAAAACGTAATATTTCCCGTCATTTAATTTCGAGCCGAGTCCTGCCGCTTCCGTCATGGCTGGTTGGGCATGGCGATAGGTTTTGGCCTGGGCGCCGAGCGCTATTTGGAACTGCCCCATCTGTTCTTTGACGATGATGTAAAGATGCTCGTCCGCACGGCGCTTGCGATCCCAAAACATGTATACCGCGATCAGGTTCGAAACCTTTTTACAACAAGGTCATGGAACATTTCATGCCGTGTTTATCCACAGGGTTCTCCCCAAGGGGATCATGTGGCCTTTCCACGTCATGCGCGGTGGAGGCACACTGCGCTGAATGAAATGGGAGGATGGCGTGAGCGGATCGGATGACATGGGGCTGCGCGGCAAGGTTGCGATCGTCACGGGTGGCGGAGCTGCGGGCGAGGGGATCGGCAATGGGCGGGCAGCGTCGATCCTGCTGGCGCGTGGAGGAGCGAGCGTGCTGGTGGTCGATCGGGATCTGGCACTCGCCGAACGGACGGCGGCGATGATTGTGGCGGAGGGAGGCATTGCGGCGGCGGCGAGGTTCGACGTGACCGTGAGCTCGCAGTGCGCCGCGATGGTGGCGGAGGCCGTGGCGCGTTTCGGGCGGCTGGACCTGCTCGACAACAACGTGGGCATCGGCAGCCACGGAAGCGTCGTGGAGGAGACCGAGGACAATTGGCATCACGTGATGCGGGTGAACGTCGACAGCATGTTCCTGACCTGCAAGCACGCCATTCCCGCGATGATCAAGGGCGGCGGCGGGGCGATCGTGAACGTGTCATCGATCTCGGCGCTGCGGCCGCGCGGGTTGACGACGTATACGGTCTCGAAGGGAGCGGTGATCGCGCTGACCCAGGCGATGGCGGTGGATCACGGCAAGGACGGGATACGGGTGAACTGCGTGGCGCCCGGGCCGGTGTATACGCCGATGGTGTATGGGCGCGGCATGTCGGACGGCGCACGCGACAATCGGCGGCGGGCCTCGGTGCTGGCGATCGAGGGCACCGGCTGGGATGTCGGCCACGCCATCCGGTTCCTGCTGAGCGACCAGGCGCGCTACATCACCGGCCATACGCTGGTCGTCGATGGCGGAACGACATTGCGGGCGCCGGAGCGGGAGTCGCAGGGGAATTGAGAGCCGCCGCATCTCGCGGGGTGCGGCGGCGCGTCGATATCGGGGACATGGAGGGATTTTTTGATGATGTTTGAACTGTCTGAAGAACACCGCATGCTGAAGGACCTGGTGGCGAAGTTCGTCGACCAGGAGTTGATCCCGCTGGAGCCGGCGCTGCTGGCCCGCGAGATCAAGGGCGAGAAGATGGGGCTCAACGAAGCCGAGGAGGCGCGGCTCTATGCGCGCTGCAAGGAACTCGGGCTGTGGGGGCTCGACGTGCCCGAGGAATTCGGCGGCGCGAATTTGCCGGCCGTGGCGCTGATGGCGATGAACGAGGAGCTGGGGCGGACGTGCATTCCGTTCTTCTTCCCGCCAGATAGTCCGAACCTGCATATGCTGATCGCCGCCTGCAACGAGGACCAGCGCAAGCGCTATCTGGAGCCGTATGCGCGCGGCGAGTCGAAATCGGCGATCGCGATTTCGGAGCCGGGGGCGGGCGGCGATCCGTCGGGGATGATCAGCCGCGCCGTGCAGGAGGGCGATGACTGGGTGATCAATGGGCGGAAAATCTGGGTCAGCCGGGTGCCGTATTCGGATTTCACCATCGTGATGGCGCGCGTCGGCGAGGGCAAGCGGCACGAAGGGGTGACAGCATTCCTGGTCGACCAGGGGACGCCCGGGTTTCATATCGAACGCGAAATAGCGATGATCGGTGGCCAGAGGACCTATGAGCTGGTGTTCGACAATCTCAGGGTGTCCTCGGCGCAGATGCTCGGCAAGGTCGGGCAGGGGTTCGCGCCGATGCAACTGCGCCTGACCGTGCGCCGCTTGCAGATGGGCGCCTGGTGCACGGGCATGGCCGTGCGCGCCCTGGGCATGCTGATCGACCACGCCAAGCAGCGCTCGACGTTCGGCGTGCGGCTGGCGGATCGCCAATCGATCCAGTGGTGGATTGCCGATGCGGCGACGCGCATTCATGCCTGCCGCTTGATGGTGCAGCATGCCGCGGCCAAGCAGGACGCGGGCGGGGACGTGCGGACGGAGGCCTCGATGATCAAGCTGACGGCAACCGAAATGGCGCAGGACGTCATCGACAACGCGATGCAGGCCTATGGCGCGATGGGCATGACGAAGGAGATGCCGTTGCAGATCATGATGCAGAAGGTGCGCACGATGCGCATCTATGAGGGGCCGAGCGAGGTGCATCGCATGGTAATCGCGCGGCGACTGATCGAGGCGCGGAAATAGCGGCACCGGCACGCTTGCCAGCGCCGCGCCGCGGGGGTTCACTGGCGTTCTGAGCAATACAGGACGAACTGCACCCATGGCCTCTCCCGCTGCTGCGCGCCTTGCCGTCGATATCGGCGGAACGTTTACCGATTTTGCCTTGGAGCATGCGGGCGGTCGAACCACGCTGAAGGTTCTGACGACACCAGCGGCGCCGGAACTTGGGGTGATCGCCGGTGTGGAGGCGATCCTGCGGGGGGCGGGGCTGGGGGCGGAGGATGTCGCGATCGTATTGCACGGCACGACGCTGGCGACGAATTCGATCATTGAACGCAAGGGCGCGCGCACGGCGCTGGTGACGACCGAGGGGTTTCGCGACGTGCTCGCGATGGGCAATGAGAGCCGCTACGACCAGTATGACCTGAACATTGTGCTGCCGGAGCCGCTGGTGCCGCGCTATCTGCGGTTGACGGTGCCGGAACGGTTGGACAATGAGGGGCGGATCAAGCTGCCGCTCGACGAAGCCGCGGTGCGGGCGCTGGTGCCGGTGCTCGTGCGCGAGGGGGTGGAGAGCATCGCGGTCGGGTTGCTGCATGCGTTCGTCAATCCCGTGCATGAGCGGCGTATTCGCGAGATGCTCGCAGTAGCTTTGCCGGATGTGCCGATCTCGCTGTCGTCAGAGGTATCGCCGGAGATGCGCGAGTGGGAGCGGTTTTCGACGACGGCGGCGAATGCCTATGTACAGCCGATGATGGCGCGATATTTGACGCGGCTGGAGACAGGGTTGCGCGGGCTTGGTCTGGAGGCGCCGGTTTTCCTGATGCTCTCCGGCGGCGGCTTGACGACGATCGAGACGGCGTGCCGCTTCCCCATCCGCCTGGTGGAAAGCGGGCCGGCGGGCGGCGCGATCTTCTCGGCGGACGTCGCGCGACAATGCGGTCTGGCGAGCGTGCTGTCGTTCGACATGGGGGGGACGACGGCGAAAATCTGCCTGATCGACGATTTCAAGCCGCAGACGGCGCGCACCTTCGAGGTCGCGCGGGTTGGCCGGTTTCGCAAGGGATCGGGGCTGCCGCTGCGCATTCCCGTCATCGAGATGGTCGAGATCGGCGCCGGCGGCGGGTCGGTGGCCCATGTCGACGCGATCGGACGGATCGGCGTGGGGCCAGAGAGCGCGGGCGCCGATCCGGGGCCGGCCTGCTACGGTCGCGGCGGCCGGCATCCGGCCGTCACCGACGCCAATCTGGTGCTCGGCCGCTACGATCCAGGCCGTTTCGCTGGGGGCACGATGCGGCTCGATGCGGAGGCGGCGCGCACGGCGCTGGCGGCCGATGTCGGCGGCAAGCTCGGGCTTTCTGCGGAGATGGCGGCGCTGGGCGTGATCGAGATGGTTGACGAGAACATGGCCAACGCGGCGCGGGTGCACGCCATCGAGTCGGGCAAGAGCTATGCCGGGCGGACGCTGATCGCGTTTGGCGGCGGCGGGCCGGTGCATGGGTTCCGGGTGGCGGAAAAGATCGGCATCAACAGGGTGCTGGTGCCGTCGGGCGCGGGCGTGGGCAGTGCCATCGGGTTCCTGCGCGCGCCCGTGGGCTACGAGGTTGTACGCAGTCTGTATCAGCGGTTTTCGACGTTCGATGTGACGGCGGTGAACGGGTTGCTGGTGGAGATGTCGCGCGAGGCGGAGGAGGTGGTGGCGGCCGGCAGCTTCGGGGCGCCGACACGGGAGACGCGGATTGCGTTCATGCGCTATGTCGGCCAGGGGCATGAAATACCGGTGCCGCTGCCGGTGCGGACGCTGCGGGCGGACGATGTGGCGGAGATACGGGCCGCCTACGACCGCGAATATAGCCGGTTCTTCGACCGCCCGGTGCCGGGATCGGATGTCGAGATCATGAGCTATGCGGTGCTGGTCGCGACAGTGCTTGTGGTGACCGATCATGCTGCGATGGCGGCGGGCGATGGGGCGGCGGTGCCGGTGCGGATGCAGCAGGTGCGCGACACCGTGACCGGGGAGGTCGCGGAGTGGGCGATTTATGATCGGGGTGCGTTGTTATCTGGGGCCAGGCTGGCGGGGCCGGCGATCATTGCGGAGGACGAAACATCGACTCTCGTTGGCCCCGGCTGGTCGGCGTGGATCAATGGTTTTGGCTACATCGAACTGCAGCGGGGGGCGGCGGTATGAGCGGCGAGACAAGCGCGCTGGCGGGCATTCAACGGCAGGTCATGTGGAACCGCCTGATCTCCGTCGTCGAGGAGCAGGCGCAGGTGATGATCCGCACCGCCTTCTCCACCACGGTGCGCGAGGCCGGCGACCTTTCGGCCGGGATTTTCGACATGCACGGGCGGATGATGGCGCAGGCGGTCACCGGAACGCCCGGCCATGTCAATTCGATGATGGAAAGTGTCGGCCACTTCCTCGCAAAGTTCCCCGCCGCCGGCATGAAGGAAGGCGATCACTACATCACCAACGATCCCTGGCTCGGCACCGGGCATCTGCATGATCTCACGGTGGTCACGCCGGCATTCCGCGCCGGCAAGATCGTCGGGCTGTTCGCGAACACCGCGCATGTGATCGACATCGGTGGCCTGGGCATGGGCCCGGAGGGGCGCAGCGTGTTCGAGGAGGGGCTGTATATCCCGATCGTCAAGTGCTTCGATCGGGGTGTGGCGAACGAAACGTTCTTCGATTTCATCCGCTGGGGCTCGCGCCTGCCGGTCGAGCTGGAGGGGGACGTGTATTCGCTGTGCGCATGCAACGACGCCGCGGCGAAGCGGCTGGTTGAGATGATGGACGAATACGCGATGGACAGTCTCGATCCACTGGCGGACTATATTTTCGACAGTTCGCTGCGCGCGACGGTAGCCGAAATCGGCAAGCTCGGACGGGGTGTGTTTCGTAGCGAGATCAGCTCGGACGGCTATGAGGAGCCGGTGACGCTGCATGGCGAGATGACCATTCTCGATGATGCTATCGAGGTCGATTTCAAAGGCACGTCCGGCCTGTCGCAGCGCGGCATCAATGTTCCGGCGGCGTATACACGGGCCTATGCGTGCTTCGGCATCAAGGTGGTTGTGGCGCCGGAGATACCGAACAACTGGGCCAGCCTGGCGCCGTTCCGCATGAAAATCCCCGATGGCTGCATTCTCAACGCGCCACGGCCCTATCCGGTTTCGGTTCGCCATGTCATCGGCCATCTGCTGCCGGACCTGGTGATGGGGTGTTTGCACCAGCGGGTGCCGCTGCGGGTCACGGCTGAGGGGTCGTCTTGCTTGTGGAATCCACCGCTACGGGGCGGCTCCTCCGTGTCCGGTCAGGCCCGCGGGAACAAGAAGGTGATCGGCGATTTCGAGATCATTACCTTCAACTCCGGCGGCACCGGGGCGCGGCCGACGCTGGACGGTCTCGATGCGACGGCGTTTCCTTCTGGCGTGCGGACCATGCCGGTGGAGGCGACCGAGAACGTGGCGCCGATCATCATTTGGCGCAAGGAGTTGCGCGAAGGCAGTGCCGGTGCCGGGCAGACACGCGGCGGGCTGGGCCAGACGATGGAGATCGGCACAAAGGGCGAGCTGGAATTCGCCGTGAATGCAACGTTCGATCGGATCGCGAATGCTCCGAAGGGGCGTGACGGGGGCGGCCTTGGTGCGAACGGGGCGGTGACGCTGAAGTCGGGGCCGCGACTACGGACGAAGGGGTATCAGGTGATCCCTGATGGCGAACGGCTGATCCTGCAGATGCCCGGCGGTGGCGGCATGGGCGATCCGGCGGCACGCGATCCGGCGAAGGTGGCGCGAGACGTGCGTGACGGGGTGGTGAGCGTGGAAGATGCCCGGGCGCTCTACAAGGTTGCGGTTTCGGATCTGGGTGTGATCGATGTTGCGGCAACCTCCGCGTTGAGGTGCTGAGCCGTGGCGTTGCGATGTGATCTGATCCTGCGGGACGCCACCATCATCGATGGCACCGGTGTTGCGCGAACCCGTGGCGATGTCGGGGTGACCGGCGACCGGATCGTCGCGGTCGGCGATCTCGGCGGTGCGTCGGCCGATCGGGAGGTGATGGCGGCGGGGAAAGTCGTAGCTCCCGGCTTCATCGATGCGCATACGCATGATGACCGTGCGGTGCTGTGCGGCCCCGCCTGCATGCTCTGCAAGATGTCGCAGGGGGTCTCGAGCGTTGTGGTGGGGAATTGCGGAATCAGTTTGAGTCCGGTGCGGATGGCGTCGCGGCCGATCCCGCCGCTCGATCTGTTGGGCGATGAGAGCTGGTGGGTGTTCGGCAGTTTCGGTGAGTATGCGGACCGGCTGGCGAGCGCTCCGGCACCGGTCAACACCTATGCAATGATCGGCCACATGTCGCTGCGCGTGGAGGCGATGGCGGGGGATACGTCGCGCGCGGCGTCCGACAAGGAAGCCGCGCATATGCAGTCGCGGCTGCGGGATTGCCTGATGGAGGGGGCGTCGGGGTTTTCGACGGGGCTTTATTATCCCCCGAACATGATGGCGCCGACCGATGAGGTGATCGCGGTGGCCGAGGCGTTGCGCGATGCGGGCGGCATCTATGTTTCGCATATGCGCGACGAGGCGGCGTTGGTGTTGGACAGCATCAACGAGACGGTGCGTATAGGCCAGGCGGTGAATGTGCCGGTGGTGATC
>JAYTUU010000140.1:0-47642 GCA_043744375.1 Rhodospirillales bacterium | reverse complement strand
GGCTCTCCTCGATCAGGTGGCGGGAGGTCACACGGCCCTCGGCGAGGGCGGCGGCAGTCTGATGAAGAGTGCGCATGGGTGAACCCTGCCGCGCTATGCCCGCCAGCGCAATATGCCGGTCGCAATGGCGGCCAGAAATGTCACGTCACAACCTCGCGCAGCGCCGCCTCGACCCGGGCGAGCGCGATGGCCAGCGCGGCCACCATCGCCTGCATGTCCGCCTGCGGACCGTCCCCGGCCAATGCGGCGGTCTCGCTGAACCGGCGCTGCACTACGATCCGCCCGGCCTCCGGCTTCTGGGCGATGACGGTAATGGCGAGTGCCGCATGGGCCAGCCGTGCCGCCGGTTCGCTCCAGAACGCGGTCAGGTCGCCTTCGAGCGTGAAGTCCGGAGTGGCCCGGCTGCCCGCCGTCCACCTCTGCCCTGAGTCGGATTTTTTTACACACTTACAATCCGGACCAGATCGCGAGCTGCTAGATGGTTGATTTTTAACATTTCGTTAATATGGCATGGATTTTGCTATTCCAAACCGGGACATGTGAACGCACCTGACCAATACGCAATTGGTAAACATAGCAATATGATTGGATCTGATATGATGAAGCGAATCGCCTACGCAGGAGCTTTCGGCGTGTTGCTCGCTTTCGCCGCACTTCCGGCCCAGGCGGCGCCTTTCGCGGGCGGCCCGACCGACGGCTTTATTGGTTGCGATGGTTTAGGGGAATGCAGCATCACGCTCGACGAGCAGGGCCATATTTCGGGGTCATTCGGTGGTTTCTATGGCCCCTACGCGACATCCTTTGTTAACCTTGCGCCGTCGACGAACCCGGCATATGCCGGCCTCGAGGTCACTTCCTACGAGTTCATCGGTAAAGCCAGCTTCGTCCCGTTTCAATTGACCGCTGGCGCGATCGGCTTGTGCGACGTTGGTGTAAGCGCTGACGGGTTGAGCTGCACCGGACCGGATGGCGACCTGAAGGGGGACGTTATCGTCTTCACCCCAACATTCATTGACGCCCTCGGTTTCGGACATAGCACAATCGATTTCCTGTCGGACGCTGGGAGCCCATTCGCATTCACCACCGAGTACAACGTATTGGAAGTCGGAGACGCAGTTAGCAACGGCGCCACCTATCAGACAGGACCGACAGGCTTCTACGGCGGAACGACCCCCGCGAACGAGAGAATGACATACTTCATCATCAGCGATGCGCCAGGTAACGTCGAGGTGCCCGAGCCCGCCACCCTCGCCGTTCTCGCGACCGGCCTGCTCGGCCTCGTCGCTTCCCGCCGCCGGCGCGGTGCCTGAACCGTCGCCCCGCGGCAACCGACCAACGGCGCCCTCGGGCGCCGTTTTTCGTAGCCTGATCACCGAACATCCTGCCAATTTCGGCTTCGACACGTCGATCGCCGCCCTCCTCGCCCTCCGCGCCCCTTCGCCTCGGCCGCCGCCGCAAGTGCGGCATCCCACACCGCCCCCGCGCCCTTGGCGTCGAGCGGCCCGGTGAACGTGATCACGCACCCGCCAGCCGTGTCCGCAACCGCCAGCGTCGCACTCACGCCCCCGCCTCCGGCTCGAAGGCGCGCGCGTGATGGGCCTGCCACGCAATCGCCGCCGGCTGGCCGCGCACGAGACCGCCGAGCGGCGCCCCGGCGGGGCGTTTCACGACCACCATCACCGGCGCCCCGGCCGGCCCTGCCGCCAGCATCAGCCGCATGTGATCGCCGTGATGGGTGATGTCGCGGAGCACCACGGGCATCGCGCCCTCGCCCATCTCGTCGGCCGCGACCGCCGCCAGCGCGATCCGCTCCGGCCGCACCACCACCACGCAGCGCCGCCCGACGGCAACCCCGCAGGCCAGCGCCTCCACGACATCCCCGCCGCCGAGACGCACCCGCGCCACGTCGTCCTCGATCGCCTGCACCACGCCGCTCAAACGATTGCTCTCGCCCATGAACCCCGCCACGAACGCATCCGCCGGGGCGTCATACACCTGCCCGGGCGTGCCGATCTGCCGCAGCCGCCCCTCCGCGATCACCGCGATCCGGTCCGACAGGATCAGCGCCTCGCTCTGGTCGTGGGTCACGTAGAGCATCCCCGCGCCGAGGCGGCCGTGCAGCGCCCGCAGTTCGAACTGCATCTCCTCGCGCAACTGCCGGTCGAGCGCCCCCAGCGGCTCGTCGAGCAGGATCAGCCGCGGCGAGAACACCAGCGCGCGCGCCAGCGCCACGCGCTGCGCCTGGCCGCCCGACAACTGATCCGTTCGGCGGTCGGCAAACCGCGACAGCCGGACCATGTCGAGTGCGGCCTTCACCGCCGCCTCCCGCGCCGCCCGGCCGACGCCGCGCATGCGCAACGCAAACGCCACGTTCTCGGCCACCGTCAGATGCGGCAACTCGGACGCATCCTGGAACACCATGCCGATGCCGCGCCGATGCGGGGGCGTGCGCAGGATCGGCCGCCCATCCACCCGAATTTCCCCGCCATCGGGCACCACGAACCCAGCCACCATCAGCAACGTCGTACTCTTGCCCGAGCCGGACGGCCCAAGGAGGGACACCAGTTCTCCCGCCGCGACGTCGAGCGCCACGCCATCGACGGCGACCACGCCATCGAAGCTCTTGCGCAATCCGGTCAGCCGCAGGCGCGGCAAAGGGGGCGGGGAGGGGGGCATGCTAGCGCCCCGTATACCCCATCGCGTGCGGCAATATCAGGGCAATCTCCGGCATCACGGTCACCAGCAGCAGCACCACGATCATGGTGGCGATGAACACCGGCACCTCGCGGAAGATCGCCCCGATCGAGGTTCCCGTCAGCCCGCTGATGACGAACAGCAGCAACCCATGCGGCGGCAAGGCGAGCCCGACCATCATGTTCAGCATGATCACGACGCCGAAATGCACGAGGTCGATCCCGAGCCCGGCCGCCACCGGCACGAGGAGGGGCACGATCACCAGCAGGATGGTGATCTCGTCGATCGCCACGGCGAGGACGAGCAGCAGCAGATTGACCGACAACAGGAAGGCCAGTGGCGCCAGATGCCACCCCACCAGCGTGTCGCGCAGCGCGTTCGGCACGCCCTCATTGGCGACGGCATAGTTGAACACGAAGGCCCCGGCCATGATTAGCCCGATTGCCGCGGTCTGTCTCACCGTCTCCGCTATCACCCCGGCCAATTGCCCAAGCCCGAGCGTGCGATACACGCCGAACGCGAGTACCAGGGCATAGGCGGCAGCGATGGCGGCGGCTTCCGTCGGCGTGGCGATGCCCGAATAGATGATCCCCAGCAGGATGCCTGGCAGCGCCAAAGGCGGCAGCGCGCGGACGAAGATCGGCAGCATCGCCCGCCAGCCAACCGGCGCCTCGGCCGGAAACCCGCGGCGGCGCGCGATCACCGCGATGGTTGCCATCAAGGCCAGCGTCGTTCCGAGCGCCGGCACTACGCCTGCGAGGAACAGCGCGCCCACCGACACGTTGGCGATCAGCGCATAAAAGATCATCGGGATCGACGGTGGCACCAGCGGCCCCAATGTCGCCGCCACTGCCGAGGTGGCCGCCGCGAACCCGGCCGGATAGCGCCCGTCGCGCGTCATCATCCGCGCCACGATCAGGCCGGGGCCGGCCGCGTCGGCGACCGCGCTGCCGCTCATGCCGGAGAACACCAGGTTGGCCACGATGTTGACATGCGCTAGCCCGCCGCGAAACCGCCCGACACCCGCCTGCGCGAAGGCCAGCAGCCGCTCCAGCACGCCCGAGGCGTTCATCACGTTGGCGACGAAAATGAACAGCGGCACGGCGAGGAGGAGGAAGTTGTTGTACAGCCCGTTCATCGTCTGATCGACGACCAGCCCGACATCCTGATGCGTCGCCAGGAGATAGGAGAACCCGGCGGCCAGCATCGCCAGCCCCATCGGCACGCCGAGCGCCGCCCCGGTCACGAACACGGCGCCGAGCACCCACAAGCCCATGCTCACACCGCCTCCCGCCAGCGCGGCCCGGCGAGCGTCACCAGCCGCGCCGCCATCCGTACGAGCACGGCGACCATGAACACGCCGAAGCATGCATAGACAATATCCAGCCGCCACAACAATACCGGTGTGCGCTCGCGCCAGAGGAAGAAAGTATAGTCGAGCGCACCGGGCAAGGCAGCGGCGAAAATTCCGCCGACGAGCAGAATGCGCAGGATCGCGAACACGCGCTGCGTCCGCTGCCCGACATGGCCGTAGAGCAGATCGAAGCTGATCTGCCGCCGGTCTTCCACCACCAGCCCGTTGGCGATGAACACGATCCAGATGAACAGCACCACCGAGACCTCGTCAGCCCACGCGATAGCATCATGCACCGCATAGCGCATGATGATCTTGTAGACGAACACAAGGAAAACCCCGGCGAACATCGCCACGCAGACAGCCTCCGCCGCCCGCCCGATGATCCCGCCGAGGCGCGCGGCCATCGCCTAGCGCGTCTCCGCCACGCGCTGCGCCATCGCCGCATCCCACGCCTTGGCTGCCGGATCGGCCGCATAGACCTTGTCGGCCAGGGCGCGGAATGGCGCCAGCGCGATGGCATCCACGGCCACCCCGCGCGCCTTCATCGCCTCGATGATGCCGCGCTCGTCGGCCAGCCGCCCGTCGTCATTACCCTTGGCCGCCGCCACTGCCGCCGCCGCGAGCGCCTGCTGCTGCGGCGCGGCCAGCTTGTCCCAGAACGGCTTCGCCACCGAGAAGAACACGGGTTGCAGCATGTGCGACGTCAGCACCACCTGCTCGCTGACTTCGTAGAGCTTGGCCGCGCTGAAGATCGACAGCGGATTCTCCTGGCCGTCGATCCCACCCGTCTTGAGCGCCAGATAGACCTCCGGCATCCCCATCGGCACCGGGGAGACCCCCAGCGTCCGCCCGAGCAGCAGCCAATCGGGACCCGCGGGCATGCGCATTTTCACCCCCGCCAGATCCTCCGGCCCGGCCACCTTGCGTTTCGTCCGCAGCGCCACCTGGCGCGTGCCCAGATAGGCCGTCGCGAGGATCACGATGCCCATCTTCTCCGCCACGATGCGGCGGTAGTCGGTGCCGATCGTCCCGTCGAAAACCGCGCGCAGATGCGCATGGTCGCGGAACAGATAGGCCCGGTTGAGGAAGCCCAGCTCGGGAATTTGCTGCGCCACCTCGAACGTCGTCATCGTCGACATCTCGAGATTGCCACGCTGCAAGGCCGGCACCTCCGTTCCTTGACGGAACAAAACCGACGCCGGATGCGTCTCGACCTTGACGCCGACACCGGCGCCTTCGACCTGCCCCTTGAACGCCTCCAGCGCCTTGGCCAGGAAATCGCTCGGCGGCGCCGCGGTCGAGAACCGCACCACCGCATCCGCCGCCCCGGCCGACCGCGCAAACGCCGCCCCACCCAGCCCCGCCAACACCACACGCCGCTTCATCGCCGTCATCCCCTTGCTTTGCCCCGTCGTCGTGACCCGTTCATCGCGCGTCACAGCTGCACGCCCTTCAGCGCCCGCCCCAGCACCTCCTCGTTATGGCCCCAGCCATACATGTCCGAACTGTCGAAATGCGTGATCCCCCGGTCGATCACATGCCGGATCAACCGCTCGGACTCGCCATCATCGGCCGCGCCATACACGCCGGACAACGACATGCAGCCGAGCCCGATGGCCGAAACCACGAGCCCTCCGCTGCCAAGTTTGCGATGTGCGATCATCATTCCAGCCCTTTCATTGCGGCCGATGCAGCTCCGGCCGTGTTCTCGTCACCGTCCGCCGCCCGCGCTTGTAGACCGCCAGCGGCTGCCGCAATTCCGCCACCGCCTGCTCCGGCGTCGCCGCGTCGATCACCACGAGATCGGCAGGATTGCCGACCGCCACGCCGTAGTCGGGCAAATTCATCAGCCGCGCCGACCGGTCCGTCACCATCGCGAACAACTCCCGCAGCCCCGCATCATCGCCGACATGGCAACAATTCGCCTGCATGTTCGCCATCCGGATCAGGCTGCCATCACCGAATGGCGTGAACGGATTGAGGACGTTATTTGTCGACAACGAACAATTCACCCCATGCGCCGCCAGCACGTTCACATCGGCCAGCCCGCGGCGGATATTATCCGTCTGATCCCGCCCGGTCATGAACAGATCGGTCGCCGGCAGCACCGTCACCGCCACCCCCGCCGCAGCGATCCGCCGCGCCAACGCCTCGAAATCCGCCAGCTTCATCGTCGACATGCGCGACATGTGGCCAACCGCCACCCGCCCGCCCATGCCATACTGCTCGGTGAGTTCGCACACATAGCCGATATCCATGCCCTCCGGCGTGTTGCCGGAGTCCAGATGCATGTCGATGTCCACATCAAACTCGCGAGCCAGCGCGAATACCCGGCGGATCTGCCCGGCATGATCCACATCAAATCCCGGCGCCGCCCCCACCACCCGCGCCCCGCGCCGCAGCGCCTCCACCATCAGCGCGTCCGTCGTCGGGCATTCCGTCAGGCCCTCCTGCGGAAACACACAGATCTCGATATCGATGGCCCACGCATACGCGCGCGCCAATATCTGCACGCCCTCGAACCCGCGCAGCCCGATCCGCGGATCAACCTCCACATGCGCGCGCATCCGGGTCGCCCCATTGGCGATGCACCCCTCCAACGTCTCCCGCGCCCGTGCCACCACGTCCTCGACCGTGAAGCTGTGCTTCACGTCCGATACACGCTGCATCGCATTCGCGTCCCGCCCCACCGCCGGCGCGCACCGCCCGATGATGCGTGACTTCTCCAGATGGATATGCGTCTCGCACAATCCGCCGCACACCATGCACCCGCCGGCGTCGAAAACCTCCGCCCCCTCCGCACGCAGCCCCACCCCGATGGCGGCGATCCGCCCATCCTTCACGCCGATATCCACCGGCGATACCGGATCACAGGAAAGCCGGGCGTTGCGAACGATCAAATCCATGGGTCTGTTCCGAAACCGTGTGGCGGAAAGCGGAGTGTGCGTGCACCCCCATCTTGACGCAAACCCCGCCCATCTTGACGCAAACCCCGATAGGTCGAACGATCATACCCTGCGTCCTGAGCAACCCGGAGGACCGCCCCATGAACGACCTCGCCCCCAGCCTGAACCCGATCCGTCCCGACGCGCCCGAGACGATCCCGGTCATCGACCTCGGCCCCTATCTCGCCGGCCATCCCGGCGCGCGCGAAAAAGCCGGCGCGGAGCTGCGCCAGGCCTTCGAGGAGGTCGGCTTCTACTTCATCACCAATCACGGTGTTCCCCAATCCCTCGTCGACGCCGCCTTCGATGCCGCCAGGCGTTTCCACGCCCAACCGCTTGAGGACAAACTCAAGCTCAAGATCAACCAGCACAATATCGGCTACCTAGCGGTGCGCGGCTCCGTCACCCGGCATTCGAAAATCACCGCCGGCAACAAGCCCAACGTCAACGAAGCCTTCTTCGCCAAGCGCGACCTAGCCACCGACCACCCCGACGTCCTCGCCGGGCTGCCCTTCCGCGGCGCCAACCAGTGGCCCGAAAACCTCCCGGGTTTCCGCGAAACCGTCACGGCCTATCAGAACGCCCTCGAAAAACTCGCGCTCTCGTTGCTACCCCTCTATGCCATCGCGCTCGATCTGCCGCCCGGCGACTTCGACGACAAGTTCCGCGACCCGATGTACACGCTGCGCATGTCGCACTACCCGCAGGTGGACAAAGTCGAGGACAACGAGTTCGGCCTGGCGCCCCACACCGACACCAGCTTCATGACCCTGCTCGCCCAGAACAAAGTCCCCGGCCTTTCCATCCGCCTGCCCAATGGCAACTGGGTCGACGCCCCCGCCCTCGAAGGCAGCTTCCTCGTCAATGGCGGCGACATGCTGCGCCGCTGGACCAACGAGCGCTTCCTGGCCACCCCCCATTGCGTCATCAACCGCTCCGGCCAGGAACGCTACGCCATCCCGTTCTTCTTCGACTGCAACTACCGCACCATCATGCAATGCCTCCCGACCTGCACCAGCGAGACGAACCCGCCGAAATACGAACCGATGGGATACCCCGCCTATATGGTCTGGTACCGCAACCTCAACTACGCCGCCCAGAACGAGGATGCGGCCAAAGGCAGCGATGGCGTGAAGTTGTCGGCAGGGTAGGACCAGGGCAATCGGGTGAACAAGGACGCCTCCAGCCGCGAGCAGTAGGGGGGATCAAAGGGGCGTGCCCCTTTGCCGGCGGAGCCTTGATTGCGGCTTGAGCCTTCACCCGATTGCCTTGAGGGTAGGACGCGCTCGCCTTGACGCCTCCGCCGTGCATGCGCACATGCGCTGGATGACCCCCGACCCGTTCCTCGTTCCCGAAGATGCCTCCGCCGCCGAGGCCATCGCCGCCATCGCCGAGGAGCTTGATGTATTCGACGACTGGATGGACCGCTACCAGTATATCATCGAGCTTGGCCGCAAGTTGCCGCCATTCCCGGAAGCCTGGATGGATGACCCCCATCGCGTGCCCGGCTGCCAGAGCAAGGTGTGGATGGAGGCGGCGTTGCGGGATGGCCGCCTGTATTTCGCCGGCGCCTCGGATGCCGCCATCGTCGGCGGCCTGGTCGCCCTTCTGCTGCGCGTCTATTCCGGCCGCACCCCCGCGGAGATCGGCGCGACGGACCCGGCATTCCTCAAGGACCTCGGCCTGCTCGAAGCCCTCTCCACCAATCGCGGCAATGGCATCGCCGCCATGGCCCGCAAGGTCCGCGATCGCGCCGCCGCGGCGTAGGGCGGCGAGATCGGGCAAGGGGGCAAGGGGGGCCTCGCTGCATTGGGGCTTGAAGTTTGCGCGGTCCGTCCTGGTCTGGGCAAGCGCGCTCATCGATCAGCCCCTGCAACATCATCTTCAACGAACCATCACTGGCCCGTCATTGTTCGGCGCGTTCCGGGGGAGTATCGCTTCCCCATGCAGAACACTCCCCAACCGACCCAGACGAAGAAGCGCATCCCGCTGCTGAACTGGAAGCTGGCCGATGGCGACGACGGAACCTGGAGCACCTATGTCCAGCCGCGCCACAGCGTTGTGCGCCGGCTCCGCGTCATCCGCCGCCTTGTCTTGATCCTGGTCTGGACGCTGCTCTGCATGCCCGTCCAGGCCTTCCTCGTCCTGCTCCCCGGCCGGCTGAACGTAAGGTTCGCCCGGCTCTACTGGGCCGGCATGTGCGGCATCCTCGGCCTGCATGTCCGCGTCATCGGCCAGGCCGCCAGCCGCACGGCCGATGGCCGACCGATCGTCTACGTCTCCACCCATAGCTCCTGGCTCGACGTTCCCGCCCTCGGCGGCCATCTCGATGCCAGCTTCATCGCCAAGGAGGAGGTTGCGCGCTGGCCGGTGGTCAGTTGGATCGCCTGGCTCGGCAGCACCGTCTATGTCCGCCGCGTCCGCGCCTCCACCGCCCGCGAGCGTGACGCCATGCGCGCCCGCCTCGCCGCCGGCGACAGCCTGATCCTGTTCCCCGAGGGCACGACGTCGGACGGCTCGCGCGTTCTGCCCTTCCGCTCCGCTTTCCTCTCGATCGCTGAACTCCCCGTCACCAGGGCCGGCAAGACCGCCATCGTTCAGCCGATCTCCATCGTCTATGACCGTCTCGCCGGCCTGCCCACCGGCCGTGCCTGCCGGGCCGTATTCGCCTGGTACGGGGATATGGACCTGGCCTCGCATTTCTGGCGCCTCGGCCAGGAGAACGGCCTGCGCGCGACGATGCTGCTGCACACGCCGCTGGATCCCGCGTCGTTCCCCAGCCGCAAGGCCCTCACCGAGGCCGTCTGGGCCACCGCCGCCGCGGGCGCCGCCACGCTGCGCCAGAACCGCCCCGCCAAACCGCTCACCGCACCTGCGCCTTTGCCGGCCAAGGTCGAGGAGCCCGCGTTCGCATGAGCCCACCTGCAACGCGCGCCAACGCTTGACACAACCGCCATCTTGCCTGTGAGACTGCAACATCAGCCGAACCGAACGCCGCCTGGAGGAATCACGCCGCCCTTGTGCTTGACCCGCACGCCGCAGACGACGAACTTCCCCCGCTTCCTCGCCGGGCCTTTCCGGTGTGGACCCGCGGAGCCCCGTCGATGACCTCTCTCCCCCCCAAGCGCCTCCACATGATTACCTGGGGCTGCCAGATGAACGTCTACGACAGCGGTCGTATGACCGACGTTCTCGCCCCGCTCGGCTACGCCCCCTCCGCCACGCCGGAGGATGCCGACATGATCATCCTCAACACCTGCCACATCCGCGACCGTGCCGCCGAGAAGGTGTTCTCCGAGCTCGGCCGCCTCCGATTGCTCAAGCAGGCCCGCGCCTCGGCGGGGAAGAAAATGATCCTCGCCGTCGCCGGCTGCGTCGCCCAGGCCGAGGGCGCCGAAATCCTCGCCCGCGCGCCGTATGTGGACATCGTGCTGGGGCCGCAGACCTATCATCGCCTGCCCGAGATGGTCGCCCAGGCCAGCCGCGCCGCCGGCGCCGTCATCGCCACCGACTTCCCCGTCGAGCAGAAATTCGATTTCCTGCCGGACTCCGCGACCCCGCAGGGCATCACCGCCTTCCTCACCATCCAGGAGGGCTGCGACAAGTTCTGCTCGTTCTGCGTCGTTCCGTACACCCGCGGCGCCGAGGCCAGCCGCCCCGAGCGCGCCATCCTCGCCGAAGCCAGCCGCCTCGTCGGCCAGGGTGCCCGCGAGATCACCCTGCTCGGCCAGAACGTCAACGCCTGGCACGGCGAGGGCTTGGATGGCGGTCCGGGCACGCTCGGCCGTCTGGTCCGCCGCCTCGCCGACATTCCCGGCCTCGCGCGCATCCGCTACACCACCTCCCACCCGCGCGACATGGACGCCGATCTGATCGCGGCCCACGCCGAAGTGCCCGCGCTGATGCCGTTCCTGCATCTGCCCGTGCAGTCCGGCTCCGACCGCATCCTCGCCGCGATGAACCGCCGCCACACCGCGGCGGACTATTTTTCCCTCGTCGACCGCCTGCGCGCGGCGCGGCCGGATATCGCGTTGTCGTCGGATTTCATTGTCGGCCACCCCGGTGAGACGGCGGCCGATTTCGCCGCCACGCTCGATCTCATTCGACGCGTCCGCTTCGCCCAGGCGTTCAGCTTCAAATACTCGCCCCGCCCTGGCACCCCCGCCTCCGGCGCCCCGATGCAGGTGCCCGAGAGCGAAAAAGACGCCCGCCTGCAGGAACTGCAAGCCCTCCTTCGCGATCAGCAGACCGCCTTCAACGCCAGTTGCGACGGCCTCATTATCCCCGTCCTCGTCACCGGAATGGGCAGAAAACCCGGCCAGATCGGCGGCCGCTCGCCCTGGCTCCAGCCCGTCCACGCCATCGGTCCCGCCAGCCTGATCGGGCGGGTCGTGGACATGACCGTCACCGCCGCCCACCCGAACTCGCTGACCGCAACCCTCGACCAGGAGAGAGCCCGCGCTTGACCCAACTTACCGCCGTCCCGGCTGCCGCCTCCGCCACGCCGCCCAACAAGACCGCCACCCTGAACTTCCCGGACAACGCCTTGCTCTCGCTGCTGCTCGGCCAGCATGACCGGCACATCGTCCGCATCGAACAAGGCCTGGGCGTGCGCATCACCTGCCGCGGCAACCGCATGGCCATCGCCGGCGATCCGCAGCGCGTCGAGGCGGCGCAGGCAGCGGTTTCAGGCCTCTACCAGCGCCTCGAACGCGGCGACGCCATGAGCATGAGCGACGTCGACGCCGCCATTCGGCTCAGTGAACTCGACGACCCCCGCCTGCCGCTCGCCGACCTGCCGGCCATCCGCACCAAGCGCGGCGCCATCGGCCCGCGCAGCCCTGGCCAGGCCACCTACATGGAAATGCTCGCCAAACACGAAATGGTCTTCGGCGTCGGCCCCGCCGGCACTGGCAAGACCTACCTCGCCGTCGCCCAGGCCGTTGCCATGCTCACCGCTGGCACCGTCGATCGCATCGTCCTCTCCCGCCCGGCCGTCGAAGCGGGCGAACGCCTCGGCTTCCTGCCTGGCGATATGAAGGAGAAGGTCGACCCCTATCTGCGCCCGCTCTACGACGCCCTGCACGACATGATGCCCGGCGAGCAGGTGATCCGGCGCATGGGCACGGGCGAGATCGAGGTCGCCCCGCTCGCCTTCATGCGCGGCCGCACCCTCGCGCACGCCTTCGTGATTCTCGACGAGGCGCAAAACACCACCGCCGTGCAGATGAAGATGTTCCTCACGCGGATGGGCGAGGGCACCCGCATGGTCATCGCCGGCGATCTCACCCAGATCGACCTGCCACCGGGCACCCGCAGCGGGCTGCGCGACGCGCTCGAAACGCTCGAAGGTCTGCCGGGTCTGGCGGTCTGCCGGTTCGACAAGCGCGACGTGGTACGTCATCCGCTGGTCGCCCGCATCGTCGATGCCTACGAGCAGCGCACGGCTGCCGAGTTGGAGACGCGGGCCCGGCGGTCGGAAGGGTAGCAAATTGCAGTCGTTTCGTGGTATCGGCCCGCCAGATGGACCCTTCCCCTAGTAGCTGCCCCGCCCCGGCGGGGATCCAGATACATATCGCCGACCCCGCCTGGCGGCGCATGATGCGCAATCCCGAAGCGGTCGCCCGCCGCGCGGCCACCGCCCTGGGCGGCGGCGTGACCATCGTGCTCGCCTCCGACACCGAGGTGAAACGCCTCAACGCGCGCCATCGCGGCCGCAACAAACCCACCAACGTCCTCACCTTCGACCCCGCCGGCCCCGGCCTGGGCGGCGAGATCGTGCTCGCCAGTGGCACCGTGGCGCGCGAGGCCCGCGCCGCCCAGCGCCGCCCGTCCGATCATCTGAGCCACCTTGTCATCCACGGCGTCCTGCATCTGCACGGCCACGACCACGCATTGGCCGGCGACGCCCGCCGCATGGAAATGGCCGAGTCTCGCATCCTCGGCCGCCTCGGCCGCCCCAACCCCTGGCGCAACCGATGAGCGGCATCACCCGGTCCGGCCTGCTCGCCCGCGTCAAGGGCCGCCTCTGGCGCCGCGGCGTTGAACCCAGCGTCCGCGACTCGATCGCCGAGCTTGTCCAGGAAGCCGCCGACGCCGCCTCCTCCGCGGATGGTGGTCCCGGCCTCGACCGCCAGGAACGCGCGCTCATCGCCAACGTCCTGCGCCTGCGCGGCACCTCCGCGGACGACGTGATGGTTCCGCGCCCTGACATCGTCGCCATCGAGGTCAACGCCACCCTGGACGAAGCGGTTGCCCTCTTCCAGCACGAGGGCCATTCGCGCCTGCCCGTCTACCGTGAGGAACTCGACGTCATCGTCGGCATGGTCCACCTGAAGGATGTTTTTGCCTTCGTCGGCCGCCCGGAGGCCTTCAAGCTCGAAGCCATCCTGCGCCAGCCGCTCCTCGTCGCCCCGCAAATCCCGGTGCTCGACCTGCTGCTCCAGATGCGTCAGGCCCACATGCACCTGGCCCTCGTGGTCGACGAATATGGCGGCATCGACGGCCTCGTCACCATCGAGGACCTGGTCGAGGAGATCGTCGGCGACATCTTCGACGAGCACGACGAGGAGCACGGCCCGCAAGTCACCGAACGCGGCGACGGCGCGCTCGATATGGATGCCCGCCTGACCGTCGAAGAATTCGAAGCCCGCATGGGCACCGTCCTCACCGACAGCGAACGCGAAGCCGATATCGACACCGTCGGTGGCCTGGTCTTCACCCTCGCCGGCCGCGTGCCCACCCGCGGCGAGGTCATCGGCCACCCCGCCGGCATAGAATTCCGCGTGCTCGAAGCCGATGCGCGACGCATCCGCCGGGTCCGCGTCCGCCGCCTGGCCGCCCAGCAAGCGGCCTAGTAGAAAGTTTTTGCTTCTTTTTTCAAAAAGAAGCGCTTGCTTCCTCTGACCATATTTAGGCCCAAGCTCATGCGCCGCCTGCACTACGCCTGGGTCATCGCCGCGCTGACCTTCCTGATCCTCCTCGTCGCCGCCGGCATGCGCGCCGCCCCGGGCATCATGCTGGTGGCCCTACAGGGCGAGTTCGGCTGGTCCGCCGGCAGCATCTCCTTCGCCGTCGGCCTGAACCTCCTCCTCTACGGCCTGTTCGGACCCTTCGCCGTCGCGGTGATGGACCGCTACGGCATGCGCTACACGCTCATCATCTCGCTCGCGCTGATCGTCCTCGGCGTCGGGCTGACCCCGCTGATGTCCGCCTCGTGGCAGTTCACCCTGCTCTGGGGAATTGTCGCCGGCCTCGGCAGCGGCGTCGTCTCGATGGTCCTCGCGGCCACTATCGCCGCCCGCTGGTTCACCGCGCGGCGTGGTCTGGTCGTCGGCGTGCTCACCGCCAGCGCCGCCGCGGGGCAGTTGGTATTCCTGCCGTTGCTCGCCTGGATCAATGAGATCGCCGGCTGGCGCGTGATGATCTATCTCGTCGCCGGCTCGGTCGCCGCCCTCCTGCCGCTGATCGCGTGGGGCATGCGCGACCGCCCCGCCGATCTCGGCCTCGCCCCCTACGGCGACCCCGGCCCCGTGCATCCGACCTTGCCGGTGCGCGGCAACCCCTTCGCCAACGCCGTCCGCGCCCTCACCGACGGCCTGCGCAACCGCGATTTTATGCTGCTCTCCGGCAGCTTTTTCGTCTGTGGCGCCACCACGAACGGCCTGATCGGCACCCACCTGATCCCGGCCTGCGTCGATTTCGGCATCTCGCCGGTCGTCGGCGCCGGCTTGATGGCGGGCATGGGCATCTTCAACCTGATGGGCGCGCTCGGCTCCGGCTGGCTGTCCGACCGCGTCGACTGCCGCATCCTGCTTGCCACGTACTACACGCTGCGCGGCATCTCGCTGCTGTTCCTGCCGATGAGCTTCGACACTTATACCGGCCTTTCGATCTTCGCGATCTTCTATGGCCTGGACTGGATCGCCACCGTTCCCCCCACGGTCAAACTCTCCGCCATCTGCTTCGGCAAGGAGAAAACCGGCCTGATGTACGGCTGGATCAGCGCCGCCCACCAGATCGGCAGCGGCCTCGCCGCCTTCCTCGGTGGCACGCTCCGGGACAGCCTCGGCAGCTACGTCCTCATCTTCATCCTCGCCGGTGCCACCTGCCTCGCCGCCGCCGTCATGGCGATGCTGGTCGGGCGCACGCCGCGTTTGCCCAACGCGATCCCGGCAACGCCGTAGGGCGCCAAACCCAACCGCTACCCGACCCCCTGCAGATGCGCCCCCGGATGGAAATGCCCATACACCCGCCGCGCAATCTCCTTCGACACCCCCGGCGCCGCCTCCAAATCCGCTAGCCCGGCCTGCTTCACCCCCCGCGCGGAACCGAAATGGTTCAGCAGCGCGCGTTTCCGCGACGGCCCGATCCCCGAGATTTCGTCCAGCTCGCTCGTCACCAGTGCCTTCGAGCGCCCGGCGCGATGCGTGGTGATGGCGAACCGGTGCGCCTCGTCGCGCAGCCGTTGCAGGAAATACAGCACCGGGTCGCGTGCCGGCAGTTGGAACGCCGCCCGCCCGTCGCTGTGGAACCACTCCCGCCCGGCGTCCCGATCCGGCCCCTTGGCGATCGCGACCAGCTTCACGTCGTCGATGCCCAACTCCTCGAACACCGCCCGCGCCGCCGACAACTGCCCGGCACCTCCATCGATCAGCACCACATCCGGCCATGATGGCGTTCCCGGCCCCGCGCGCTCCTCCTTCAACGCGCGCGCGAAGCGCCGCTCCAGCACTTCGCGCATCATCGCGAAATCATCGCCCGGCGTGATCGCCCCCTTGATCGAGAATTTTCGATACGCCGCCTTCAGGAACCCCTCGGGGCCGGCGACGATCATCACCCCATAGGCGTTCGTCCCCATGATGTGGCTGTTGTCGTAGACCTCGATCCGCGCCGGCGTGCCGCCCAGCCCGAACACCTCCGCCACCCCCTCCAGCAGCTTGGCCTGGCCCGCGCTCTCGGCCAGTTTCCGCTCCAGCGCCTCGCGCGCATTGACCTCGGCATGGGCGACGACGGCATGCTTCTCGCCCCGCTGCGGCACGGCGATTTCCACCCGCTTGCCCGCCCCGAACGTGTTCGCCTTGATCGTCAGCGCCTCGACGATCAGCTCCTGCTCGGGCATCGCGTGGTTCAGCAGCAGCAACGGCGGCGGCGGCTTGTCGTCGTAGAACTGCGCCACGAACGCCGCCAGCACGTCGCCCACCTCCTCGCCGCGCGCATGCGTCGGATAGAACGCCCGGTTGCCGTTGTTGCGCCCGCCGCGGATGAAAAACACTTGCACGCAGCTCTGCCCGGCGATCTGCCAAGCCGCGATGATGTCGGCATCCGTCAACGACGCGGGATTGATGATGTCGGTGCCCTGCACATGCGTCAGCGCCCGTATCCGGTCACGGATCGCCGCGGCGCGCTCGAACTCCAGCACCTCGGCCGCCGCCTCCATCTCGGCCGCCAGCGCCTGCTGCACGGCGCCGCCCTTGCCGGACAGGAACACCTTCGCCTGGTCCACCAGCCCGGCATAATCCTCCTTCGATATCCGCCCCACACACGGCGCCGAGCAGCGCCGGATTTGATGCAGCAGGCATGGCCGATGCCGCGTCGAGAACACCGTGTCGGCGCAGGAGCGGAGGAGAAACACCCGCTGCATCGCCGTCACCGTCTGGTTGACGGCCCAGGCCGAAGCGAACGGCCCGTAATAGCTCCCCTTGCGCCCGCGCGCCCCACGATGCTTGGCGATCTGCGGAAAATCATGATCCTCCGTCAGCATCAGCCACGGGTACGACTTGTCGTCGCGCAGCACGATGTTGAACCGCGGCTTCAGCCGCTTGATGAGGTTCGCCTCCAGCAGCAGCGCCTCGGCCTCGGTATGGGTGGTGACGATCTCCATCGTCACCGTCTCCGACACCATCCGCCGCAGACGCTCCGGCAGCCGCGCGATCTGCGTATACGAGACCACCCGCTTCTTCAGCGAGCGCGCCTTGCCGACGTAGAGTGCGTCCCCCTTGGCATCGAGCATGCGATACACGCCCGGCGCCGTCGGCATCGTCAGCAACGCCGCCTCGATCACGCCAACCCCGCGCAGGGTGGGCGGCACCAGGGCAGGGGAGGGGTCCAAAGGGTCCATCATGCCGCTGCTTTAAGCGCCGATCTGGCGCTGCCTCAAGCGCAAACATCGGCCGGGATTCAATCCACGAAATCGGTGGATAACTCTGTGGGGAACCATCCCGGCAAGCACCAAACGCGGCGGTAGTCCTGCCATTTATCGGGTTGCCCAAAAATGACGCAAAAAACCTAACTCATTGAATTCATTCATGCGCAATGTGACCGTGTTGTAATGTTATTAACAACAGCCGCCATGTGACTGTAACTTAAGGTTGTATCATCCCGAGGTGGACAACATTTGCCCGGCGACGCTCGATCTCCACGCCAACACCCGCCGCGTCGGCATAGATGTCAAGCTTCTCAACCCGGATCCGGGCGATTTCTATCCGCGAATCCGATAGGCATGCCTCGGCAATCCGCTCCGCCAAAGTCTCCACCAACTGCACATGCCCGGCCGCCACGATCGCGCGCACCTGGTCCACGATCACGCTGTAATCCACCACCCGCGCCAGGTCATCCCGCCCCACCGCCGCCCGCGAAACGCCGCGAACCCCATCATCGGCAACCCCGAGATCGACGTTGATCCGCACCCGCTGCGCCCGCCCATGCTCATCGGCGTAGACCCCGATCCGCGCCGCCAGCACCAGGTCACGCACGAACACGTGCCTTAGCCCGCGCGCCGCATCGGCTATCCGCGTCTGCTCCACCCTATTCCTCCATCGCCGTCCCGGGACCGCCCGGCGACCACTGCATGTGCTGTCCGCCATCCAGCGCAATCATCTGCCCGGTGAACGACGGCAGCGCCAAGATCATCAGCGCGGCCCGCGCCACCTCGTCCGGGCTCGTTGACCGCCGCAACGGCACCGAGAGCGCCTGTCGGTCGAACTGCGCCTGCGTCTGCCGCGGGCTCGGCACCGCCGGCCCCGGTCCGATCCCACACACCCGGATACGCGGCGCCAACGCCAGCGCCATGCTCTGCGTCAACGCCCACAACCCCGCCTTGGACACGGTGTAGCTGACGAAATGCGGCGTCAACGACCACACGCGCTCATCGAGCATGTTGATCACCACCCCCTCCGCCTCCGCCGGCATCCCGCGCGCGAAATCCTGAGTCAACACGAACGGCGCCCGCAAATTCGGCTCGATATGGCCGTCCCACGACGCCCGCGTCGCATCCGCCCACTCGTCGCGCTCGAACGTCGAGGCATTGTTCACCAACACGCCCAGCGGCCCCAGCGCCGCCACGGCGTCCGGAACCAATCGCCGCACTGCGGCCTCGTCGCCAAGCTCCGCCCGCACCACGACCGCCCGCCGCCCGAGCGCCCGCACCTCCGCCGCCGTCGCCTCCGCCGCGGCCTCGGCCACGCTCGCGCGGCAATGCACGGCGACGTCGAAACCCGCCTCCGCCAACGCCAGCACGATGGCCCGCCCAAGCCGCTTGCCGCCGCCCGTCACCAGCGCCGCCCGCGGGATCGCGGCCGCGATCACGCCGCCACCAGCCGCGCCAGCCGCTCGAACGCCGCCACGTCCAGCGTTTCCGCCCGCCGCGATCCGTCGATCCCCGCCCGCTCCAGCAACGCCTCGCCCCCCAAACCCCGCAACGACCCCCGCAACATCTTCCGCCGCTGCCCGAACGCCGCCGCCGTCACCCGCTCCATCGTGGCAAACAGCGCCGGCGCCGGCTGTTCGACGCGCGGCGTCAGTACCACCACCGCCGAATTCACCTTCGGCGGCGGCACGAACGCCGCCGGCGGAATGTGCAACCGCAACTCCGCCACACAGATCCACTGCGCCAACACCGATAGCCGCCCATAGGCTGGCGTATCCGGCGCCGCACATATCCGCTCGGCCACCTCCGCCTGGAACATCAACGTGAACCGCTCCCACAACGCCGCCTGCCGCAACCACCCCACCAGCAACGGCGACGCCACGTTATACGGCAGATTAGCGACGATCTGCCGCGGCGCCGTCACCAGCCCGGACAGATCCCGCCGAACCGCATCCCCCTCCACGATCTCCAGCCGCCCCGGATACGCCGCCCCCAACTCCTCCACCGCCGCGATAGCCCGCGCATCGATCTCCACCGCGATCACCCGCGAAGCCGCACTCGCCAACAATCCCCGCGTCAACCCGCCCGGCCCCGGCCCAACCTCGACCACCTCACGGCCAGCCAAGTCCCCGGCTTGCCGCACAATCCGCCCGATCAAATTCGCATCCAGCAGAAAATGCTGCCCCAACGACCGCCTGGCATCCAACCCATGCCGTGCAATCACCTCACGCAAGGGAGGCAGCGAGAGTGCGGGGTCGGTCATGAAGGGAGGAAGGCCAGGGCTCCGCCCGTCGCGCGAAGGCGCGCAACGGACTTGCGAAGGCGCGCAACGGGCTTGCGAAGGCGCGCAACGGGCTTAGTGGGGTCGAGGGGCAAAGCCCCCGACTTTCTTCCATTCACTACCGTCCCCCCACCCTCGGCGCCTCAGCTGCGTCGCTCGATGACGGCGCGGCGTTGGAGGTCTCGCATCAGTTGGCGTGAGATCATTTCGACGCGTTCGTTGATGATCCGGTCCGTGAGTTCCGCTTTGGAGGGCAGATCGGCGTTGCGGCTTGCGCGTGAGCACACCATCAGCAGCGCCACTCCGTCATCGGCGATCAGCGGCTGACTGATTTTCTCGATCGGCAGTGTGCCCATCAATTGTTTCAGCGTGGGCAGGACCACCGTTTCCAGCCGGATTTCACCCGGGTTTCCGCCGCGCTCGTCGCCCGCGGCCCTGGCCGCCGCTTCCATGTCGGCGCAGGTTTTGACCGTGGTGCTGAGCTTGCGTGCCTGCTCCAGAACTTGCCGTTGCGCCTCGGTCGGCTGGTCCTGGATCAGCCGGGTTGCGAAGCGGAAGAACACCTGCCGGGCCGAGACCATCGTCGCCTGTTCGCGCCCGATCTCCCGCCTCGCGCGCAGCGTCACGATCGACAGGCCGCCGGCCACCGGCAGCGGATTGCCGATCGCCCCGATCGGCATTTCCTGCACCACGCGCAGCACGGCCGGGTCGATTTCGAACGCTTGCACCCAGCCCTGGTCGCCGCCTTGCAGCGCCGTCTGGCTCTGGCTGAACTGGGCCGCCACCATCTGGAACGGCGCGCCGGCGCGCAGTTGCTGGATGATCGTATCGGCGAACCGCCGCGCCTCGTCGATCCGGGCCGGGTTGCTGACCGGCACGAAGATTTCGCCCAGCCGGAACTCGGTCTGTCCGATTTGGGCGCGCAATGCCTCGGTGCGCTGGGCGATATCGGCATCGCTGATCGGCGGCTGTGTGGCCACCACCTCGCGCAGCACCTGCGTCCAGCCGGTCTGCACCCGGATCTGGTCGATCATCGTACGCAGCGCCACCCCATCGGCTGCCAGCCGCCGCCGCAGCGTGCCGGACGGCATGGCGTTGCGGGTTTCGATCTCGGTGATCGCCGCCGCGATCTGCTGGTCCGGCACCACGATGTTGCGGCGCTGCATCTCGCGCAGCCGCAACCGCTCGTCGATCAACTGGTTGGTCACCTGCGGCGTCAACCGTGCCAGCACATCGGCGGTCATCGGCAGCCCGGTGGACAGCGCAAACAGCCGCCGCCGGCTATCGACGTCGCCCAGGCTGATTGCCTCGCCGTTGACGACGGCCACGATCACCGACCCGTCGGCCGACGAATGCGGGATCGCCTTGGGTGCGACGGGTTGCGCCTGTGCGGTATGTGGCACTGCGCCCAACGTCAGCACGCAGCCCAGCATCAGGATCGGGCACAAGAGGCGCGGGCGCAGCGGGGCCGGCATGCGGCGAAGGCGATTGGGCGAAGTCATCGCTCTGGGTCTACTCCGGTATTTCGCAATCTACAGCGCGTGGAAGCCGAACTGGCCGACCGTCTTGAGGGTTAGCTGGAACAGGATCATGCTCGCCCCGCGGTCGTTGTTGATGGACGTATAGCGCCGGTAGAGGCCGACGTCGAAGATGAAGCATTCGTCCTCATAGGCGGTGCCGGCGCCGAGCGAAACCATCTTGTTCACCTGCACGTCGCGCCGCGCGTTGACCCGGAACTTCCACGCCCCGGCCGTCGTGCTTGCCCCCAGCGTCACCTCGTTGCGCGGCTTGGTCGCCAGCGCCGAACTGGCCGCCGTGTCGTAGAAGGCGAACGGATTGGTCACCGAATACACATAGCCGCCGTTCACCCGCAGCCAATCCGGCCCCATCGTCATCACCGCGTCGGCAAAGCGCGGCTTGAAGCTCTTGGGGTCGAAACGCTGCCGGCTGGTGATGTCCAGATACGCGTTCGGTGTGATCGAAATATGGCTGACATAGTCTGATGCCGTCTTTTCCAGCCCGGACCCGCTGAGGAAGGACGGGTCCTTGCGCGCCCGGTAGGCCCGCCCAACCTGCGCGTCCATCTGCATCCCGCCGGGCAGGTACCACGCCGCATGCAGCGCCACATTCGCCCGCAGCCCGCCTTCGAGGCGGTCGATGCCGGGATAGCGGTTCAGCGCGAACAAATTCGCATCGGTGAATTCCTGGTCGAAGCTGTCCTCGTTGGGAATTCGCACGGAGGCATAGTTGCTGCCCCGCGGCCCGGCGACCATCTGCACGATCGGCTCGACGATCTGCGATCCCAGGCTGCCGGCGTCCCGCATCAGCGGCCAGCGCAGCGCCACCGCCACCGTCGGCATCGCCTGCGTCGATGCGATCGAGCCGCGCGGCCCGAAATTCGGCTGCTGGTCGAACTGGTGCGCGACATAGGCGGCGCTGTCGAGTTGCAGCCTGACGTTCCACACATCGCCGACCCGCCCGATCGTCCCGCGCTCCCACCCCGCGCTCAGCCGCGCCCGCTGGGTGTTGGTGCCATCGGTGCGATAGACGTTGAACGCGCCGGCGTCGAGCGAGATCCGCCCGCCGGCCAGCCCCGGCCCGCCCGCCATGATCGGCTCGCTCAGGAAGCTGTATTCGTAGCGCGGCAGCACATAGGGCAGCTTCTCGGTCCGCACGTTCGAGGTCAGCCCCTGATAGGCCCGCGCATCAAGCCGGGCGTACGACCCCTGGCCGAACCCCTCCAGATAGGCCTGCGTCGTCAGCACGGACTGGGTACCGCGGATGCGGAAATCGCGCATATAGCTGAGCGAACTCGCGCGCTGCACGTCGAAACCCCACCGCCACGTCTCGTCGATGGCGAACTGGCCCTTGGCGAAGATATGCCCGCCGGCCTGGCCGTGGTTGTTGGCGATCGAGGTGTTGACCGTCACTGTGCCGTTGTTGAACCGCTGGCGATAATCGACATCCACCATCGGCCCGTTCGCGGTCCCCACGAGCGGCGTGATGGTGGCGTCGGACTGGTCGTCGATCACCCAGTAATAGGGTTGTGCGAGGAACGCCCCGAGATGCTTGGAAAGCCCCAGACTTGGCACCAGCAATCCGCTCGCCCGCTTCTGCGACGGGTCGGGATGGGCCAGGAAGGGCAGCCATAGTACCGGCACGCCGAAGACATCGACCACCGCGTCGCGATACTCGATCATCTTGTTGTCGACGTCCTGCACCGCCTCGCGGGCCCGTATCTGCCACAAAGGCGGCCGCGTCGGGTCCTCGGCGCAGAGGTCGCAGGTGGAGTAGACGACGCGGCTCAACTCGTTGATCCGCCCATCCGTCCGCCGCACGCCATTGGCCGCCAGCTTGCCGTTTTCCGCCAGCAGCGCCCGCATACCGGCCATTACGCCCTGCTTCATGCCGTCGCCAAGCTCGGCATACTCGGCGAACACCGTCTGCCCGCCGGGTTCCAGCAGCACCACGTTGCCCTTCGCCGCGGCCACCCCGGTATTGCGGTCATAGGTAACCTCGTCGGCCAGCAGCATGCGCTCGTTCTGCCAGAACTCGACCTTGCCGCGCAGGGTCACCAGCCCGCGGTCGCGGTCGTACTCCACGGAATTTGCCTGATAATAGGCCGGCTGGTCCTTCTCGATCGGCGCCTGTGGCCTCGTCAGCACCGTCCCCAGCTGCGCCGGCGCGTCCTGCGGGCTCACGCCCGACAATGCGAGCGCCGCCATCGCCACCACGAACCAGTTGCGGCGCGCCTTCCGGCGTCCAACCCTGTGGGAGCGCGCCATCAGCCGTCTTCCAGATGCAGCAGCAATGCCACCGACAGCATCAGCCCCGCCGCCGCCGGCGCCCACGCGGCCAGCAACGGTGGCAGCGCGCCGGATTGCCCGAACTCCTCCGCCACCTTGGAGACGACGAACAGCGCGAAGCCGGCGGCGACCCCGCTGCCGATCATCTGTGCCACGCCGCCGCGCCGCGCTGGCCGCATCGAGAACCCGGCGGCCAGCAGCGCCATCGTCCCCGCCAGCAACGGCAGCGCCAGCAGCGAATGGAATTGCAGCCGGTGGCGGATCGCCGAAAACCCGGATTGCTCCAGCAATGCGATGAACGGCGGCAATGCCCACACCGAGAACGTGTCCGGCGCGGCGAAACTCTCCTGCACCCGGTCCACCGTCATCGTCGTCGGCAGCCGGATGCTGCGCTCGGCGTCCGGCAGATGGTTCGGCGTCACCGTGCGGGCCCGATCGAGCAGCCAGGCATCGCCGTCCAGTCGCGCGTCCACCGCCTCGATCCGCTCCAGCAGCCGATCCCGCCCATCGAGCCGGAACACGCTGACCCCGCGCGCCGTCAACGTGCCGTCGCGCAATGCCACGCCCAGTGCATGCAGGATCGCCACCCCCTGCGGATCAAGCTGGCGATCCACCTGACGCAGCCACAGCGTGCCGCCGTTCAGCGCCAGTGGCCCGCCGCCGGTCTTCAGATAGGCGTTCTCCAGCAGTTCCGCCCGCCCTCGCATCACCGCCGACAACGGACTGATCGCCGCCGTCGCGAACCCGCCGAGCAGGATCGCCGCCAGCATCGGCGCCGTCAGGAACTGCCACGCCGACACCCCCGCCGCCCGCGCCACGATCAACTCCGAACTGCGCGTCAGCCGCCAGAACGCCAGGATCCCCCCCAGCAGCACCGCGAACGGCAGAATATGCATGCCGATCCAAGGCAGCCGCAACCCGGCGATCTCGGCCACGATCCCGAACGTCGCATCGGGTTTGGTCGCCGAGCGCCGCAGCAGCTCGATGAAGTCGAACATCCCCACCAGCGCCGTCAGCGCCGCCATCATGCCGAGCACGGCCAGGCTGAACACCCGCGCGATATACAATGACAGGGTCATCGCGAACCGCATCAGTTCACCCCCAGCCGGTTCTGCAGGCCCGCCGGCACCAGCCGCAATTGCGGCCCGAGCAGCAGCCACCCCGCCAGCACCGCCGGCAGCGTCGCGTTCACCCACACCAGCACGATCAGCCCCGGCTGCCGCGCCGCCAGATTGCCCATCGCCAGCCCCATCGCCACCAGCCCGACCACCACCAGGATCGCCAGGAACGGCCGCATCAGGCTGCCATGCCGGCGGAACGTCCCCATCAGCACCGCCACCAGCGCGATCAGCGTGAAGCCCAGCGTCGTCAACGGCCCCGACAGGCGTCGATGCGCCTCCAGCCGGAATTTTCCCACATCGCGCGCGAACACCGCCGACGCGGGATCGAGCAACTCGGCGATCGACATCTCCGTCGCATCGCGGAACCGCGCCTCGCCCGCCTTGGCGCCGTCGCTCAACTCGACCGTGTTCTCGACGAAACTCAACACGTTCAGCCGCCCCGTCCGGTGATCCAGCTCCTGCCGGCTGCCGTTCACCAGCTGCACCCGCGGTGTCGCCGAATCCATCACCAGCCGCCCGCTTTCGGCCAGGATCGTCGCATGGCTCGTCGGATTGCGCGCGTCATCCACCAATATCCCGAACAGCGTGCCGTCCCGATCGCGGGCGCGGATGAACACGGTCAGATTGTCCGAAACCGGCGTAAACACCCCCTCCTGCAACAGGAACGCCGCCACCTTGTTGCGGATTTCGAACTGGAATTCCCGGAACGCCCCGAACGACGCCGGCACGACCCATAAATTCAGCGTCCACCCCGCCGCCATCGCCAGGAATGCCAGCACCAGTGCGGGCCGCGCCAGCGCCGCCGGCGACAGCCCGGCGCCGCGCATCACCGTCAACTCGCGATCCCCCGCGAGCCGGTGATAGACGAAATGCACCACCACGAAGGTCGTGATCGGCAGGATCACCGCGACGAAATTCGGGATCAGCAGGCTGGTCAGCTGCACAAACACCCGCAGTGACAGCCCTCTGTTGACCACCAGTTCGACGAACCGCAGCGACTGCGTCAGCCAGATGAGCGCGGCCAACCCCGCCGTCACTGCCAGCAGCCCCAGCACGAGCTGCCGCAGCATATAGCGGTCGATCCGGGTCGCGAACATGAAACGCCTGGCGGGCATGGGCGGCGGTTGGACTCCGGTTTGAATGCGCAGTCTAGCGCCTCGACGGATCCACGCCAGAGCGACCGGGAATAGGGCTGAAAATCGCCGCCGCGACCTGCTCCCGCCGCCACAGCCCGACAATCCGCGCCGCCTCGCCGACCGGACGATCTTTCAGAATTGCCTCCGGCGCGGGCAGGCCGAACGGCGCGCCCTGCAAATTCACGTCGCGATACTGCCCGGTCCGGATGTCCACATTCGCCGTCACATGCGGATGCGAGGTGATCAGCGCGAACGGGATCTCGGAGGCGACAAAATTCGTCAGCACCCGCACAATATCGGCATTGGACAGATGGATCAGACAATCTCGGCACAACCACAGATCCGCCGCAGGAAACGCCTCGGCGATCAGGTCGAACTCCCGGAACGTCACCCCCGCCTTGCCATGAAGCCGCGTATTCTCCGCCACCACCGCGGCCACGATATCGCCGCCGAGATAGACGCACCCCGCAGGCAACGCCACCGCCCGCATCCAATTGAAGTCCCCGCACGGCGCATCGAACACCGACGCGATCCCACGCTCCCGCAGCAACGCCTCGAACCCGGCGCGGAACACCGCCGTGGAGTCAAGGCTCGACCCATTGCCGCTCACGCTCTCCGCATTACCCCAGTAGTTCAGCCGATGGATCAGCGCGAATTTCTCCCCCGGCTTGCCATCCGCCGCCAGCGCCATCCGCACCCGCTTCTTCGTCCACCAGCGCCGCAGCCGGCCGGCAAGGCCGCGTTCAGCCATCCGGCAACACCTTGCCCGGGTTCATCAGCCCGGCCGGATCGATCGCCCCCTTGATCCGCCGCATCAGCTCAAGCTCCGCGCCCCCGCGCCATTCCGGCATCATGTACGGCTTCAGCTTGCCGATCCCATGCTCGGCCGAGAAACTGCCATCGAGATCGCGCACCACCGCGCACACCGTGTCCATGATCTCATGGTCGCGCGCCAAGAACGCCGCCCCGTCCATGCCCACCGGATGTTCGAGGTTGAAATGAATATTGCCGTCCCCCAGGTGCCCGAACGGCACCACCCGGATCCCCGGCATCAGCGCCTCGCACGCCGCCGCGGCGCGCCGGATCATCTCCGGCACCTTGGACACCGGCACGGACACGTCGTTCTTCACGCTCGCCCCCTCGCGCTTCTGCCCCTCCGAATGCTCCTCCCGCAGCCGCCAGATCGCCGCCCGTTGGGCCGCGCTTTCGGCGATCACCGCATCGACGACGATCCCCGCCTCCAGCGCCGCTTCGAGCACCGCCTCCAGCGCTCCCCGCAGCCCTGCATCCGGCCGCGGCGTCGCCAGTTCGATCAGCGCGTAGTGCTCCGCCCGCGCCGCCAGCGGTAGTATTGTCCCGGGAATGTGCTTGAGCACGAAATCCATCCCCAGCCCCGACATATACTCGAAGGCCACCACCGCCGCCGGATCGTGGCGGTGGAACAGGGTGAACAGCGCCAGCGCCGCCTCGGGCGACGGCACCGCGCACAATGCCACCTCGACCGCGCGCGAAGCCGGCACCAGCTTCAGCACCGCCGCCGTGATGATCCCCAGCGTCCCCTCGGCACCGACGAACAACTGGCGCAGGCAATACCCGGTATTGTCCTTCCGCAGCCGCCGCAACCCATGCCAGATTTGCCCGTCCGGCAGCACCACCTCCAGCCCGAGCACCAGGTCGCGCGCATTGCCGAAGCGCACCGTGTTGTTGCCGCCGGCGTTGGTGGACAATATCCCGCCGATCTGCGCCGTGCCTTCCGAGCCGATCGACAGCGGCAGCAGGCATCCTTCGGCGTCTGCCGCCTCCTGGGCCGCCTTCAACGTCACGCCCGCCTCGAGCGTCAGCGTCAGATCAACCGCATCGACCGAGCGCACCCGGTTCATCCGCGCCAGAGAAATGACGATCTGCGAGCCATCCTCATCGGGCACCGCACCGCCGACCATCGAGGTATTGCCCCCCTGCGGCACCACCGCGACCCCCGCCGCCGCACAGGCGCGCACGACCGCCGCGAGTTCCGCCGTCGATCCCGGCCGCGCCACGGCCCGCGCCCGCCCGCGATACAGCCGGCGCCAATCCTCGCCATACGCCGCGATATCCGCCGGCTCCGTCAGCATCCCGCGCGGGCCGACAATGGCCCTCAGCGTCTCCAGAAGCATGTCGGTCATGGCACTCCTCCCGGTCCCGGCTATCTGCCATCATCCGAGCCCGTTTGCCATGTCCCCTCCCATTCCCTCCCCTCCCATTCCCTCCCCTCCCATTCCATTCCATGGAACCACCGTGCCGATCGAAATCGTCAGCCTGCGCGACCGCCCCAACCTCGTCGCCCCCAACCTCGTCGCCCCCGCCCCTCACAAGGGCCGTCCGGTCACCATCATGCGCAAGACATTCGCCTGAGCCGATCGCGTCACTGCGCGCCGCTTGCCCCCGGGCGAATTTCATGGCTTGTCCCGCAGCGAACGGCTTCCATCTATATTCCTGCCACAAGACCGCCAAACGAGGACACCCCAATGGACCAGATCATCGGCCAGAATCCCGCCCAGCCCGGCGGCGACATGATCATCGACGGTGACCAGAGCACCTTCATGAAGGATGTCATCGAGGCATCGCGCACGATCCCCGTCCTCGTCGATTTCTGGGCCACATGGTGCGGTCCCTGCAAGACGCTGACGCCGGCGATCGAAAAAGTCGTCCGCGCCGCCGGCGGGCGCGTCAAACTCGTCAAGATCGACATCGACAAGAACCGCGGCCTCGTCCAGCAACTCGTCCAGCTCGGCCTGCCGCTGCAATCCGTCCCGACCGTCGCCGCCTTCTGGCAGGGCCAGGTCGCCGACCTCTTCCAGGGGGCCCAGCCGGAAAGCGAGATCAAGCGTTTCGTCGAAACCCTGCTCAAGAGTGCCGGCGGCGCCATGCCGACCGCCGAGCTCCTCGCCGAAGCCAAGGCCGCCACCGAGGCCGCCGATCATGCCCATGCTGGCGAGCTCTACAGCGCCGTCCTGCAGGAAGAGCCGGAGAACCCGGACGCCTGGGGCGGCCTCATCCGCACCCTGATGGCGCTCGGGCAGGAGGATCAGGCGCAGGATGCGCTGGCGCAAATCCCCGAGAAGATCGCCGAACACCCGGAAATCGCCGGCGCCCGCAGCGCCCTCGCGCTGGCCATCGAAGGCCGCGCCGCCCGCGAGCAGCTTTCCACCTTCGAGGCCCGTCTCGCCGCCGACCCCGCCGACCACCAGGCGCGCTACGACCTCGCCACCGCGCTCAACGCCATGGAGCGCCGCGAGGAGGCCGCTGACGCGCTGCTGGAGATCATCAAGAAAGCGCGCACCTGGAACGAGGACGCCGCCCGCCTGCAACTGCTGAAATTCTTCGAGGCCTGGGGCTTCGACGATGCCGCCACCATGGCCGCCCGGCGCAAGCTTTCCGCCCTGCTGTTTCGCTGATCCCGCCCTCCGAATGTCGCCCTTCCCGGCCCGGCCACAGGACCTGCCCGAAAGCTTCCCGGTCTTCCCGCTTGCCGGCGCCCTGCTGTTGCCGCAGGGGCGCCTGCCGCTGAACATCTTCGAACCGCGCTACCTCGCCATGGTCGAAGACGCGCTCGCGGCCGGCCGCGTGTTCGGCATGATCCAGCCCGACCAGACCCGCGAGGCCGGCGCCACCGGCCCGGCGCTGTTCGGCGTCGGCTGCCTCGGCCGCCTCGTCGCCTTCAGCGAAACCGAGGACGGCCGCTACGTCATCACGCTGGCGGGCCTGTCGCGCTTCCGCACTGCCGCCGAGTCTGACATGCGCCGCGGCTACCGGCGCGTGCGCGCCGATTTCGCCGAATTCCTCGACGACCTGACGGCGCCGGCCACCGCGCTCGCCGATCGCCCGGCTTTGCTCACCGCCCTGCGCGCCTATTTCACCCATCGCGGTTTCAACGCGAACTGGGAGGCGATCAACAAGATGGCCGACCATGAGTTGGTGACCACGCTCAGTATGGTCTGTCCGTTCGAACCGGTGGAGAAACAGGCCCTGCTCGAAGCCCGTACCGAAGCCGATCGCGCCGCCACCCTGCTCGCACTGCTGCGGATCGACCTCCACGACACCCAGACCGACCGCGCCAGCTAATCCCACGCCGGCCTCCCGATGGGAAAGGACCCCACCATGCCCGACCCCACCATGCCCGACCCCACCATGCCCGCCCCCCCCGCCAACGTTCCCCCCGCCAACGTTCCAGTCGACCCGCGCTTGCTGCAAATCCTCGTCTGCCCGCTGACCAAGGCGCCGCTCGAATACGACCGCGCCCATAACGAACTGATCAGCCGCGCCGCCGGCCTCGCCTACCCGATCCGCGACGGCATCCCCATCATGCTGCCCGACGAAGCCCGCAAGCTGGACGACGCTTGATGGCGACCATCCCGACCGAAATCCGCCTGCGCCGCGCCGAAAAACGTATCGAGGTCGATTTCGACGACGGTGCCAGCTTCCAGCTCCCGGCCGAATACCTCCGCGTCGAAAGCCCCAGCGCCGAGGTGCAGGGACACGGCCCGAACGAGCGCAAGACCATCGCCGGGCGCCGCCATGTCGGCATCATGAGCATCGAGCCGGTCGGCAACTACGCGGTGCGCCTGATGTTCGACGACCTGCACGACACCGGCATCTTCTCGTGGGAACTCCTCCACGAACTCGGCCGCGACTACAACAAGCGCTGGAACGCCTATCTCGACGCCTTGAAGGCCAAGGGGCTGTCGCGCGACCCGTGACTCTGAGACCCGTGCTCTGACGCGCGCAAGGCCGCTACAAGATCACCCGAACCGCCGTCAGACCCAATCCAAGCACCCGCGTCAGATCACCCAGCGCCAGCGCCACGCACCCTTCGGTCGGCGCATAGTCGGGACGCGCGACATGCAGGAAGATCGCGCTGCCCCGCCCGCGCTCCACCGGCGCGTCGTTCCAGCCGAGCACGCCGATCACATCATACACCGCGCTGGCGCGCCACAATTCCTCGTGGCGCCCCGAATACGGCAGGCGAACCCGTTGATTGTACGCGCGATTGGTCAGGTCATCGCACCAGCCATCCTCCGGCCCCAACGGCTCCCGCGGCACCGCGCAGACGGGGATCGCGACCCGATCGGCGCGATAGAACACCCGCCGCAACGGCAGAACACCCGTTGGCGTCGCCCCGTCGCCCTCCTGCTTGTCCGCCCGGATACCGCCGTGGCCGATCGCGCAGCGATACACAACCCCTTGAAATACAAGGCGTCCATCGGCATGGACGACCGCCTCGACACGGTCAGCCAAGGAGATGCCCAAACCGCTCGGCCTTGGTGGCGAGGTACTGGTCATTCACCCCGTTCGGCGCGAAGGCATGGCTCTCGCGACCTGCCACGCGCACCCCACACGCCTCCAAAGCGGCGATTTTCTGCGGATTATTGGTCAACAGCCGGACCGACCCGATGCCCAACTCCGCCAGCATCGTCGCCGCCACCAGGAAGTTCCGCTCATCGACACCCCAGCCCAGCGCCCGGTTGGCATCCAGCGTATCCAACCCGCGATCCTGCATCGCATAGGCCCTGAGCTTGTTCACCAGACCGATCCCGCGCCCCTCCTGCGCGAGATAGAGCAACACCCCCGTACCCTCCTCGCCCATCCGGCGGATCGCGCCCTTCAGTTGCGGTCCGCAGTCGCAGCGCAAACTGCCCAGCAAATCTCCCGTAAAACACTCGGAGTGGATGCGCGTCAGCACATCCGCCGCCTCCTCCGGGCGGCCGATCAGGATGGCCAGATGCTCGATCCCCGAATCTGGCGCACGAAACGCGACAATCCGCGCATCCGGCGCCCCTTCGAGCGGCACCTGCGTCTCCGCCACCCGCACCAGGCCGGACGCCATCGCCGCCGGATAGGCCAGCACATCCTCGGCCGGCACCGTCAGCAGCCCCATGCCATCCGCCATCGCCGCGCTATCCGGCAAGACCGGCGCCGCAACCATCGCCGGCAACAACCGCGCCAGCTTGGCCAGCGCAATCGCCGCCGCCCCGCCCGCCGGGCTGTCCGCAACGACCGCCTCCTCAGGCATCAACTGGCTCGCGGTTGGGTCGGCCAACCCTCTGATAATGCTTGGATTGTTAAGGAGAGCAGGGAGCTTGATCGCCACCGCCGCCCCATCAGTCGCCACCGGGCGCTGCAACACACTCGCCGCCCGCGCCGGCGCCAGCAGCAACACCGCCGGACCGGATGCCAGCGCCGCCATCTCCCGCAGCCCCGCCGCCCCGGACGTTTCCGCGGCCAGCACGATCAACGGCATCGCTCCCGTTATCAGCACTGGCGTGCCGCGCTTCAACTCGGCTGCCGCGCGATGCACGGCACGCAGCCGCAATGCCGCCGCATCGACCGCGAGGGTCAAATCGGCCTGAACGTCTTCAGCCTTGTCGCGCAACGGCACGTGGTTCATCGAGCTCCCGGACCTCAACAGCATATCACTGATATTTGTGGCGAAAATCGTGCAAGCAATGCCTGTGCGTCGAATCAGCCCCTTCTTCCCGCGCCAACACCCACTGCTCATATACGCACGACTTAGGTGACGGATGCACCCCGCCTCATATTTCGCGATTGTGTGATCAAAAATGGATGGCAGTTAACGCGTCTTAAAGGTGCATCCGGCGCAAAGCCGCTGTATCGTATTCCGGATGATCCAACTGTCAGGGTAACGCATGTCCGCCGAGCGGCCCATTCTTATCGTCGATGACGACCTTGCCTTGCGCGCCATGCTCGTCGAGCAATTGGCGGTAGACGGGGAATTCAGCGCCTCCGAAGCGGGCACCGTAGCCGAAGCCGAGGTTACCGCGACCGGCGGCAAGTACCGCTTCGACGCCCTCATCCTCGATGTCGGCCTGCCCGACGGCGACGGCCGCGACCTCTGCTCGCGCCTGCGCCGCCAGGGCGTGAAAGTGCCGATCATCATGCTCACCGGCTCGGACGAAGAGTCCGACGTCGTGCGCGGCCTCGATTCCGGCGCCAATGACTACATCGCGAAACCCTTCCGCCTCGCCGAACTGCTCGCCCGCCTCCGCGCCCAGCTGCGCATTTTCGAGAACAGCGAAGACGCGGTCTTCTCCATCGGGCCCTACACCTTCCGTCCCTCGGCCAAACTCTTGCAAGACCCGGTGAAGAACCGCCGCATCCGGCTGACCGAAAAAGAGGCGGCCATCCTGAAATTCCTCTATCGCGCCGGCACCAAGGCCGTGCCCCGGCAAATTCTGCTGAACGAAGTCTGGGGCTACAACGCCGCCGTCACCACCCACACACTCGAAACCCATATCTACCGGCTGCGCCAGAAAATCGAACCCGACCCCAGCAGCGCACGCCTGCTCCTCACCGAAGGCGGCGGATACCGCCTCGACCCCGAAGGCATCGCCCGCGCGGCGTGAGCCAGCGCGCCTCCGGCGGCAAAGGGGCATGCCCCTTTGATCCCCCCGACTTTCTTGCGCCGCAGGCGATCGGCATCACGGATCGCATTGCGATCGCGCGGGAGTTTGGGCTTCGCCCGTGAATGCGGCGAGATCGCGGGGCTCACCCGAAGGCTGTCCGTCCAGCCGCGAGCAGTCCGGGGTTCCAAGGGCCACTGGCCCTTGGCCGCCGGAGGCGCGCTTGCCTGCGCTGCAAACGCAAGCCCTTCCGTAGGCCAACCTGGGACTCTCTGCTTAGCCTTCCTGCCATGCGGACAGGCCGACGATGCCGCGTTCGGGTTGGGGGCTTTGCGGGAGCATGCAGATATATTCGAGTGAGTGTCCGTCGGGGTCGTCGAAGTAGACGCTGGCGGCGGGCATCCAGGCGAACACGATGGGCTCGGTAATTTCCGGACCGCCGCCGCTGCTGCGTGGCGGGATGCCGGCGGCACGCAGGCGGGGGATGCTGGCGATGAGGTCCGGCAGGGTGCAGGTGAAGGCGAGGTGAAGGCGCAAATAGATCGGCGATGTGTGCAGCGACCACAGGCCGAGCATGTGCTGTCCGCGTCCGCCGATCCACAGGAATGCGGCGTGGCGTTCGGGCACGCGGTGGGCAAGTTCGAGGCCGACGACGTCCTGATAGAAGGCGATCGAGCGATCGAGGTCGCGCACGGTCAGATGGGTTTCGAACAGGCCCGTGATCGGGATGACCGCCACGGGGTCAGCCCTCGGCGATGAGGTTGCGCACGGCGGCCGCGAGTTGGGCGGCGCGGAAGGGTTTGCGCAGGATGGGCAGGGGCATTGTCAGCTCGATCGTGTCGCCATAGCCGGTCACCAGCAGGCAGGGCAGGTTAGGCAGCAGTTTGCGCGCATTGCGGGCGAGGTCCTCGCCGGTCATGCCGGGCATCGAGTGGTCGGTGATCAGCGCGTCGAAGGTCTTGCCGGCGTTGAGGAGGGCGAGGGCCGCCTGGCCGCTGGTGGCAGGAGTGACCGAATAGCCGGACATGCCGAGCAGTTCCTGGGTGAGTTCCAGGACGGCGGTATCGTCGTCGACCAGCAGAATCCGTTTGTCCGTGCTCATCACGCCTCACGGTATATCAGCAGGATCACGCCCACCAGGACGAAACACAACGGCCAGACCCAGCCGGCGATGCGGCTGTCCGGCGGGTCGAGGCGTATTTCGAGCCAGCGCGCCCAGCCGGCGACGATGCCGGCGAGTGCGAGCGGCGTGTGGCTCAGCTCGATCAGCAGTTGTTCCTTGACGTTGGCGATGGCATGGCTGTGGGTCAGCAGTGCTGCGCCGCCGATCGCGCTGACGAGGGGGAACACCAGGATGGCGGCGCGATTGGTCCATCCGCCGGCGCGGACCCGCCATTCGAACAGTCCGAAAAGGATGATGAGCAGCAGGAAGAAGCGGTGTTGCAGGACCTCGACGTCGCGCAGCGATTCCCACACGCCGATATGCCCCATCGGCCAGACCTCGGGGTCGCTGCGCACGAACAGGAAGGCGCCAAGGCCGAGGAACAGCAGCGGCCAGTGTCGCGCCGGGCCGAAGCCGGCGCGGTGGGCGAAAGCGAGCAGCCCGATGGCGAGCACGAACAGGCCGGACCAGTGGTGGTTGTATTCCGACCAGGCGAGGTCCTCGGCGTTGCGCGCCGGGATTTCGCCGGAGCCGGGGACGAAGGCGGCGGCCGGGCGCGTGGCGTTGCGGGCGGCCTCGGCGTCGAGCTTGGCCTGCAAGGCGGGCAATGTGAGCGTGTCGTGGTCCGGCGAGATGAGGCGGGGCGGACGCGGCGTGTTGCGCTCGACGATCTCCTGCAGGGTGACTCGGTCCTGCGTCAGGTCGATGGAGGGTGGCACGGAGGTGAGGGAGGCGGCGGCGAAGAACAGGGTGAAGCCGATGCCAATCTCGGCCTCGGCGAAGCGGCGCATGCGGGTGACCGACGTGTCGCGGTCGGTCCGCAGGGCGGCGACGGTGCGGAAATTGCCGTAGCCGAGGGCGAGCAGCATCGCGAACATGGCGGCCTTGGCGCTGACCATCACGCCATAGGCGGTGCCATAGACGCCACTCCAGTCGCCGACATAGTACCAGGCGAGCACGAGGCCGCTGCTGGCGACGCAGGCGACGCCGGTCATCGAAATCGTAGAAAACCGGGCGCCGATGATCTGCCACGCCGCCGGTTCGTGGATGCGCGCGAGCGCGGCGACGAAGCACGGGATGCCGCCGATCCAGATCGCCGCGCCGAGTTGGTGCAGGGCGGAGACGGCGAGCAGGAGTTCCCGATCTTCGAGACGGGCGGCCGCATGGGTGGTGGCGGCGCCGGCGGCGAGGATGAGCGCCGCGATCGGCAGCAGGATCGGCCAGGGCACGCGGCTGCCGTAGAGCGCCAGGAGGAGCGCGAGGAACAGGGCGGCGGCGGTCTTGGCGGCGCCGGCGATGGCGAAATTCGCGCCCAGGACGGCGCGGGCGGAAAGCTCGAGCGTGCCAGCGAGCACGCCGCCTTCGACGCCGATGCGGGCCAACTCGGCGGCGGCGAGGCCAAGCGCGCCCCAGATCGTCAGGCGGATCGTGTCGCTCAGAACGCCCGCGCCCGCCGGGCCGGCGAGCCAGGCGCGTGGGCGGGCGAGAAAGACGAGGAACACCACGCCGCCGACCGCCATCGACTGGCCGATGATCGCCAGGCCATGGATGACGATGGTGAGGTAGCCGAAAACATCGACGAGAAGGTTCATCTCAGGGTTGGGCCGGCATGACGGCGAAGCGCAGTTCGCCGCGCGTGATGTGGCCGTCGATGGCGAGCACCTGCCAGCGCAGGATTTGGGCACCCGGCGCGAGGTCGGCGCTGGCGCGCAGCGTGTCGGGGGTTTCGCCCGGCGTGATCGCCAGGATGGCCTGCGCGCCGCCGGGGCGGATCAGCGCCAGCCGCGAGCGGGCGGCATCGATGCGGCTGTTGTAGCGCAGGATAAGCTCGATCTTGCCCGGCTTGAGCGTGGCGGCGGCGGCCGGGCTGCTTTCGAGCAGCACCGCGTGGGCGAACGCGGGCAGGGGGAGCGCGGTGAGCACGGCAAGCAGGGCGGCGGCACACAGCCGGAGGCGGGTCATTGCGGCTTTCCTGCTGTTTCGGGTTGCGGCGATGTAGCAAGCCGGCGCCGCCGCTGTCTATCTGTGCGGCCGGGTGGACGGGTCGGCGCAAACCATGTGTAGTCGGCGCCCACCGAGGATGCCGGATTGCCATGAGCCGACCGCCGCCACCGACCCGAGACGCCTTCCGCTATTTCGTGCCGATCACCACGCGGTGGATGGACAATGACGTGTTCGGCCACGTCAACAACGTCGTCTATTATTCGTGGATCGATACCGGGGTGAACCGCTTCCTCACCGACCGCGGCTTGCTGGACATCGCGACCAGCCCGATCATCGGCATCGTCGCCGAAACCGGGTGCCGCTATATCTCGCAGATCACCCATCCCGACGACGTGACGGTGGGGCTGCGGGTGGACACACTCGGCCGCAGTTCGGTGCGCTACGCGGTGGCGGTGTTCCGCGGCGACGATGCGCAGGCTTCGGCGGAAGCGCATTTCGTGCACGTGTATGTCGATCGTGCCACGATGCGGCCGGTGCCGATCCCCGGTCCCATCCGCGCCGAGATGGAAAAGATCCAACTGCCGGGCTGAAGCCGGGCGCCCATACAACAGGAGAACACGACCATGGATTTCGGATTAAAGGGCAAGAAGGCGATCGTCTGCGCGGCCAGCAAGGGCCTCGGGCGGGCCTGCGCGATGGCGCTGGCGCGGGAGGGGGTGGACCTCGTGATCACCGCGCGCACCGCCGAGACGCTGGAGGCGACGGCGGCCGAAATCCGTGCGGCCACCGGCGCCAAGGTGATTGCCGTCGCCGGTGACATCACCACCGAGGCCGGCCGTGCGGCGACTCTGGCGGCGTGCCCGGAGCCGGACATCCTGGTCAACAACGCCGGCGGCCCGCCGCCCGGCGATTTCCGCGACTGGAACCGCGACGACTGGATCAAGGCGGTGGACGCCAACATGCTGACGCCGATCTTCCTGATCAAATCGGTGGTGGACGGCATGATCGCGCGCAAGTTCGGCCGCATCGTCAACATCACCTCGGCCTCGGTGAAGTCGCCGATCCCGCATCTCGGCATGTCCAACGGGGCCCGCGCCGGGCTGACCGGCTTCGTCGCCGGGCTGGCGCGCCAGGTGGCGAAGCACAACGTCACCATCAACGGGCTGCTGCCCGGCCCCTTCCTGACCGATCGGCTCAAGGGCACGCTGGCCGGCTTCGCGGCCAAGAACGGGCACAGCCTGGAGGAGGAGATGGCGATCCGCATGCAGGACACGCCGACCGGGCGGGTCGGCGATCCGGCGGAATTCGGCGACGCCTGCGCCTTCCTCTGCGCGGCCTCCTCGGGCTTCATCGTCGGCCAAAATCTTGTGCTCGATGGGGGCGCCTTCAACTCCTCGATGGGCTGAATCGCCTTGCTCCTGTTGCCGCGGGCCTGTACGGTCGGCGGCAACAGCATGGAGCAAGCCGATGAAGTGTCACGTAAAGTTACTGGCTGCCGCTTTCGCCGCCACCCTGGCAAGCGCCGCGCCGACGTTGGCGCAGAAATCGGCCGACACGCTGCGCGCCGTCCACTATACGCAGATCACCGACGTCACGCCCTACTACAACCAACTGCGCGACGGCATCGTGGTGTCGCACCAGGCGTGGGACGGGCTGGTGTATCGCGATCCCGAGACGTTCGTGATCAAGCCGCTGCTCGCGACATCCTGGAAATATGTTGACGACACCACGCTGGAGTTCGAACTCCGCAAGGGCGTGAAGTGGCACGACGGCAGCAGCTTCAGCGCCGATGACGTGGTCTATACCTTCACCTCCCTGCTGACGGACAAGCAGGTCTCGGTGCCCAGCAATTTCGCCTGGATGGAAGGCGTCGAGAAGGTCGATGATTTCAAGGTGCGCGTGAAGCTCAAGCGCACCTTCCCGGCCGCCATCGAATACCTCGCCATGGTGCTGCCGATCCTGCCCAAGGCGTATCGCGAGCGTGTCGGCAACGATGCCTATTCGAAGGCCCCGGTCGGCACCGGGCCGTACAAGATCACCAAGGTCGATGGCGTCAACCAGATCGAGTTCGAGCGTTTCGACGATTATTACGCCGACAGCCCCAAGCAGAAGCCGGCGATCCGCCGCCTGATCCTGCGCGAGGTGACGGATCCCACCACCGCGCTGAACGAGTTGCTTGGCGGCAAGGCCGACTGGACGTGGAATTTCATTCCCGACAATTTCGACAATGTCGGCCGGATGCCCAATCTCGTCGCCATGCGCGGCGAGGCGATGCGGGTGAACTTCATCGGGCTTGACGTCACCGGGCGCGCGGGGGCCAACAGCCCGCTGACCAATCTGAAAGTGCGGCAGGCCATCGCGCACGCGATCAACCGCGCCGACATCGCCAAGAACCTGATGCAGGGCGGCTCGCGCGTGCTCGACACGCCGTGCTTCCCGACCCAGTTCGGCTGCGACGCGACGGCGGCGGCGCGCTACGAGTACGACCCGGCCAAGGCCAAGGCGCTGCTCGCCGAGGCCGGCTACCCGAACGGGTTCGATACCGAGCTGGTCACCTTCGTGCCCTCGCAATTCCCCAGCGCCGTGCAGAACTACCTGCGCGCGGTCGGGATCAACGCGAAGATTTCGGTGTTGCAGGTCAGCGCCGTCATCCAGCGCGGCATCGAGGGCAGCATTCCGATGTCGCTGTCGAACTGGGGCAGCTACTCGATCAACGACATCTCGGCATTCCTGCCGTTCTTCTTCACTGGCAGTTCGCAGGACTATGCGCGAGACCCGGAATTGCAGAAGCTGATCGAACAGGGCAGCGCCAGCACCAATCCGGATGAGCGCCGCAAGGCCTACAGCGCGGCGATCAAGGTCATCACGGAGAAGATGTATTTCCTGCCGATGTATACCTCGGTGGTCACCTACGGCATGTCGCGGCAGTTGAACTTCAAGCCGTACCCCGACGAACTGCCGCGCTTCTATCTTGCAACCTGGAAATAAGGGACCGGGATGTCCGTTCGCAGCCGCCTGCTCGGCGCACTCGCGGCACTCACGCTGCTCGCCGCGCCCGCGTTGCTGGCAGCGCCCGCCGCCGCCCAGAAAGCCGCCGACACACTGCGCGTCACCTGGCGCGACGGCATTCCGGTCGTCGACCCCTACTACAACGCGTTGCGCATCGGCCTGATCGTTGCGCACCACGTGTGGGACGGGCTGGTCGGGCGCGATCCAGATACGTTCGAGGTCAAGCCGCTACTGGCGACGTCGTGGAAATACGTCGATCCCACCACGATTGAATTCGAACTGCGCAAGGGCGTGGTGTTCCATGACGGCTCGCCGTTCACCGCCGATGATGTCGTCTACACGCTCAACACGTTGCCGACGGACAAGAAGGTTTCGGTGCCCAGCAACTATGGCTGGCTCGCCGGGGCCGAGAAGGTCGATACGCATACCGTGCGCGTGAAGCTGAAGCGGGTGTTTCCGGCGGCACTGGAATATCTCGTCATGGTCACGCCGATCTGGCCCAAGGCGTATCGCGAGCGGGTGGGCGAGGAGGCCTATGCGAAGGCGCCGGTGGGCACCGGGCCATACAAGATCACCAAGATCGACGGCGTGCACGCGATCGTCATGGAACGGTTCGACGCCTATTACGCCGGCGGGGTGAAGCCGAAGCCGGCGATCCGCCATCTGGTGATCCGCAGCGTCACCGACTCCTCGGCCGAGATCACCGCGCTGCTTGGCAGCAAGGCGGATTTCATCTGGAACTTCCCGTCGGACAACTTCGACAACATCAACCGCGTGCCGACCCTGGCCGCGATGCGCTCCGAAAGCATGCGGGTCGGCTATCTGTCGATCGACGCGGCCGGGCGGACGGGCGCGGATAATCCGCTGACGAAGTTGAAAGTGCGCCACGCGATCTATCACGCCATCGACCGCGTGGCGATTGCCGACAAGCTGGTCCAGGGCGGGTCCCGCGTGCCGGCCGCCCCGTGCTATCCGAGCCAGTTCGGCTGCGACGCTGCAGCAGCCGTGCAGTATCCGTACGATCCGGCGAAGGCGAAGGCGCTACTGGCCGAGGCGGGCTATCCGAACGGGTTCGATACCGAACTGGTGTCGTACATCCTGCCGCAATGGGAAGCCGCCGTGCAGAACTACCTCGGCGCCGTCGGCATCCGTGCACGCATGACCCATTTGCAGGCCTCGGCCGCCATCCAGCGGTCGATCGAGGGCAAGAACGCGCTGTATCTCGGAAGCTGGGGCAGCTACTCGATCAACGACGTCTCGGCATTGATGCCGTTCTTCTTCACCGGCGGCGGCGATGACTACGCGCGTGATGCAGCACTGCAAACACTGGTGACCGATGGTGGCGCGACCGCCGATGCGGCCGAGCGCACCCGCAACTACTCGGCGGCGATCAAGCGGATCACCGAGAACGCCTATTGGCTGCCGCTGCACACCTACGTAACCACGTATGGGCTTTCGCAGCAGCTCGACTTCAAGCCGTATCCCGACGAACTCCCGCGCTTCTATCTGGCAAAATGGAAATGAGCTTTTCTCTGCTGACCCTGCTTGAGAATAACCGCCCCGTTGGCTGCGTCGAGCGGGACGGCAAGATGTTCCGGCTCGCGGATATGGGGGCACCGGCGGCGGTGGCGGATTTGTTCGCGGATTGGCCGCGCTGGTCCGCACATTTGCGCACCGCCACTCCGACCGCTGCCGCTTTGCCGGATGGTCTGCCGGTGCTGGCGCCGTTGCAGTTCCCCGGCAAAATTCTCTGCGCCGGGGCGAACTACTACGACCACAGCGCCGAGATGGGCGTGCAGGATTTGCGCAAGGAAGCGCAGCGCCTGTTCTTCTTCTTCAAACCGCCCCGCAATGCCGTGGTCGGGCCGGGCGAGACCGTGCGCATGCCCATTGCCACCAAGGCGATGGACTGGGAGATCGAGCTTGCCGCGGTGATCGGCAAGACTGCCCGCAATGTCAGCGAGGCCGACGCGCTCGCCCATGTCGCCGCCTATACGGTGGCGATCGACTTCTCCGCGCGTGACCACAACCGCGCGCCCGAGACGTTCTACAAGCTCGACTGGGTGGCCGGAAAAGGCCACGACACCTGCTGCCCGATGGGGCCGCGTTTGGTGCCGACGGACGCGATCGGGGATGCGATGGACCTTGGTCTGAAGCTCACGGTCAATGGCGAGGTGAAGCAGAACGCGCGTACGTCCGGCATGATCTTCAACATCGCCGAGCAGATTTCGACGCTCTCGCGGATCATGACGCTCGATCCCGGCGACGTGATCCTGACGGGAACACCGGCGGGTGTTGGCGCGCCAAAGGGCATTTTCCTTGCGGTCGGCGACCGGGTGGTGGCGGAGATCGAGGGGATCGGCGCGCTTGCCGTAGTGATCCAGCCGGAGGGCTGAAGCTAGGCGGGCAGCGAGGTCGCGTTGCGCAGGGCTACCGTGGCCGAGATCGGCCAGAGCGCGAAGCCGCGGGCGATCAGGCTGGGGACCCAGTATTCCAGCGCCTCGATGGTGAGCGGGCGGGGATGGCCGATGGCGATGGCGTGGCCCTGGCGCCGTGCGAGCGCCTCGATCTGGGCAAGCTGGCCGCGGATCACGCCGGCATCGGCGGCATGGTCGATGAAGATATCGCGGGCGGCGGCGGGTACGCCGGCGAGCATCGCCTGCTGATAGGCCATGCTGTGGCCGATGGTGACACTGTCGAGCACCAGCATCTTCCGACGCCAGGCTTCGTGGGCGACGATGTCCATCAGCGCCGCGTCGCGCGTGGCGACGCTGCCCATGTGGTTGTTGAGGCCGACCGTGTAGGGCACCGCATCGAGCGCCGCGGTAAGGCGGCGCAGGTTTTCGGCCGGCGTGATATCGATACGCAACGGGTCCGGCCCGGTCCAGGCGGTGGTGCTGCCGGTGGCCTGCATGGGCATGTGCAGCAGCGCCTCATGCCCGCGCGCCGCGGCGGCGGTGATCTGTTCGGGCAGGCCACGCGCGAAGGGAAACCAGGCCAGCGTGAGCGGAGCCGGCAAGGCGACGATGCGCTGGGTGCCTGGCTGGATCACGCCCATGTCGTCGATGACGATGCTGATCGCCGGACGCCCCGTGTAATGCGGGCAATAGGCCGCATAGCGCTGCCAGCGCGGTAACTGATCGCTCGGCATGACGGGATCGGCCAACATGGGGAGTGCCGTCGCCTCGGGGAGGGCGGCGGTTGCGGAATGGGCCATCGCGGAGGCGGCGAATAGCCCGGTCAGAACGGTGCGGCGACGAAGGGACATGGCCCGATCTGTTGGACACGCCTTGCCGATTCGTCAACGCAGCAGCGGTTGCGACGGAGGTTTATTTCAGCGTGACGAGAAATGCGATCAGGTCAGCGCGCTGCGTTTCGCTCTTCATGCCCGCGTAGGTCATGGTGGTGCCGGGGACCATCGCCTTGGGGTTAACGAGATAGCGCTCCAGCGCCGCTTCGTCCCACGTGACGTCGGCGGCCTTGTTGGCGGTGGAGTAGCGGAAACCCTCGATCGTGCCGGAATGGCGGCCGACCAGGCCGTGCAGGCTGGGGCCGACCAGGTTCTTGCCGGCGAGCGGGGAGTGGCAGGCGCCGCATTGTGTCTTGAATAGTTTTTCACCGGCGGCGGGGTCGGCCGCATTGGCGGGGAAAGCGAGGGCGGCGGCGAGGGTGGCGGCGATGAATGCACGTAGCATAATGCGGCTCCGTCAGTGATGAAATGAGGGAGACCCTAGCCGCAAAGCGCCGAGGACGGCCTGTTCAGGCGAGCAGGCACTCCACCACGCGCTCGCCGATCATGCGGGGTGCCGGGGTTTCGGTGCGGCAGCGGTCAGTGACCATCGGGCAGCGGGGGTGGAAGCGGCAGCCGGGGGGGATGTTGGCGGGGTCCGGGTAGGCGTCACCGAGGCCGACATCGGGGATGCCCAGGCCGGGTTCGGGGGTGAGGACGGAGGCGAGCAAAGCGCGGGTGTACGGGTGGGTGGGCGCGGTGAACAGCGCGTCGGTGTCGGTGTGTTCGACGATGCGGCCGAGATACATGACGGCCACTTCGTCGCAGATATGTTCGACGACGGCGAGGTTGTGGCTGATGAAGACGAGCGTGAGGCCAAGGTCGCGGCGGAGTTCGGCGAGCAGGTTGAGGATTTGCGCCTGCACGGAGACGTCGAGTGCGGAGGTCGGTTCGTCGCAGACGACGATGCGCGGGCGCAGCACGAGGGCACGGGCGATGGCGACGCGCTGGCGCTGGCCGCCGGAAAGCTGGGCTGGCAGGCGGCCGGCCATTTCCCTGGTCAGGCCGACGCGTTCGAGCATCGCATGCACGCGTTCGGTGATCTCATCGCCGCCGATGCCCTGGGCCGCAAGGGGCAGGCCGACGATGTCGCGGATCAGGCGGCGTGGGTTGAGCGAGGAGAACGGGTCCTGGAAGACCGGCTGGATCAGGCGGGCGCGTTCGCGGCGGCCCATGGCGCCGAGGGCCTGGCCGTCGACCAGGATGTCGCCGCCGGTGGGCGCATGCAGGCCGAGGATCAGCCGGGCCAGAGTGGATTTTCCGCAGCCGGACTCACCGACGATGCCGACGCAGCCGCCTTCGGGCACGGTCAGGCTGACGCCATCGACGGCACGGACCATCCGCGGGCTGGAGAACACGCCGGTGGATTGCCGGAAGATCTTCTCGACGTTGCGGATTTCGATGGCGGCGGTCATGCGGCCGACTCCGCCGTCCAGCCGGGCGACAGCCGGCAGGCATAGGCGTGGCCGGGGACACGGTGCTGCTGCGGTACGTCCTGCGCGCAGGCGGGGGTGGCGTGGGTGCAGCGATCGCGGAAGCCGCAGCCGGTGAAGCCGAGGGGGATGCGAGGCACGGTGCCGGGGATGCTGCCGAGCGGGGCGCCGCGGGCGATCTTGCCCGGGATGGGCACGCAGTCGAGCAGGCCGCGCGTATAGGGGTGGGTGGGGGCGGCGAACAGATCGGTGGCGGGGGCGCTTTCGATCACCTTGCCGGCATACATGACGCTGACGCGGTGGGCCATGCGGGCGACGATGCCGAGGTCGTGGGTGATCAGCAGGATGGCCAGGCCAAGCTCGCGCTGGAGTTCCATCAGCAGGCGCAGGATTTGCGCCTGGACGGTGACGTCCAGCGCCGTGGTGGGTTCGTCGGCGATCAGCAGGTCGGGGTCGCACATCAAGGCCATGGCGATCATGACACGCTGGCGCAGGCCGCCGGAGAGTTGGTGCGGGTATTGGGCGAGGCGCATTTCGGGTGCGGTGATGCCGACGCGGCCGAGCAGTTGGGCGGCACGGGCGAGGGCGTCGCGCCGCGAGGAGCCCCGATGGCGGCGCAGGACTTCGGCCATCTGCGAGCCGACCGTATAGGCCGGGTTCAGGCTGGTCATCGGCTCCTGGAAGATCATTGCTATTTTGTCGCCGCGCAGGCGGGACATGGCGGCCTCGTCGAGGCTGCTGATGTCCTGTCCGGCGAAATTGAGCTGGTCGGCGGTACGAATGCCGCGACGCGCGAGCAGGCCCATGACGGCGAGGGCGGAAACGGATTTGCCGCAGCCGCTTTCGCCGACGAGGCAATGGGTTTCGCCGCGGCGGACTTCGATATCGATGCCACGGACGGCTTCGGCGACATCGTTGAAGCGGACCCGCAGGCCGCGGACGGAGAGCAGGGCGTCGCTCATGCGTCGCGCGTCGCGCCGAGCATGTCGCGCAGGCCGTCGCCGAGGAAGTTGATGCCGAGCACCAGGGTGAACAAGGCAATGCCCGGCACCATGATCACCCAGGGGCTGAAGAACATGTAGTCCTTGGCTTCACTGATCATCAGGCCCCAGCTTGGCAAGGGGGGCGGCACGCCGAGGCCGAGGAAGGACAAGGCGGCTTCGAGCAGGATCGCCAGCGCCATTTCCAGCGTGGCGACGACGACGAGGTGGTGGACGATGTTGGGCAGTACTTCGCGCAGCACGATATGGGTGCGCGAGCAGCCGGCGGCCCAGGCGGCGGCGACGTAGTCGAGATTGCGGACCTGCATGGTGGTGGTCCGGGTGACGACGGCGAAGCGTTCCCACAGCAGCAGGCCGAGGGTCATCACCACGACGGTCAGCGAACTGCCGATCAGCGAGACGACGGCCAGGGCGACCAGGATCAGCGGGATCGAGAGGCGGCAGGTGATGATGAACATCACCACGTCATCCACCCGCCCGCCGATGAAGCCGCCGAGCAGGCCGAGGGTGATGCCGATCAGACCGGAGGTGATGACGGTGGCGACGCCGATCAGCATGGAGATGCGGGCGCCGTAGATCAGGCGGGAGAAGTAGTCGCGGCCCAGCTGGTCGGTGCCGAGGAAATGGTCGGGCCGGCCGCCTTCCATGAAGGAGGGGGGCACGAGGCGGAGGTTGAGGTCCTGCATGAACGGGTCGTGCGGCACCAGCAGGGGGGCAAAAACGGCGCAGAAGGCGACGCCCAGGACGATGAACGCACCGATGGCGGTGGCGACGTTGCGGATCGACAGCATCAGGAGATTCGCACCATCAGGATGCCCGCAGCCGGGGGTCGAGAAAGGCGTTCAGCATGTCCGCCAGCAGGGTGAGAAAGATGAAGATGGTGGCCAGGAACAGCACGACGGCCTGCACGACCGGGAAATCGTTCTTGCTGATCGACTCCCAGCCGAGATAGCCGACGCCGTGCAGGGCGAAGACGGACTCGATGACGATGGAGCCCGAGAGCATGAAGCCGAGCTGCACGGCGGCGATGGCGACGACGGGCATCGCGGCATTGCGCAGCGCGTGTTTCAGCACGACGGAGGCGCGGCTCAGGCCCTTGGCACGGGCGGTGCGGATGTAGTCCGACGCCAGTGCGTCGACCATGCCGGAGCGGGTGAGGCGCATGAGCGCGGGGATCGCGGAGAAGGCGAGCACGATGCCGGGCAGCACGTAGCCGTCCCAGGTGTCGACGCCGGAGATCGGCAGCCAGCCGAGGTGCAGGCCGAAGGTGATGATCAGGATCAGGCCGAGCCAGAAGCTGGGCATTGCCTGGCCGATGACGGGGATGGTCATGATGGCGCGGTCGAGCAGCGAGCCCTCGCGCATGGCGGCGAAGATGCCGAGCGGGATGGCGGTGACCAGGGCGATCGACAGGCCGGTGAGGCCGAGGGTGAGGGTGACGGGCAGGCGGGTGCGGATCAGATTGGCGACCGGCTCGTGGTAGAGATAGGAGCGGCCGAGATCGCCCCGCATGGCGGAGAAGACCCAGTCGAAGAACTGCACGACCACCGGGCGATCCAGGCCATAGGCTTTGCGGATGATGATGACGTCCGCCTCGGTGGCCTGCGGGCCGGCGATGGCGATGGCGAGGTCGCCGGACAGGCGGGTGAGCGCGAAGGCGACGGTGAGCACCGTCAGCGTCACGAGGATGGCCACGACCAGACGGCGTGCGAGGAAGATCAGCATTGCGTGATGGTAGGGGGTGACGGGGCGACCCCGCAAGGCCACACTCGCGGCGGGAAACACCCGAGACACAAAAAGGAGCAGACCATGCGCCGCAATCGTCTTCGTGAACGCCTCGATGCCGGGCAGCCGACCTTGGGCACGCATATGCTGTCGGCGTGGCCGACGCTGGTGGAGCTGGTGGGGGCGGCGGGGAACTACGACTATGTCGAATTCGTTGCCGAGTATGCACCGTTCACCATGCATGATCTCGATAATCTCGGTCGGGCGCTGGAGCTTTCCGAATTGGTTGGCATGATCAAGGTGGAGCAGACGCAGTGGACGCATCAGGCGATGCGCGCCGTCGGGTCGGGCTTCCAGAGCGTGTTGTTCGCCGATGTCAGGACGGTCGAGGACGCGCGGGCCTGCGTGGCCGCGGTGCGGGCGGAGACGCCGGTCGGGCGGCGCGGGCAGGGGCTGACGGGGGTGGGCATGCGGCGCGACGTGGGGACGATCCGCGAGGGCGGGTCGCCGGCGTATGTGCAGTCGCTCGATGACGCGGTGGTGGCGATCATGGTCGAGAAGCGGCAATGCGTGGAGGATCTCGACGCGATCCTGTCGGTGCCGGGGATCGACATGGTGCAGTTCGGTGGCTCGGACTACGCGATGAGCATCGGGCGGGCCGGCGATCGGGGGCATCCGGAGGTGAAGGCGGCGGAGAAGAAGACGATCGAGATGGCGCTGAAGAAGGGGCTGCATCCGCGCATCGAAATCGGCGAGGCGGAGATGGCGATCCCGTATATCGAGATGGGGGTGAAGCATTTCTGCATCGGGTGGGATGCGGGGATTCTGCATAATTTCTGGAAGAGCCGTGGCGAGACGATGCAAGGGCTGCTGGCCGGGGCGGCGAAGGCGGGGGCGACGAAGGCGGGTGCGGCGAAGGCGGGGAAAAAGGGGAAGGTTGGGAGTTATTGAGGGGAGATTAATAGTTTCGATATAGTAATGAAATAAACCTGCGTCGGCATGGCGGATCAGGCCGGTTTCAAGTTGGTCAGGCGGGGTGGCCAGGGGCGGAGGGCTTGCAGTGTCGGGTAGAGGGGGCGTGGCGGGGTGCCGCGCTGGGCCGGCCGCACCTTGGGCGCGGGCGGGCGCTTTCGCTTGGGCCGCGGCGGGGCGGGCTGGAGCGCGAGGGCGTGGCGGATGGGGTTGAGGAGGCGCT
>JAYTUU010000139.1:0-16204 GCA_043744375.1 Rhodospirillales bacterium | reverse complement strand
TCCTCCCGTTGGTGCGGTTCCATTGCGGAACTCATGCTTTAGAATACCCCGATATGGGGTTGATATCTTAGAATTTTCGACGTCAGTCGTCGCGATGGACACGTTCCATGCGTTCGTGCCGCTCCTGCGCTTCAATCGCCATGGTCGCGATCGGGCGGGCTTCGAGGCGGCGCAGGCCGATCGGTTCGCCGGACTCGTCGCAGTAGCCGTAGGTCCCGGAATCCACGCGGATCAGTGCCTGGTCGATCTTGTTGATCAGCTTGCGGGCGCGGTCGCGGGTGCGGAGTTCGAGGGCACGGTCAGTTTCGACGCTGGCTCGGTCGGTGATGTCGGCTTCGAGAATGCCGCCTTCGGACAGGCTGGCCAGGGTTCCGTCGGCGTCGCGGAGGAGTTCACTGCGCCATCTCAACAGCTTCTGGCGGAAATATTCCACCTGGAGCGGGTTCATGAACTCCTCGTCCTCCGAGGGTCGGTAGTCGGGTGGCAGTGTGACCATCATGGTGTGGCGATCCTGCGTCGTTGCGGCCGCTAGCAGGCTGCCGGACCGGCGCCGCGGAGCCGAGAGCGGCTTGCGCGATGCCCGGCCCGGCATGGGTCCGCAGCGGTCAGTCCGGGCGGCTTATAGCCATGGTCCCCTTGCTCGCCAAGGGGTTGCGGCAGTTTTTTGCGTTGGGTGGGCTGAATTCACTGATCTGCCCCATAGCGGGCAAGCTCTATACGGGCGCGCAGGGTGATTTCCGCGACGGCATCGCGCAATCGCGCGTCCTCAGCGGCGGCGGGCGGGGTGGTGGCGAGATCTTTTAGTGCCGACAACCCTTTGAAATTGCGGAAGTTACCGAGCAGTGCCTGATGCAACGTGTTCAACTCGTCGAGCAAAGCGCGGCCATGCTGACGGGCCGCGCGGTCCTGCACGGGCTCGGCTTCGCTTTGCAGAGACAGAAGAGCACTCAGTGAGACGGTGCTGGGCGGCGCGCTCGCGCGTGCCGGGGCGGCGGCGAGGTCCTCGGGGATATTGAAGCCGCCAGCGCGCGGCGCGCGCGGGCGGAGCGCGATGATCCGACCGATCGGGCCGGCCGTGCGGATGGGGTTCAGGTCAACCATGGGAGTCTCCTGCGCGGTAAAACGTGCCGCCCGGCAGAATGTGCCTGGGCGTTGGGCGGTGGAGATGGCGGATTTCGGCGGGGTGGAGGTGGCACATGTCTTGCCTCTGTTAGCTCATCATCATCCCAGTGTGGCCGCGAATGATTACCGACCTCCTACGTCGTCCGATTGCACTTCTCCTGCTGGCCGTTCTGCTGTTGTCAGGCCCGGCGATGGGCCAGGTGCGGATCAAGGACATCGCCGATGTCGAGGGGATCCGGGACAACCAGTTGGTCGGCTATGGGTTGATCGTCGGGTTGAACGGGACTGGTGACAAGCTTGATTCCGCAGTGTTCACCCGGCAGTCGCTGATCGGTATGCTCGAACGTCTCGGGGTGAACACGCGTGACCAGGAGACCAAGCTGCAGACCAAGAACGTCGCGGCGGTGATGGTCACGGCCAATCTGCCGGCCTTCGCGCGGACGGGCAGCCGGATCGACGTATCGGTTTCGGCGTTGGGGGACGCGAAGGACCTGAGCGGTGGCATATTGCTGGTGACGCCGCTGCTGGCGGCCGATGGCGAGGTCTACGGGGTGGCACAGGGCGCGGTGGCGACGGCGTCGATTGCGGCGCGCGGGGCGAATGCGTCGGTGTCGCGCGGCGTGCCGACCTCCGGACGGATTGCCAACGGGGCGACGGTGGAGCGCGAGGTCGGCTATCTGCTCGGCAACAAGCCCTCGATGCGGCTTGGCCTGCGCAACCCCGATCTGACGACGGCACGACGGATTGCGGCGGCGATCAACTCCGCACTCGGGGGCGGGCCGGCGCGGGCGACGGATCCGCGGACCGTGGCGCTGGAGTTGGGCGGGCGCGACGTGATCGAGGCGCTGGCACAGATCCTGGAACTGCGGGTGGAGCCCGACAATGCGGCGGTGGTGGTGATCGACGAGGCCAGCGGGACGATCGTGATGGGGGCGAATGTGCGGGTGAGCACGGTGGCGATCGCGCAGGGGAATTTGACGATCCGGGTGACCGAGACGCCGGAGGTGAGCCAACCCGGGCCGCTGTCGAACGGCACAACGACGACGGTGGGGCGGACGAACATCCAGGTGGATGACAGTTCGGACAAGAAGCTCGGCATTCTCAACGCGAACGTGACGCTGCGCGATCTCGTCGCCAGCCTGAATGCGCTCGGGGTGGGGCCGCGGGACATGATCAGCATCCTGCAGTCGATCAAGGCCGCCGGCGCGTTGCAAGCCGAATTGCAGGTGCGCTGATGATGGGCACGGTCATCACCGCGCCGCGCGCACCGGATCCGGCGACGCTCGCGACGCCGGCTGGGCAGAAGGCGTGGAAGGCGGCGCAGGCGTTCGAGGGTATGGCGCTGGGCGCGCTGCTGGCGCCGATGTTCGAGACGGTGAATGCCGGCAAGGGGCTGTTCGGCGGTGGCGACGGCGAGCAGGCCTGGCAGCCGATGCTGACGCAGGAGATCGGCAAGCACATCGCCGCCCATGGCGGGCTGGGTCTGGCGGTGCCCGTGTTCAACCAGATGTTGCGGATGCAGGAGGCGCGGACATGAACACGGCATGGATTGCGGCGGCGGAGGCCTTGGCCGGGGTGATGGAGCACGAGAACGCGGCGCTCGCGGCCATGGACCTGGCGGCCGCGGCGGCGCTGACGGATGCCAAGGCCACCGCAGCGGATGCGTTGGCGGCGGCGATTGGCGGCGTTGTGGGCGGCACGGAGGCATCTGCGGTGCGATGCCGCGCAGTGGCGGCGCGGCTTGAGGTGTTGACGGTGGAGAATGACGCGCTACTGAAACGAGCGGTCGCGGCGCAGGGAGAGGTGATCCGGCTGCTCGTCGATACCACGCGGCGGGTGCGCGGCGGGGCGTCGCGCTATACGGCACAAGGCACGTCGGCGGGGACGCGGGCGCCGCCGATGGCGCTGTCCGCCCGGGCATAGCCGCAGGCGGGCCTGTTGCCGGCGCGGCGCGCGTGATATTGCGCGGCGCATGCAGGGTTGCGGTTCCCCGACGATTTCTGACGATCAGTGGCGTCTGCTGCTTGCCCGCGATGCGGCGGCGGTGGCTGGCGCGGGGTTGTATGCGCCACTGCTGGGCGCCGAGATCGTGCTCGGGCGGATTGCGCAGACGCTCGACGGCAAGATCGCCACCGCGAACGGGGCGTCATTCTGGATCAGCGGGGCCGAGGACATTTTGCATACGCACCGGCTGCGCGCGCTGTTCGACGCGGTGGTGGTGGGTGCCGGGACGGTGCAGGCCGATGATCCGCTGTTAACGACGCGGCAATGCGCGGGGGCATCGCCAATACGGGTGGTGATCGATACGGAGCGGCGGCTCGGGGCGGCGTATCGGGTGTTTCGCGATGGGCCGGGGACGTTGCTGTTTTGCGCCGCGGATCGGGTGGACGGCGGGCATCTGGGTGCGGCGGAGATTGTGGGCGTGGCGCGCCATGCGGGCGGGGGGCTCGATCTGCGGGCGGTGGTGGAAGTGTTGCGGGGGCGCGGGCTGGCGCGGGTGTTCGTCGAGGGCGGCGGGGTGACGGTGTCGCGGTTTCTGGCGGCTGGGCTGCTCGATCGGCTGCATGTGACGGTGGCGCCGCTGCTGCTGGGCGCGGGGATACCGGCGTTCACGCTGCCGGGAGTAGAGCGACCGGAGGACGGGATGCGGCTGGACTGGACGTTGCATCGGCTGGGCGCGGACGTGTTGTTCGATATTCCGTTGCGCACGAGCGCGACATGACGGTGGCGCGGGCGTTCTGGACGGTGGCGGCGGGGATCGGCGAAGTCCGCGCGGAGGTGTTGCCCGCGCCGGGCGTGGACGAGATCCGAGTGCGGACGCTGGTGAGCGGGATTTCGCGGGGCACGGAGGCGACGGTGTTCGCCGGAAGGGTGCCGGCGAGCCAGTATGCCATGATGCGGGCGCCGTTGATGGCCGGGGATTTCCCGTTTCCGGTGAAGTATGGCTACAGCGCGGTCGGGGTGACGGCAGAGGGACGGCGGGTATTCGTGCTGCATCCGCATCAGGACGTGTTCAACGCTCCGGCCGCGATGTGTGTCGCCGTGCCGGATGCGGTGCCGACGGCGCGGGCCGTGTTGGCGGCGAACATGGAGACGGCGCTGAATATTGTGTGGGATGCAGCACCTTTGGCCGGCGAACGGATGATGGTGATCGGCGCGGGGGTGGTCGGGCTGCTGACGGCCAAGCTGCTGGCGCGGTTTCCCGGGGCGGCGGTGACGTTGGTGGATATCGATCCGGCGCGGTCGCGGCTGGCGACGCAGTTCGGCTGCGGGTTCGCGCTTCCCGAGACGGCTCCAGGAGAGCGGGAATTGATCATCCATGCATCAGGAAATGCGGCCGGGCTGCGGCTGGCGTTGACGCGCGCGGCTTTCGAGGGGCGGATTGTGGAAGCGAGCTGGTACGGGGATGCGGCCCCTGCCCTGCCGCTCGGCGAGGATTTCCACGTGCGGCGATTGCGGATCATATCGACGCAGGTCGGCAGCGTGGCGACGGCGATGCGGGGGCGGCGGAGCTATGGCGAGCGGATCGCGCTGGCGCTTGATCTGCTCGATGCCGATTGCGATGCGTTGCTGGAACCGCCGACGCGGTTTGCGGCTCTGCCTGCGCGCATGCCGGATTTGCTCCGGGGCGGGCTTTGCCATGTCATTACTTATGGAGACGATTGATGTTCAGCCTGACCGTCTGTGACCACATCATGATCGCGCACAGCTTCAAGGGTGCGGAATTCGGGCCGGCGCAGAAGCTGCACGGGGCGACCTTCGCGGTGGAGGCGGAGTTCCGCGCGCCGAAGCTCGATCACCTCAATCTGCTGATCGATATCGGCCTGGCCAAGACCGAGCTGCGGCGGATTCTTGATACGGTCGACTACAGCAATCTGGACGAAAAGCCGCAGTTGGCCGGGCAGAATACGACGACGGAATACATGGCCTGGCACATCTTCAACTTGTTGGCCGAGGCACTGCGCGCGGGCGTGATGGGCGATGGCGGCAAGGCGGTGACCGGCATGAAAATTCTGCTGCGTGAAAGCCCGGTGGCGTGGGCGGCCTATGAGGGATCGGTCGGCTGATGCGCGTCGCGTTGCTGGTGCCCGGACGGATCGCGACGGTTTCGGGGGGGTATGGCTATGACCGCGCCATCGTCGCAGGGCTACGCGCGGCCGGGCATGCGGTGGATGTGGTGGAGATCGGTGGGAGCCATCCGTTGCCCGATGCGGCGGCGGTTGCGGCAGCACAGGCGGCTTGGGCGGGGCTGGCGGCGGATGCCGTGCCAGTGATCGACGGGCTCGGGTTGCCGGCGTTCGAGGGGCTCGGAACGGCGTTGGTGGCACGCAAGGCGGTGGGGTTGATCCATCATCCGACGGCGCTGGAAACCGGGCGCAATGATGCCGATCGGGACGCGCTGAAGGCGATCGAGGGACGGATGTTTCCGCAATTGGCGCGGATCATCGTGACGAGTGAGCCGACCGGGGCACGGCTGGCGGACGAGTTCGGGGTTGATCCCGCGCGGATCGCGGTGGTGGTGCCGGGGACGTCGGATGCACCGCGCAGTGTGGGGTCGGGCGGGCCTGGCTGCGAGATCCTGTCCGTCGGTGGCTTGATCCCGCGCAAAGGGCATGACGTGCTGCTGCGGGCACTGGCGAAACTGTTCGATCTCGATTGGCGGTTGACGATTGCCGGCGGGCCGCTCGATGGCGTGCACGCGCATTCGTTGCGGGCGTTGACCGAGGAACTTGGCGTGGCCCAGCGGGTGGTGTTCGCCGGCGAAGTGGTCGATGCGGCGCTCGATGCGTTATGGCAGCGGACTGATGTTTTCGCGCTGGCAACGCACTATGAGGGTTACGGCATGGCAATCGCCGAGGCACTGCGGCGGGGCATTCCGGTGGCGGTGACGCGCGGCGGGGCCGCGGGCGCAATGGTGACGGCGGAGGCGGGGGTGGTGTGCGATCCCGGTGATATCGTCACATTGTCGAAGGCGTTGCGCCGGTTGATTTTTGATCTGCCGCTGCGACGCGACGTGGCTGAGGCGGCGTGGACTGTCGGGCGGGCGTTGCCTGATTGGCCGGAGCAGGCGCGTCTACTCGCCGCGGCACTGGCGTGAGCGAGCAATTCGACGGCGACTGGCTAGCATTGCGCGAGGGGTTCGACGCGGCGGCGCGCAATGTCGGATTGGCGGAGCAGTTTGCGGCGGCGTTGCCGGCATCGCCGAGGCTCGTGGATCTCGGTGCGGGTACGGGCAGCATGTTCCGCTGGCTGGCACCACTGATCGGTCGGCCGCAGACTTGGACGTTGATCGATGCTGACGCGGGTTTGTTGCAGCGAGCGCTGATGGATACGGCGGAATGGGGCGCGGCGCATGGGATGCAGCCGATGCTGGGGCAGAACACGCTGTTGCTGCTAACCTCGGCGGGGATGTGGCGGATCGATATACGGCAGGCCGATCTGGCGATGCCCGAGGCGTTACCGCTCGATGCGGATGGGGTGGTGTGCAGCGCGCTGCTCGATCTGGTATCGACAAGGTGGCTGGAGCGGCTCGCGGCGCGGATCGAGGTTCCAGTGCTGGCCTGCATGAATGTCGATGGGCGCGATGCGTTCCTGCCCGTGCATGTTGACGATGCCGTGGTGCGCGCGGGGTTTCGTCGTGACCAGGGGCGCGACAAGGGGCTTGGCCCGGCGGTGGGGCCTGGCGCGCCGGCGGCGCTGCGGCGGGCGTTCAAGGCGTGTGGTTTCAAGGTGATGTCGGCGGCGAGTGACTGGCGTATCCCACCTGGCGCGCTGGAGATGGTGATGGAAATGTTGCGCGGCCATGCCGATGTGGCGGCACGACGGATGCCGGCTTCCCGCGGCGTGATCCGGGAGTGGCAGCGCGTGCGCACCGCCCAGGCGCTACGGGGCGGGCTTGCGGTGCGGATCGGACATCGCGACATTCTCGCACTTCCTCGGGGGAAATAGGACATGGCGATCCTTGGCTGTATTGCGGATGACTTCACGGGGGCGACCGACCTGGCCTCGATGCTGGTGAAGAATGGCATGCGTACGGTGCAGGTGATCGGCGTGCCGCGGATCGGCGATGCGGTGCCAGATGCAGACGCCATCATCGTCGCGCTGAAGTCCCGGACCGCACCCGCGCGGGCGGCGGTAAGCGAGAGCCTGGCGGCGCTGGAGTGGCTGCACCGTGCTGGGTGCCGGCAGTTCTTCTTCAAGTATTGCTCGACGTTCGACTCGACCGAAGAGGGCAATATCGGGCCAGTGGCGGATGCGCTGGTGGAGGCGCTCGGCTGCGGGTTTGCGCTCGCGTGCCCGGCGTTTCCGGCGAATGCGCGCAGTGTGTTTCAGGGGTATCTGTTCGTCGGCGGCACGCTGCTGAACGAGAGCGGGATGGAGAAGCATCCGCTCACGCCGATGACGGATGCAAATCTGGTGCGGGTATTGTCGCGGCAGACGACGGGGACGGTTGGGTTGGTCGCGTTCGCGATTGTCAATGACGGGCCGGCTGCGATCCGGCAGGCGATGACGGGGTTGAAGGAGCAGGGGCGGCGCTACGCGATCGTCGATGCGGTGACGGATCAGCATCTGCGGGATATCGGCACTGCCGCCGAGGGGCATGCGTTGATCACGGGTGGTTCTGGCGTGGCGATCGGGTTGCCGGAGAACTATCGGCGGGCCGGATTGCTGACGGCGTCGGGCGATCCGGCGGCTTTGCCGGATGTGCGTGGTGCCGCGGCGGTGCTGGCAGGGTCCTGCTCGCGCGCAACGTTGTTCCAGATCGGGCGAGCGCGCGAGCAAGTGCCGACATTGGAGCTGGATCCATTGGCGACGCCTGACGCCGCTGTTTTGGTGGATCAAGCATTGGCATGGGCGGAGGGAAAGCTCGGGGCAGCGCCAATCGTGATTGCGGCGAGCGCGCCACCGGACAAGGTGGCGGCGTTGCAGGCGAAGTTGGGGCGCGACGCGGCGGGGGCGTTGGTGGAACAGGTGATGGCGGATATCGCGGAGGGGCTCGTGGCGCGCGGCGTGCGGCGCCTGGTGGTGGCGGGGGGCGAGACGTCCGGCGCGGTTGTCGGCAGACTCGGGGTCGCGCGCTTGAGGATCGGTGGGGAGATCGATCCGGGGGTGCCGTGGACCTATGCGGAGGGCAGCGGGGCGCCGATGTTGCTGGCATTGAAATCTGGGAATTTTGGTGCGCCTGACTTTTTCACGAAGGCATTTTCATTGCTGGATCAGTCATGAGCGAGCTTGCCACACGCGCATTACTGGTTGAACTCGCGGGCAGTCTGTTCGCGCGCGGCTTTTCGGTGGGTAGCGCGGGCAACATCAGCGTGAAGCTGGATGACGGGTATCTGATCACGCCGACGAACTCCTCGTTGGGACGGCTTGATCCCGCGCGACTGGCGAAACTCGACACGGGGTTCGCGCATGTCTCGGGGGACAAGCCATCCAAGGAGGTGTTCATGCATCGTGCCGTCTATGCGGCACGGCCAGAGGCGGGCGCCGTGGTGCATCTGCACTCGACGATGGCGACAGCAGTGGCATGTTTGCCTGATGTGGACAGGGACAATCCGTTGCCGCCTCTGACGCCGTATTTCGTCATGCGGGTGGGGCGCAGGATGCCGTTGGTGCCCTACTATCAGCCGGGGGATCCGGCAATGGAGCCGGCAATCCATGCGGCGGCTTTGGGCGCTCGGGCGCTATTGCTCGCCAATCACGGGCCTGTGGTAAGCGGGAAGACATTGACGGATGCGGTCTATGCCGCTGAAGAATTGGAAGAGGCGGCGAAGTTGTTCTTGATGCTCAGAGCGACGACACCGCGGCTGCTGACGCCCGCGCAGGTGGATGATCTGTTGACTAGTTTTGGCTGAAGAGGGCGCCCTCGGGAGGGCGCCCTTTCATTGCTCAGGCGGCCATTGCTCAGGCGGCAGACTTCTTGGCGGGTTTCTTGGCCGCAGGTTTGGCGGCCGGTTTCGCGGCAGCGGGAGCCTTCTTCGGGGCGGCTTTCTTGGCAACAGGCTTTGCGGCGGCAGCAGCTTTCTTCGGCGCGGCGGCTTTGGCAGCCGGCTTTGCGGCCGCGGCCTTTTTCGGAGCGGGTGCCTTGGCGGCCGGCTTGGCCGCCAAGGCCTTCTTCGGCGCAGCAGCGGCCTTCGCGGGCGGAGCGGTGGCTTTCTTCGCCGCAGGTTTAGCCGCAGCAGGTTTAGCCGCAGCAGGCGCCGTTTTCGGGGCGGCGGGCTTCTTCGCGGCGGGCTTCTTGGCCGCGGGTTTTGCCGGTGCTGCGGCCTTCTTGGCGGGTGCGCGTACGGCCAGCGGCTGGGCGCGCAGTGTGACGGCGGCTTCTTCGTTCTTCATGGCCTTCGGAACTCCTTTCTGGCGAGACTGGAAACGCGTGAACTGGGTCTGGAGAGTTTGGCAATTCGTCACGTTACGGCACAGAATTGCCTGTAGGCACGGCGCACAGCGTATCGATGCAAGGCCGCAAGAGCGCTGGCGGGACCTGAACTTCCCTTGCGCATACTCGGCTTTACGCATGCGGCCGCCGATTGACGCTCGACTGTCTTGCGACTCGCATCATCGCATGCTTGTTCCGCTATCTGCTGTATGACGCACGGATGTCAACGAAAAGTCACACGTTCGGTTGCATTTCTACATAAAAAAAACGCCACGGCGCTCGGCCGTGGCGTTCAGGATCGAAATATATCGTTCCGTTCTTTTTTGAAAAACCTAGGCCCGCTCTGCAAGCGGGACGAATGTGAGGTTGTCCGGTCCGGTATAGTTTGCGGTCGGACGGATGATCTTGCCGTCGATGCGCTGCTCGATGACATGGGCGCTCCAGCCGGACGTGCGGGCGATCACGAAGAGCGGCGTAAACATCGCGGTCGGCACGCCCATGACGTGGTAGGAAACGGCGCTGAACCAGTCGAGATTGGCAAACATGCGCTTGGTCTCAAGCATCACGGCTTCGATACGGTCCGCGACATCGAACATGCGGAGGTCGCCGATTTCGGCCGAGAGGCGGCGGGCGACTTCCTTGATGACGTGGTTGCGCGGATCGGAAATCGTGTAAACGGGATGGCCGAAGCCGATGATGACTTCCTTGGCGGCGACGCGGGCACGGATGTCGGCCTCACCCTCGTCGGGACTGGCGTAGCGCTTCTGGATTTCGAAAGAGACCTCGTTGGCACCACCATGTTTGGGGCCGCGCAGGGCGCCGATGCCGGCGGTGATGGCGGAGAACAGGTCCGACCCGGTGCCGGCGACGACGCGGCAGGCGAAGGTGGAAGCGTTGAATTCATGCTCCGCATAGAGAATGAGCGAGGTCTGCATCGCGCGCTCCCATGAGGCGCTCGGTTTCTTGCCGTGCAGCAGATGCAGGAAATGGGCGGCGATGCTGTCGTCGTCCGTTTCGACATCGATGCGGCGGCCGTTCTGCGAATAGTGGTGCCAGTAGAGCAGCATCGAGCCGAGCGAGGCCATCAGTCGGTCCGCAATGTCGCGCGCGCCGGCGTGGTTGTGGTCGTCCTTTTCGGGAACGATGCTGCCCAGGGCTGAAACGCCGGTGCGCATGACATCCATCGGATGGGCGCCGGCGGGGGTGGCTTCGAGGATCGCGCGGACGGCGGCGGGCAGGCCACGCAGGGCCTTGAGCTTGGTCTTGTAGGCGATGAGTTCGGCGCGGTTCGGCAAGGTGCCGTGGACGAGAAGGTGAGCGATTTCCTCGAATTCGCAGACGTCGGCGACGTCGAGGATGTCGTAGCCGCGGTAGTGCAGGTCGTTGCCGCTGCGCCCGACGGTGCAGAGCGCGGTGTTGCCCGCGGTGATGCCGGAGAGGGCGACGGACTTCTTGGGCTTGAAGTTGGAGCCTGTTGTTTCGCTCATGTGGTCCTCCTCAGAAAATGCCGGGTTTGCCGACGACGATGGTGCCGGCGGGCAAGGCGACGTTCAGGCGATGCAGTTCGCCGGCGGGCAGGTTGGCGACATCCTGCACGGCTTCCAGGAAGCGGTTCGACTCGCGGGTGCTGATGATCCCGTTTGTCAGCAACTGGAACTTCTTGATGTAGTCCGGTCGCGCGAAAGGCTTTGCGCCGTTCGGGTGGGCGTTGGCGACGGCGAGTTCGTCAACAAGCTTGCTGCCGTCCTTCATGGTGATTTCGACGCGGCCACCGAAGGCGAGTTCGTTCGGATCGCGCGAGTGGTAGCGGCGCGTCCACTCCGCATCCTCGCAGGTTTCCATTTTGTGCCACAGCGCGACGGTATCAGGCCGGCCTGCACGCTTGGGGGCGTAGCTGTCGACGTGGTGCCAGGTGCCGTCCTGCAGGGCGACGGTGAAGATGTACATGATGGAATGATCGAGCGTCTCGCGGCTCGCCTTGGGGTCCATCTTCTGCGGGTCGTTGGCGCCGGTGCCGATCACGTAATGGGTGTGATGGCTTGTGTGCAGCATGATCTTTGCGATCTGCGACGTGTCGGCGATGTTTTCGCGCATCTTGAAGGCTAGGTCGATCAGTGCCTGGCTTTGGTACTCGGCGCTGTGTTCCTTCGTGTAGCTGTCGAGGATGGCGCGCTTGGGCTCGCCAGCATCGGGCAGCGGAACGTGGTAGACGGCTTCGGGCAGGCCCTTGTCACGAGCGCTACGGCCGGAGAGCATCCAGGCGATCACGCTGTCCTCGCCTTCATAGATCGGGCTAGGCGCACCTTCGCCGCGCATGACACGATCGACCGCTTCGACGGCGAGCTTGCCGGCATGGGCGGGGGCGTAGGCTTTCCACGAGCTGATCTCGCCCTTGCGGGACTGGCGGGTGGTAAAACTGACATGCACGGCCTGCTGGACGGCCTGGTAGATGACCTCCTGCTTGAGGCCGAGCAGGGTGCCGATGCCGGCGGCCTGGGCCGGGCAGAGATGGGCGATGTGGTCGATCTTGTGTTCGTGCAGGCAGATGGCGCGGACGAGGTCCATATGGATCTCGTAGCCGGTGGCGATACCGCGGAGGAGGTCTTTGCCGGACTTCCCCATGGTCTGGGCGACGGCGAGGATGGGGGGAATATTGTCACCGGGATGGGAGTAGTCGGCGGCCAGGAAGGTGTCGTGCATGTCGAGTTCGCGCACGGCGGTGCCGTTGGCCCAGGCGGCCCATTCCGGGCTGGCAGTCTTGCCGGCGGCCATCCCGAAAACAGTGGCGGCGCCCTTGCGGGGGTGGCCGAGCGCCATGTCGCGGGCGGAGACGACGGGGCGGCGGTTGATGGCGGCGATGGCGACCGAGGCGTTGTCGATGATCCGGTTTATGATCATCTCCTGAGTAGCCTTGGGCACGGCCACCTTGTCGGCGGCGACGCCGGCGATCTTCCACGCCAACTGGTCTTCGCGCTTCAGGGTGGTCTTGGACGGATACACCTTTACGTCATGCAGCTTCATGGGAAACCCTCCGTTATTGGCCGGGGCGGGATTGGCGCCGCGCCGCTTGCCGTCTAGCGTTCAATCCGGAACTTCCTACGGTCGCGCGGGTGCCACCGCAAGCGCGACCATTTGCAGAGGATACATGTGAAAGTGTCACTACCGTTCGATCGTGTGTTTCTCGGCGATGTCGTCACGGCGTCCGAGGTCATCAAATCCGGCTATGTGGCGGTGCGCGGCGAGGTGATCGCAGCGCTCGGCCAGGGGGCGCCGCCGCCGGCCGCCGAGATCGTCGATTATTCCGGGCGGTTCATCATGCCCGGGCTGGTGGATGGGCATATGCACACGGCCTCGGCGATCGGCTGGGCGGGGATCGAGGGGGCAACGCGCAGTGCGGCGGCGGGCGGCGTCACCACCTGCGTGGACATGCCGTATGACGTGCCGCAGGCGGTGACATCGGCCGAGGTGCTGGCCGACAAGATCGGCTGGGTGGAGCGGCTCGCGCATGTCGACGTCGCGCTGTACGGCACAATCAAGAAAAACGGCGGGGTGGACGCGATTGCCGGGCTGGCGGCCGCGGGGGTGTCGGCGTTCAAGGTGTCGACCTATGAGTATGACGCCGTGCGGTTTCCGCGCATCGATCATCCGACGATGGTGGCGGCGTTCCGTGAGATCGCCAAGACCGGGCTGCCGGTGTCCGTCCATAACGAGGACCAGGAACTCGTGGAGCGGCTGACGGCGGAGGCGAAGGCCGCAGGGAATACCAGCGCCATCTGGCATTGCCGCACCAGGCCGCCTTTGGCCGAGACGATGGCGGATCTGGAGATTTTCGAGATCGGGCTGGAGACTGGAGCGCATGTGCATATCGCGCATTCCTCGGTGGCCCGCGGGTTCGACATCGCGGCGGCGTTTCGGCGCCAGGGCGGGCGGGCGACGGGAGAGGCGTGCATCCAGTACCTGTGCATGACCGAGGAGGACATTGTGCGCCTCGGCGGGCGCGGGAAGTGCAATCCGCCGTTTCGCACGAAGGAGGAGGTCGAGCGGATGTGGGAAAGCCTGGTGGCCGACAAGATCGCCTATGTATCGACCGACCATGCGCCGTGGCCGGCGGAGCGGAAGGGATTCGCCGATATTTTCGCCAACGGGGCAGGGCTAACGGGGATGCAAAGTTATGCCCCGTTGATGTTCACTCTGCTGGAGGAGCGCGGGCTGCCGGTGACGCTGATGGCGACCTATTGCGCCGAGCGGAGTGCGAAGCTGCATGGGCTGTATCCAAAAAAGGGGGCGATCCGGCTAGGGTCGGACGCCGATCTGTTGGTGATGGAGCGTGCCGATTATGCGTTCGACGAAGCCGGCATCCAGGATCGGCCGGAGATGCGGTGGTCGCCGTATCATGGCCGGCGCATGCGCGGGCGGGTGGCGGCGACCATTCTGCGGGGGCGGACGATCTGGGATGGTGTTGCGGTGCATGCAACACCGGGGACCGGGCGGTTCGTGCGGCGGGAGAGCACCTGAGATGGCGCGGATCCTGCGGGTGGCTGGGGCGCAGATGGGGGGGACGCAGCGCGGTGACTCGCGGGCGCATACACTGGCCCGGGTGATTGCGCTGCTCGAACGGGCGGCGGCGGAGGGGGCGCAATTCGTGGTGTTTCCCGAGTTGGCGTTCACGACGTTTTTTCCGCGCTGGCTGATCGAGGGGTCGCAAGAACTCGATACCTATTTCGAGCGAGCGATGCCGGGGCCGCAGACGCAACCGCTGTTCGATCGCGCCCGCGCGCTCGGCGTTGGGTTCTACATCGGCTACGCCGAACTGACCCCGGCCGGGCAGCGCTTCAACTCCGCGCTGCTGGTGGCGCCGGATGGCACGGTGATCGGCAAATACCGCAAGATCCACCTCCCCGGCAGCGTCGAGCCCCGCGCGGGGGCACGGTTCCAGCAGTTGGAAAAGCGATATTTTGCATATGGCGATCTCGGGTTTCCGACGTTTCGCGCGCCGGCGTCGTTGGCGGGCGGGGTGCTGGGGATGCTGATCTGCAATGACCGGCGGTGGCCGGAGGCGTGGCGGGTGTTGGCTTTGCGCGGGGTGGAACTGGTGTGCGTCGGGTACAATTCGGCGGCGTACGATCCGAATGGCGGCGTGAGCGAGAGCGCGGATTTGCGGACGTTCCATTCGCAACTGGCGGCACAGTCGAACGCCTATATGAACGCGGCCTGGGCGGTCGCGGTCGCCAAGGCCGGGGACGAGGATGGCTCAGGCCTGATCGGCGGCTCCTGCATCGTCGATCCCAACGGCGTGATCGTGGCGCAGGCAGCGGGGCTGGGCGATGAGGTGATCATCGCCGATTGCGATCTGGACGCCTGCGCGCAGGGGAAGGAGAAGATGTTCAACTTCGCCCAGCATCGGCGACCCGATTGGTATGGGCCGATCACCGGACAGGTGGGCGCCGTGGCGCCGGGAGGTTGAGCATGGCACGTATCCTGACAGTGGCCGCCGCACAATTGGGGCCGATCCAGCGGTCTGAGGGCCGCGAAATTGCGGTGGCGCGGATGGTGGCGCTGATGGAGCGGGCGCATCGGCGCGGGGCCGAACTGGTGGTGTTCCCCGAACTGGCACTGACGACGTTTTTTCCGCGGCATTTCGTCGCCGATGCCGAGGCGGAGCAGTGGTTCGAGGCGGCCATGCCCTCGAACGCGACGGCGCCGCTGTTCGACGCGGCGCGACGGCTGAATATCGGGTTTCATCTCGGCTATGCCGAGCGGACGCCGGAGGGGCGGCATTTCAATACGGCGATCCTGGTCAGCCCGGCCGGGGACATTCTGTTGAAGTATCGCAAGGTGCATTTGCCGGGGCATGCGGAGTTCGATCCGAAGCGCGCCGTGCAGCATCTCGAGAAGAAGTATTTCGAGGTTGGCGATCTCGGCTTTCCCGTCATCCGCGCGCCGATCGGCGAGCTGGATGGCGTCAACATGGGCATGATGATCTGCAATGACCGGCGGTGGCCGGAGGCATGGCGGGTGTTGGGGTTGCAGCGGGTGGAGTTGGTGATGCTCGGCTACAACACACCGTCGTTGAACCAGGCGGCGGCCGGGTTCGAGGCGCCGCATTTGCGGGTGTTCCACTCGCATCTGTCGATCCAGGCGGGGGCGTATCAGAACGCAACCTTTGCAGTCGGCGTGGCGAAGGCGGGGGTGGAGGATGGCTGCGAGTTGTTCGGGCATTCGATCATCGTGAACCCACAGGGCGAAATCCTGGCGCAGGCGACGAGCTGGGGCGACGAGGTGATCGTCGCCGATTGCGATCTGGATATGTGCACGCTCGGGAGGACGACGATTTTTGCCTTCGACAAGCATCGGCGGCCGGAGGCGTATGGCCGGATAACCGGGCAGGTCGGCGCGGCCGATCCGCCGGCTTGGGTGCGGGAATAAAATTTAGATCTGTCTCCTTTTTAATTTATCCCCGCTATGCCTCGGCGTCGCGGTGGCAAAATACCACGCGGAGCGGCATGCGGCGCCGGTGCGGCAGACCGAGGTCCGCCCGCCGGACTCGCGCAAGGCCGATCCGCAGCGAAAGCTGGATATCCACGTCTAAGCAGAGATTCGCAGGTTGCCAACGGAAGGGCGTGCGTTTGCAGCGACGGCAAGCGCGCCTCCGGCGGCCAAGGGCCAGTGGCCCTTGGAACCCTGGACTGCTCGCGGCTGGATGGA
>JAYTUU010000138.1:0-16206 GCA_043744375.1 Rhodospirillales bacterium | reverse complement strand
CGGCGCAAAAAGTCGGGGGGATCAAAGGGGCGTGCCCCGTCGCGCGAATGCGCGCTGCGCACGACGCCGCCGGAGGCGCGCTTGCCTTCCCTGGACTGCCGTGGGGGAACCGATCGGACTCTGCTTAGGCGTCATCGCAAGGGCTCGCAATGACGGTTGAGCACCGCCTTTCCCTTCACCCGATGGCCCTGCGCCTTGCTCCCCTACCGCTTGACCCCAGGCTTGGCAGGGATCTTCTTCGTCTTCTCGCTCTCAACCGGCGCGGCCGGAGCGGCAATTGGCGCCGGCGCGCTTGATCGCTGTACGCCATGATATTCACGGTTCGGCATCATATCGGTCGCCGAGGCCATCCGGTTCGACAGGTTGAAGAACGCCACGGTTTCCGCCAGGTCGAACAGGTCGTCGCTCGACAGGCCGAGTGCGCGCAGTCCGATGCGGTCGGCGTCGTCGATCAACCATGGCGTGGTCGTCATTTTCCAGGTGAAATCGAGCATCGCCCGCTGCCGCGCGTCGAGTTTCGCCACTCGGTAGTTAAGCGCCATCATTTCGCCGAGTTCGGCATCGCCCGAGAGCTGCCGCACCGCGGCGCCATGGGCCACCAGGCAGTAGTAGCAACGGTTGGCGGAGGACACGACGACCGCGATCATTTCGCGTTCCAGCTTCGACAGCCCGGACTTGGCCAGCATGATCTCGTTGTACATCGCCATGAAATTGCGCAACCGCTGCGGCTTCAGGCTGTAGGTGGAAAACACGTTGGGCACGAAGCCCAGCTTCTCCACGCATTTTGTCCAGAGGTCTTTGAGGTCGTCATCGAGCGTCACCGGATCGGGCACGCCGAGGACGGAGATATGGCTGGGCTGGGGCATAGGCGGGTTCCTTCGCGACGCGTTCCGCCGCGATGGTGTGCCTAGCGGCATGTCACATCAAGGGGCGGGGAGCGCCATGCCGAATTCTGGCTTGACGGCGCACGAGAGTAGCGGATGGCTCGCATGAGCAAATTCGGACGAACCCATGACGACAATCTGCCCGCCCTCGGCGGCCCGGAATTGCCGACCCAGGGCGACGGCGTCGTCATCCGCCCCGACGGCAAGGGCGGCTGGAAAGTCATGGCCCAGTTCAAACCCACGTCCTGGTCGAGCCTGCGCGGCGGCTGAACCGCCCGCCGGATCGTCGGCGCGTCGGGCCTACGTATAGGATCGTCGGCGCATCGGGCCTGCGTATCAGACGGGCAGCAACGACAGCCCGATCCGGCTCGGCCGCGCGGCGTCGACGAACACCGTGTTCACCGCCACGCGCTTGCGGCGGGCGCGGCCCTCGGGCTCGCCGGTGTTCGGGTTGACGTCGTATTTCGGAAAATTGCTTGACGAGATGTCGAGCCGGATGCGGTGCCCGGTAGCGAAGAAATTGGCCGTCGGGAACAGCGTGACACTGATCTTCACCACCTCGCCGGGCTTGCGCAGGCGCGGCCGGCGCGGGTCTTCGGCGTAGCGCAGGCGGCAGATGCCGTCAGCCAGCAACAGCGCATAGCCCTGCGGGTAGTCGGCCGAGGCCGGATAGATATCGAGCAGCTTGGCGGTGAAATCGGTGTCCGGCCCGTCGGTGGAGACGAAGAGTTCGGCGACCAGCGGGCCGACGACCTGCACGGGTGCCGCCAGCGGCGCGGTCTGGAACACCAGCACGTCAGCGCGGGAGGCGAGCGGCAGAAAAGGCGCTGCACACCCGAAGAATTCTTTCGATTCTACCTGGTCCCATGCCCCGCCACTCGCCACCGGCTCCATGCTGGTCAACGAGCCACCGATGGTGGGGACGGGGTGCGCAGGGTCAAAATCATAAGACAGCGGCTCCCCCTCGGCATCGGGCACTGCCGGGTCGAGCGTGCCGTCGGCGTGCAGATGATAGGCGACCTCGGTGGTTTCCTCCGGCGGCCAGTCCGAGAATTTCTCCCAGCGCCCACCATGGGCGAGATGCCCCTCCGCCGTGCGCCGCGCCACCCCGTCCCCCGTCGGGCCGCCACCCATGATGAACAGCCGCACGGCCGGTTCGGGGTTCGGTATCCCCTTGATGACGCTGTCGAAATGCCGCAGCCGATACTGTCGCCAATTGCCGGCAAAGCTGTCGAACGCCGCCGCCGCGCCAAAATCGACGTCGCCGAACACGGTCTGGCTGCGGTCGCCATGCGTCCACGGCCCGAGGATCAGCCGTTGCGGGCCGCGCCCGGCCCCCTTCAGGCCGAGATAATTGCCCGTCGCCGTCAAAGGGTAGGCGTCATACCATGACGACATGTGAACGCAGTCCGCCAAGCTGTAGGATGAATGGAACCCCTCGGCCCAGATGCCGACCTGCTGCCAGTAGTCGTCGAACGCGCCGTGGCGCCACTGCTCGAACAGATAGGCCTCGTAGTCCGGATGGTGGCGCAACGGCGAATGGCCGGGCTGCCAGGGCATGCGGGTGAACCAGTCGCGGATATCCTCGGCTGCCAGCGCGGCCCTCATCACCGGATCTGCCGCGGCTTCGGGCGACAGGATCGCCTGCTTGTGCGCCCAGGTTGCCTGTTTCAGCTCGAAGGCGCCGGACTGGCGGATGCCCGCCATCCAGGAATTGGCAAACCCGCCACTGTCCAGCACCTGCGCGACCACCCCGGGCGCATCGAGGCAGCCGAGCGCCGCCTGCGTATGTGCGGCATAAGACAAGCCCATCGTGCAGATACGCCCGTCGCACCAGTCCTGGCCCACGATCCAGGCGCAGCAATCATAGCCGTCGGCGCCGTCGGACAGATATTTGACGAATTTGCCCTCGGACCCGTGCCGGCCCCGATTGTCCTGAAACACGACGGCATAGCCGTGCGCGGTGAAAAAGCCGGCAAGGTCGGCGCGAGCAATCGGCACCGGGTCGGCCGCGGTGATTTCGCTGCGGCTCACCAGGTCGCGGCCATACGGCGTCCGTTCGAGCACGACCGGGAAGCGGCCGGGCCCGTCCGGGAGATAGATGTCGGTTGCCAGTCCGATCCCGTCGCGCGCCGCTACCTTCTCCGTCCAGAAGCGGTTCCCGGCTTGCATCAGGTCTCCTCCAACTCCATGCTCAGCGTGCGCAGCTCGGTCGTGTGCTTATGCTTGGTCAATCCCGCCCGAAGATCCGCAGCACTGATCGTCTCGACCATCTCGCCGCCCTGCATCACCCCGATCAGCGGGCAGAGATGGGCGACGACCGCGAGATTATGACTAACCAACACATAGGTCAGTTGCCGCTCCGCCTGCAAATCCGCCAACAAATTCAACACCTCCGCCTGCACGGACACATCAAGCGCGCTGGTCGGCTCATCGAGCAGCAGCACGTCGGGTTCGGCCATCAACGCCCGCGCGATAGCGACACGCTGGCGCTGCCCCCCCGAGAGTTGGTGCGGGTAGCGAAAGCGCACGAATGCCGGCAGCGCGACCTCAGCCAGCGCGCGCAGGATGCGCGGCTCGGGATCATCGACGCCATGCACCATCAGCGGCTCGGCAAGCGCGCGATCGACGGTGTGGCGGGGATGGAGCGAGCCGTACGGGTCCTGGAACACCATCTGCACGCGGCGGTAGAAGTCCTTCCCCCGATGCTGCGTAAGCGCGGTCCCATCCACTTCCATGCGGCCGGTCCAATCCGGATTGAGGCCCGAAAGCGCCCGCAACACGGTCGACTTGCCCGACCCACTCTCGCCGACAATGCCGAAACTCGACCCGCGGGCGGTGGTAAAGGAGATGCCCTTGACGGCATGCACGGCGCCGAAGCGGACATGCAGGTTCTCGACGGTAATCATAAGTTCCACGCCGGGTCGCGCACCATCACGGGCAGGCGCGGCTTCGGATGCGACAGCGCCGGCAGGCATTCCAGCAATCCGCGCGTATAGCCGTGGCTGGCCTGCCTAAGTTCACCGGCCCGAAGTTCCTCGACGATGCGGCCGGAATACATCACCGCCACGCGGTCACAGAAATGCGATACGAGAGGAAGATCATGACTGATAAGGATCAGCGCCATCCCGCGGCGGGACACGAGGTCCTCCAGCAGCCGGAGAATTTCCGCCTGCACGGTGGCATCGAGCGCGCTGGTGGGTTCATCGGCGATCAGCAGTTCCGGGTCGGGCGCCAGCATCATCGCGATCATCACCCGCTGGCCCATGCCGCCCGAGAGTTCATGCGGATAGGCCGCCGCCACCCGTGCGGGATCGTTGATCCGCACCTGCGCGAGCAGGTCGATCGCCGCGTCCATGGCCTCGCGCTTGCCGCCTTTGCGGTGCGCCCGCCAGGCCTCGGCGATCTGCGCGCCGGCGGTCATCACGGGGTTGAGCGAGTATTTCGGGTCCTGCAGGATCAGCCCGGCGCGCTTGCCGCGGATGGCGCGCATGGCCGTCTCGTCGGCGCGCAGCACGTCAATCCCGTCGAAGCTGAGCTTGTCCGCGGTCAGCCGCGCGCTATGCGGCAGCAGCCGCAAAATGGACCGCGCCGTCAGCGACTTGCCCGACCCCGATTCACCGACAATCCCCAGCTTCTCCGCCCCAATGGTCAGCGACACCCCGCGCACAGCATGGCTGATACCCTGCTGGGTCGGAAAGGCAATGGAAAGATTCTCGATCTCAACGAGCACGGGAACTCCGACCAAAAACAGACAAAAGTTTTTTGGTTCTTTTTTTCAAAAAAGAACAAGTGTTTTCTTTTTGAAAAAAGAAACAAAAACTTTTTATCACTTTTTCTTACCGCTGCTTCGGATCGAGCACGTCGCGCAGCCCGTCGCCGAGCAGATTGAACGCCAACGAGGCAACAAAGATGGCGATGCCGGGGATCGTCGGCACCCACCATTGCTCCAGGATGAACCGCCGTGCGCTAGCGATCATTGCACCCCACTCGGGCGAGGGCGGTTGTGCGCCCATGCCGAGAAAGCCGAGCGAAGCGGCAGTGAGGATGATCGAACTCATGTCAAGCGTCACGCGCACGATCAGGCTGCCCATGCACATCGGCACGACGTGGCGCAGGATGATCCGCGCGCTGGAGGCGCCGGTGAGCCGAACGGCGGAGATATAGTCGGTGTTGCGGATGGTCAGCGTTTCCGCCCTGGCGAGGCGCGCGTACGGCGGCCAGGCTGTCAGCACGATGGCGAAGATCGCGCTGGTGATGCCCGGCTTGATCGCGGCGACGAAGGCCAGCGCCAGGATCAAGCGGGGGAAAGCGAGGAAAACGTCGGTCACCCGCATCAGGATGCGGTCCGCATAGCCGCCGAAATAGCCGGCGATGCAGCCGACGGCGAGCCCGAGCGGGGCCACCAGGATGACCACGGCAACGACCATGCCGAGCGTGACGCGCCCGCCATGCAAGATGCGGGAGAACAGATCTCGCCCGAGTTCGTCGGTGCCGAGCCAGTGCACGGCGGACGGGCGGGCGAGGCGGTTGGCGAGGTTCTGCGCGCCGGGATCGAAGGTCGCCAGCAGCGGCGCCAGCAATGAAAGCACGATCAGCGCGATCACCACGAGGAAACCGCCCATCGCCAGCGGGTTGGCGTGGAAGTTCTGCCACAGCCGATAGCGGCGGCCCCACGCGGCTTGCGACCGCGAGGCGGGCGTGTCGGTCAACAGCCAGTCGCGCCACGAGACGGCGTTCGTTGCGGCGAGATCGCTCATGAAACTCTTGGGTCCAGCAGCCGGTAGAGCATGTCCGCCAGCAGGTTGAAGGCGAGGTAGGTGACGCCGACGACCAGTGTGGCGCCGAGCACCGCGTTCATGTCGGCGTTGAGCAGCGAGATCGTCAAATACTGGCCGATGCCCGGCCAGGAGAACACCGTCTCAGTCACCACGGCGCCTTCGAGCAGGCCCGCATAGGTGAGTGCGAGGATCGTGATCAACCGCACCGCGATGTTGCCGAAGGCATGCCGCCAGACCACGCGCGCAACCGACAAACCCTTGGCGCGGGCGGTGATGACATATTCGGCGGCGAGTTCGTCGAGCATGAAGGCACGGGTCATGCGGGTGATGAAGGCCATGCCGAAATAGGCGAGCACGCCGGCGGGCTGGACGAGATGGGCCAGCGCATCCTTGAAGATGCCCCATTCCCCTGCGATCAGCGCGTCCACCGTCAACAGGTTGGTAACCACAGGAACCATGTCGTCGTAGATGATGTTCTGGCGGCCAGGCCCGGGCGCCCAGTGCAGCGTGGCGTAGAACACGAGCAGGCTGAGCAGCGCCATCACAAAGATGGGCAGCGAGTGCCCGGCGAGGCAGATGACGCGCACGGTATGGTCCAGCCACGACCCCTGGCGCACCGCCACGAGCACGCCGAGCGGTACGCCCACGAGGGAGGCGACCAGGATCGCCACGGTCGCCAACTCCATCGTGGCCGGGAAAAACCGCAGGATATCGGCCCCCACGGTGTGCGACGTCATCACCGATCGCCCGAGATCGCCGACCGCGAGCTTTCCCAGATAAATCCAGAACTGCACGTAGAGCGGCTGATCCAGCCCGAGTTCAAGCCGCGTCGCCGCCACCACGTCGGCCGGCGCGCGATCGCCGACGATGGCCAGCACCGGGTCGATCGGCATCACCCGCCCGATCAGGAACGTGACCAGGACGAGGCCGAACAGAGTGATCGGCACGCTGGCGAGCGTCGCTGCCAGCGTGTGTAAGCGGCGTGCGGCCATCGCTGCGGTGCTAGCTCTTCTCCACCTTCTCGTAGATCGTCCGCGCGCCCATCGGAGCGACCTCGAAGCCGTTCACCTGCTTGCGCATCACCGCCCGCTCAGTGTTCTGCATCATGATGGCGAACGGGCCGCGCGCATGGTGGTCGCGCTGCATCGAGGCATACATCGCCTCCCGCGTCTTGGTATCGGTCTCCTTCACCGCCGCCGCCGCGCGCGCGGAGAGATCGGCGTCCTGCCAGGAATTGCGCCATGACAGGGTCTTGTTGCGAGCGGTATCCGAGTTGTCGATGTTGATGCAGAAGGTCTCGGCGTTCGAATGCGGGTCGAAATAGTCGATGCCCCAGGACAGCAGGGCCATCTGGTGCTGGCGGGCGCGATAGCGGGTGATCACCTGGCGGCTCTCGCCGGCCATCAAAGTCACCTTGATGCCGATCGCACCGAGATCGGCCTGGATCGCCTGGGCGATGTCGGCGGCGGGCTGGGTATTGGCGTGATCCAAAGTCACCTCGAAACCGCCCGCCAACCCGGCCTCGGCCATCAGCGCGCGCGCCTTGGCGACATCCTTCTTGAACGGCCGGTCGTCGATCGCGCCGAGCACGCCCTTGGGGATGAAGGATTGCTGGATCTCATACGTCGTCGGCACGATGTTCGCGTGGATGGCATCATAGTCGATCGCCCACTTGATCGCCTGGCGCACTTGCGGCTTGGCCAGGTTCGGGACGTTCTGGTTCATGCAGGTGTACATGATGTAGCTGCGCGGCGCCGAGCTGATCTTGAGGGCCGGATTGGTCATCGCCGTCTTGATCTGGTCCGGCAGCAGGTCCCGCGCGATATCGATGTCGCCCTGCTGAAGCTGCAAAAGCTGCGCCGAAGGATCGGGGATATGCTTCAGGATCACCCGCTTCGGCTTCGGCACCACCTGCGCGTTCGGATTGGCGTCGAGGATCACGCTCTCGCTGGCTTTCCAGGAACGCACCACGAAGGGGCCGGAGCCGGCGCTGTTGGTCTTCAACCAGCCATTGCCGAGATCGTCGCCCTGCGCGTGCGACATCACCACGGCCTTCTCGACAACGCTGCCGACATTGGCCGACAGGCAATAAAGCACGAAGGTCGGCGCGGTTTTTTCCGCAATCGTGAGGCTCAGCGTGCTCGGGTCCGTGGCGACGATCTTGCTGTCAACATTGTCCTTCGTGAAGCCGAACTGGTTGATGATGAAGGCCGGGGATTTGTTCAGCTTGATCGCGCGCTGGAGCGAGAACGCCGCGTCCTCGGCGGTGATCGGCTTGCCCGACGCGAACTTGAGGCCGCTCTTGATCGTGAACGTGAAGGTCAACCCATCCGGCGACACCGTCCAGCTTGCCGCCACTTCGCCGACGATGTTGCTGGGGTTCTGCGGGTTCGGGATGATCAACCGCTCGTAGCAATTGCCGTCGATCTCACCGCCCGAGAACTCGAACGCCTCGGCGGGATCAAGGCTGATCAGGTCATCGATCGACTTGCCGATGACCAGGATGTCCTTCGGCGTCTCGGCATGCCCCGCGCCAGCGTAGGACAGGAACGGAGTCGCAGTCGCGGTGAACATCAGCGCGCGGCGTGTCAGCATGGTGAGGTCTCCCTTTTCTAGGCGGAATCCATAGCAAGTCGCGGGGGACGGGGCAAAGGTTAATGGTCTGGGCAGGCAAGCAGGGCTCCGCCGGCAAGCCCGCGTCAGGCGCGCGCTTGCGTGCCGAAAGCGGCTGGGGGGCTAGCCCCTTTGATCCCCCGGACTCCTCGCGGCTGGATCGGCGTCCTTCGGTTGAAATCCTACGATCTGGCCGGGTTCTCGGGCGAAGCCCAGGAGTTTCCACTGCGGCGTGATCGTTTGCAGTAGTCGCGTCATTGATTGCCTGCGACACAAGCGAGAATGTGAATGTCGCCCGACGCTTTGTGCCGCAGCCGCCACAAGTGTGGGGGATCAAAGGGGCTTGCCCCTTTGCCGGCGGAGCCTTCCTTGCCCGCCTGATCTGCTTTGTTGCGGGCGCCGCGCAGCGCCGCTAGTTTTGCCGAACGGGCGCGGGTTCCGCCCGGCCATTTTCGCACGGGACAAGACATTGACGGCGAATATTCTGATCGTCGACGGCGCGCCTTCGGCGTCGCAGGACCTTCTTGTGGCCAGCGGCGGGCGCCGTCATGGGCCAAACTATGCCGGCGCGCTGGCCTCGCAGGCGCATAGCAGTGTCGGCGGGGTGGAGACGTTCGTGCTCGCCGCGGCGGATGGCGCGAACTTGCCGCAGGGCATGGCGCTCGGCGATTTCGACGGAATTGCGTGGACCGGATCGCCGCTGAATGCCTACCACGACACGCCGGCGGTCAATCGCCAGGTGGAGTTCGCGCGCGCCGCGTTCCAGGCGGGGGTGCCGTGTTTCGGCAGTTGCTGGGGTTTGCAGGTGATGATGGTCGCGCTCGGCGGCCGGGTGCGGCTGAACCCGAAGGGCGCCGAGATGGGGGTGGCGCGCTCCATCGTGCTGACCGATGCCGGGCGGGCGCATCCAATGTATGACGGCAAGGCCCCGGTGTTCGACGCGCTATGCGTGCACCAGGACGAGGTGTGTGACCTGCCCCAGGGCGCCACGCTGCTGGCCGGCAACGGGATCAGCGACGTGCAGGCGGCGAGTCTGCGCGATGGCGGGCGCTCGTTCTGGGGCGTGCAGTATCACCCGGAATACGATCTGTTGCAGATCGCCGCGATGTTCAAGCGCAGTGCGCAACGCATGGTCGATCGCGGCTACGCGGTGAGCCTGGAGGCGGCGGAAGCGTTCGCGGCCGATCTACGGGCGCTGCATGACGATCCCAGCCGCAAAGACCTCGCCTGGCGCTACGGCATCGGCGCGGACATCATCGACGCCGATCGTCATCGGCTGGAATTCGCCAACTGGTTGCGGGTCGAAGTGGCGCCCCGGCTGCCCTCCTGAGGCGCCGCTTCCTGCCGCGCCGCATCCTGTCCCACGAAAGGCATCCCGATGACTGAACCCCCGATGACTGAACCCCCGATGACTGAACCAATGCCGGCCGGCACCTATCGCTATCCGAACATGGACCGCGTGATCTACGGCCCCACGGTCGTCCGCGAACTGCTCGACGCAGCCTAGTAGGGCCTTGCGTTCAACAACGACATAAAAACAGGATCGTCCCATGGATTTCCAGGCCACAACCTCTCCGCTGCAATCCGCCGACCCCGCCACGCTCGGCCTCGATCCACGCCGGCTCGATCTGCTGTGCGCCACCATCGAGCGCCGCGTCGCCGACGGCATCTACCCGGGCGCCCAGGTGGCCGTCGCCCGCCACGGCAAGCTGGCGCTGTTCCGCAGTTTTGGCGCCGCCCGGATGAACCCGGCGGCGCCCGCCACGGACGACACGCTGTTCCTGCTCTACTCCAACACCAAGGTGGTCACCGCCGCCGCCATCTGGGCGCTCGTCGAGGACGGCGTGCTGCGCTACGGCGACCGCATCGCCGACGTGCTGCCGGGCTTCGAGCGGCACCGCAAGAGCGAGATCACCATCCTGCAACTGCTGACCCACCAGGGCGGCTTCCCGAACGCCGTGATCGCCCCGGAGATCATCGAGGACCACGCCAAAATCCGCGCCGCCGTCTGCGATTTCGTCCCCGAATGGATAGCCGGCGCGCGCGTGCACTACCACGCCGGATCGGCGCACTGGGTGGCCGCGATGGTGATCGAGGAACTGACCGGCCAGGATTTTCGAACGTTCATCCGCGACCGCATCACCGCGCCGCTCGGCATCGCCGACGAGGTGGTCGTGGGTGTGCCCGATGACGTGCAGTCGCGCTGTGCCGACATGCACGACGCGGCGCTGGGCATGACGGCGATCGCGTCCGAATCAGCGCCGGCGACACGACGCTCCGGCCGTCCCGGCGGCGGCGGCTACGGCACCGCCCGCGGCATGGCGGCGTTCTACCAGGCGCTCGTCCAGGGCGGCCAGCTCGGCGGCACGCGCATCCTCTCGCCGCGCAGCATCGCCTACGTGACGCGCGATTTCACCGGCCAGCGCGTCGACCTCAACAGCGGCACGCCGTCGCATCGCGGCATGGGCCCGCAAATCCGCGGCGACAGCCAGTCCTCGCGCAGCGTCGGCACACTCGCGCACGCCACCACCTTCGGCCATGGCGGCGCCGGCTCCTCCTATTGCTGGGCCGACCCGTCCTCCGGCGTGTCCTTCGCCTTCCTCAGCAACGCCCGCCACAGCAACGAGGCGCATGACGCCCAGACCGAACACCTCTCCAACATCGTCCACGCCGCGATCGTCGAATAGGAACGGACATGGCAACCATGGTACAAACCGTCACCGGGCCGATCCCGGTGGCCGCGCTCGGGCGAACGCTGATGCACGAGCATCTGTTCATCGCCTTCGCCGGCGCGGAATTCGACCCGACGGCGCTGTTCGACCGCGCCGCCTTCATCGCCGAGGCCGCCCGCCGGCTGCGCGAATTGCGGGAGGTGCACGGCGTACGCAGCTTCGTCGATCCATGCCCGATCGAACTGGGCCGCGACGTCACGATGATGAAGGAGATCTCCGAGCAGTCGGGCGTGCACATCATCTGCACCACCGGCTTCTATTTCGAGGAACTCGGCCTGCCGCCCTACTGGCGCGCCCGCACCACCGAGGAGATCGCGGACCTCTATATCCGCGAGATCACCCACGGCATCGGCACGACGGGCATCAAGGCCGGCGCCATCAAGGTCGCCACCGGTGCGCCGGATATCACCGAACTGGAGAAGAAATTCCTCGCCGCCGCCTGCCTCGCGCAGAAGGCCACGGGGGTGCCGATCATCACCCACACGCAGGACGGCGTCGGCGGCCCCGAGCAGCAGCGCCTGTTCGCCGATGGCGGGGTGGAGGCGCGGCGCTGCCTGATCGGCCATTGCTGCGGCAACGCAGACCCCGCCTATCATCGCCGCGTCGTCGACGGCGGCTCCTATATCGGCTTCGACCGGATCGGCATTCTCCGCCTGATGCCCGACGAAACCCGCGCCGACAACCTCGCCAAGCTGGTCCATGACGGCTTCACCAGCCGGGTCATGATGAGCCAGGACCGCCATTGCGGCTGGCTCGGCAAGATGCAGCGCCAGCTTTCACCGGCCGATCAGGCCCATATCGACGGCCTGAAGGCCGCCGGCAAATGGCCACCGCCGTACAGCTACATGTTCACCGATTTCCTGCCGTTGCTGCACGCCCGCGGCGTCAACCAGGGCCAGATCGCGACGATGCTGGACGACAACCCGCGCCGCTTCTTCGCCGGCGAGGCATTTCCGGGTGCGGGTGGATAAGTTGCGCCCCCCGCCTGCCGATTTCGTGTTGCGCCCAGCCGGGCATGACGGGCTGGGCGGCGTGCTCCACGCCGGGTTCGCGTCCGACGTGCCGCTCGCCACGCCTGATGGCGCGATCGCGGTGGGGGATTTGCGGCCGGGTGACCTCGTGCTGGTCGAAGGCCGGGTGGCGCCCGTGCTCCGCTGCACCAAGCGGCGACTGATCCGCGCGGCACTCGATGGCGCGCCCGCCGCCCGCGCCATTCTCGTCCGCGCCGACGCCTTCGCACCCGGCGTACCCAGCCGGGACATCCGCCTCGCACCCGAACAGCCCGTTGCCTTCAACGGTCATCGCGCCGCGGCCGCGCGGCTGGTGAACGGCAGCACCGTCGCCGTCGTGCCGGACGCCGTGACCTATATCGCACTCGCTGTCGCCGGCGGCGGGGCACTCCAGGCGGCCGGCCTCGCCTGCCCCGTGCGCGCCGTCCCGGCCGATCCGCGCGCGGCCGTCATGCTGCGCCGCCTGGTCGAACGCGGCGAGCCCGGCCGGCGGCTGGATGGCTGGGTGGAGAGGGTGACCGCCGAGACCGTCTCCGGCTGGGCGGTCGATCCCGCGCAGCCCGGCGCCGCCGTGCCGCTCGAAATCGCGCTTGACGGCACACCGATCGCCTGGGGCTTCGCTGGCCAGCGGCGGCCCGACCTCGAAGCGGGCGGCATCGGCGGCGGCACCTGCGCCTTCACCATCCGCCTCGATACCCCGCCCACCGACAGCACACGCTGGCTGACCATCCGCCGCGCCACCGACGGCGTCGACGTCCCCGGCTCGCCCGTTCTACTGCGCCCCGCCGAAAGCATAGCGCCGCCCAGACGCCCCACAACCGACCAGGCCCGCCGCGAACACGCAGCCGCCCTGTTCGCCCAGATCGACCGCCTGATCCAGGCCCGCCAAACGGCCACGCAACGAAAGATCGCCTCATGAAAGACTGGTTGCGAATTTTCCTGCCGATCTGGGCACTGGGCACGATGGCCTGGATCACCACCGGCCTCATCCTCCTCCCCGAAGCCTTCCGCCGCCCGCTGCTCTACAGCTCCAGCGCCGCCTGGACCTCGACGCTCTACGACCTGACGAGCCTGGACATGGAAGTCGCGCGCGCCCTCACCATCGTCCTCGGCCCGCCCGCCCTGGCGGTCGTGATCGCGATGCTCGTGGTGGCGGTGGAACAGTTCTGCGGGAAGCGGGGGCCGGGCAAGCGGTAAGCTGCAACGCAAGCACGGGCGCGGCCCGAACCCCCGCATTGCATAGCTCGATCAAGATTGACGGCTGAAACCCGCTTTGGGCTCCGGGTCTTGCTGACACGCGCCCCGCGCCTGCCTATCAAGTCCTCGGGCCTGCCTATCAAATATGGACTCTACGCCGTCACCATCGGCCCCGCCTCCAGCACCACTGGCGGCCGGAGCATATGAAAATTCGTATCCCGCTGATAGGCATCCGCCGCCTTCAGCACTCGCGCCTCGGCAAACGGCCGCCCCGCCAGTTGCAGCCCGACCGGGCAGCCGTTCGGATCGAACCCGCAGGGCGCGCTGATGGTGGGAAGCCCGAGATAGTTGAACGGGCGGGTGTTCACGGACACCGCGAGGAACCGGTGTTCGGTGCCCGGCGGGCCGTGGTCAATGTCCGTCTCGGCCAAAGTCGGCAGAACGGTCGGGATGGTCGGGCTCGCGATCAAATCCACCTGGGAAAACACCTCGCGGGCGAAATCGCGCAGGATCGGGCCGCGCCGGGCCAGCGCTTCAACGTAATAGGCGCCGGGAATGCCATATCCCGCATAGATGCGCGCCGACAGATGCACCGCGTAGTCCTGCGGGCGATCGCGCATCCAGCGCGCATGGATCGCCGCCCCCTCGACGCGCGAGACGATGCCGCCATAGGCCGCCACTTCATCCATCAGCGGCAGCGCGAGACGGACGATGCTGGCGCCTCGCCCCGCAAGCACCCGCAACGCGGCCTCGATCGCGGCTTGGATGGGAGCATCGGCGGTGTTCATCAGCCCATTCGTCGGCACGCCGATCCGCACGCCACGCAGGTCGCCATCCAGCGCCGCCTCGTAGTCCGGCACCGGCTCGGCCGCACTCGTGGGATCGCGCCGATCGTGCCCGGCAATGACCGCGAGAATGCGCGCGCAATCATGCGCGCTGCGGGCAAGCGGGCCGACATTATCGTGCGAAAACGACAGCGGCATCACCCCGTAGCGCGAGACGCGGGTTTGCGTCGGCTTGAGCCCGGTGACGCCGCAAGCCGACGCGGGCAGCCGGATCGAGCCCCCGGTGTCGGATCCCAGCGACGCATAGGTGCCGCCGGACGCGACCGCCGCACCCGAACCAGAGGACGAGCCGCCGGTGATGTAGGGCAGGTTCCACGGGTTGTGGCAGTCCCCGAAGGCCCGGTTATGGCCCGTCGGGTTCTGCGCGAACTCCGCCATGTTGAGCCCACCGAACGTGAAGGCCCCGGCGGCGGACAGGCGCTCCACAACGGTGCAGGTGATGTCCGGCACAAAGTCGCGGCGGATCGCGGACCCGCAGGTGCTCGGCCGTCCCGCCTGGTAGTACATATCCTTGTGCGCGAGCGGAACGCCGTGCAACGGGCCGAGTTTTCCACCCGCCTTCACCGCATCATCGGCGGCGGCAGCGGCGGCGCGGGCGCGGTCATGGTCGAGCCAGATGGTGGCGTTGATCTTCGGGTTCACGACGGCAAGGCGCGCGAGGCAGGCTTCGAGCAACGCCGATGACGTGGTCTCGCCCCGCGCCACCTGCGCCGCCGCCTCGACCAGCGAGAGATCGGCGAGCCCGCTCATGGCGCCGTCTCCTTGGTCGCCTGCAACGCCGCCTCGAAGCTCGACGGCTCGTCCTCGAACCGCATGGTGTCGCGCAGCGCCTCGAAAGCGCGGATCGTTTTCTCCAGATCGGCGGCCAGACGACGCCCGGCATCGTTGGGTGGGGCGATGCCGTGCCAAACCGCGATGTTGGTTTCGGTCAGTTCCGGAAAATCCATCGTCGTCGCTCCCGCGCTTAGAGGTCGTATTGGACGGCCGTGTAGTGCCAGCCCTCTGTGTGCTTGCGCCAGTAGAGGTCCTTCAACCGCGCCGACAGCGGTCCCGGCCGGTCATTGCCGAGAATCCGCTTGCCGACCCGCGAGATCGGCATCACGCCGCCGGCGGTGGTGGCGAGAAACACCTCGTCGGCATCCTCCAGCAGCGCCCGCGGAATGGCGGCGACGCTGGCCGGAAGCCCCTCCATCGCGCAAAGCTCCAGCACCGATTGCTTCGTGATCCCGCCGAGACTGCCGCGATCCGGCGTCAGCACCGCACCGTCCTTGACGACGAAAATGTTGAAGCCGGGGCCCTCGGTCAGGAACCCCTCGGCATCAAGCAGCACCGCGGTGTCGCAGTCATTATCCTGCGCTTCCATCAACGCCGTCGTGAGATCGCCCCACATATAATTCTTGATCGTCGGATCAAAGGAAGCATCAGGCACCCGCGGCACGGAAGCAACCCACAAATGCCCGCCCCGCGCCTGCACCTCCGGCGTCAGAACATCGATCCACGGGATCGCATAGGCGACGAAATGATTGTCGCAATCGGCCAGCTTGCGCGACCCGCCAACCCGCGGCCGGCCACGCAACGTGAGCATGGCAACATACGCATCGCGCAGCCCGGTCAACGCCACGCAGCGATGCAGGATCGCTTCCATCTGCGCCCGATCCTCCGGCGGCGCGAGCCGGCGCTTCGTCATCGACTCGCAGAAACGGTCGAGATGATCGGCCAGACGGAAGAACCCGCCATTGAAAACATGCACAACGTCGTAGGTGACATCCGAACGGGTGAAGCCCCAATCGAGCACGGATATGTTCGCCTCGGACATCGGAACATACCGGCCCCGCGTGTAGGCGGCGCCAGTGGCGAAACTGTTGACCGCCGGAGCAATCGAAGACGCTTCGTTCATCGGAGCTGGCCTCCTGGTGTGCGATGAGAGGATGAACGCGTTGTCGTCCAATCGCAACCGGCGGACCCCAAGGCAATCGGGTGAACAAGAACGCCTCCGGCGGCGTCGTGCGCAGCGCGCATTCGGCGGCGTCGTGCGCAGCGCGCATTCGCGCGACGTCGTGCGCAGCGCGCCTCCGGCGGCAAAGGGGCACGCCCCTTTGATCCCCCCGACTGCTCGCGGCCGGATCGATGACCTTCGGTTGACA
>JAYTUU010000137.1:0-16370 GCA_043744375.1 Rhodospirillales bacterium | reverse complement strand
TCACATGATCATCGGATCACATCCGAAGGCCATCGCCCCAGCCGCGAGCAGTCGGGGGGATCAAAGGGGCGTGCCCCTTTGCCGGCGGAGCCTTGATTGCTCCTAAAAAACCCTTGCACCGATCTAACTAACGTTCTAACAGTTCTTTCATGCACCCCGCCCCAATCCCGTCCGACCTCCAGGCCGCCGCGCCCGAGCTCGCCCGGCGCTTCGGTGTGATCCTCGCGGGCCTGGCCACCCTCGTCGCCCGCGCCTTCCTCAAGCACCCCCGCGCCGCTCTCATCCTTCCGCTCTGGCGCTACTTCATCGAAACCGCCCGCCGGTTCGACCGCCTGACCGCCCACATCGCCGCCGGCCGCCTCCCGCGCGAAACCCGCGCGCGAACCCAAGCCCCGGGCGCCGCCCTCTCGGGCAAAGCACGAGATCGACCCGCACGACCGCCGCGCCCCCTGGCCCTGGTACATCGTCCCCCCCAAACGAAGCCGCGCCTGACTGGTTTCGCCGACGCACGATCAAATTGTTACGTTATCAAAACTAAAATCCCCACACCACTTGACTTCCCCCCACCGAACGCCCGACCGTGCACCCATGATAGACCCCATCGCCCTGCACCAGCGCCTGCTGGTGATTGACACCCATATCGACATCCCCTTCCCGGATGGCCCGAACTTCTTCGAGGACACCAAACGCCAGGTGGACCTGCCGAAGATGCGCCGCGGCCACATGACCACCGGCTGCTTCGCCGCCTATGTTGGTCAGGTCCCCCGCACCCCCGAGAGCAACGCCGCCGCCTTCGCCCGCGCCTGCGCGATGCTCGACGCCATCAACCTCATGGGCTCCGGCCCCGACTCCCGCGTCTGCGTCACCGCCGATGACATCGAACGCGCCGCGCGTGACGGCGTCACCGGCATTGTTCCTTGTGTCGAAAACGGCCATGCCCTCGGTGGCGATCCGAGCCGCATGAAGGCCTTCCGCGACCGCGGCGCCCGCTACATGACCGTCACCCATTTCGGCCACAACGCGCTGGCCGACAGTTCCAATCCGCGCCGCGACCTGAACGACCCCGAGGAGGAACATGGCGGCCTGTCCGAGCTCGGCCGCCAGGCGATCATCGAACTGAACCGCCACGGCATGCTCGTCGACATCGCCCACACCTCGAAGAAAACCATGCTCCAGGCCGCCGGCCTGTCCCGCTCCCCGGTCCTCTCCACCCACTCCTGCATCAAGGCCCTCTGCGACAACGCCCGCAACCTCGACGACGAACAGCTTGACGCCCTGCGCGACGTCGGCGGCGTGGTCCAGGTCACCGCCGCCCCCGGCTTCGTCAAATCCGGCAAGAAAACCGCCGACGTCACCGTCGGCGACATGGTCAACCACATCGACTACGCGGTGAAGCGCATCGGCATCGAGCATGTCGGCATCTCCTCCGATTTCGATGGCGGCGGCGGCCTCACCGGCTGGAACTCGGCGGCGGAAACCCCGAACATCACCGTCGAACTGGTCCGCCGTGGCTACACGGAGCGCGAAATTTCTCTCCTTTGGGGCGGCAATTTCCTCCGCCTGCTGCGCCGCGCCGAAGCGTTAGCGGAGTAGCCATGCACCGCGTCCGCCTGCCCGACGGGACCGCAGTCCCCGCCTTGGGCCAGGGGACATGGCGCTTCGGCGAAGGCCAGCGCCCGGCCAGGGAGGAGGCCGACGCCCTGCGCCTCGGCATCGATCTCGGCATGACCCTGATCGACACCGCCGAGATGTACGGCGAAGGCAGCTCCGAAAAAATCGTGGCCGAAGCCATCGCCGGCCAGCGTGACGCGGCCTTCGTGGTCAGCAAGGTCTATCCCCATAACGCCACGCGAAAAGGCACCATCGCCGCCTGCGACCGCAGCCTGAAGCGCCTGCGCACCGATCACATCGACCTCTATCTGCTGCACTGGCGCGGCGCCGCCCCATTATCCGAAACCGTCGCCGCCTATCCGACACCGCGGCGCAAGCAGTCGCTGGCGATGCTGTAGCGGCATCGCCTCACGATAAAACGCTGTGAACAAAGCCTTTCACGGGCATTTGGATTTGCGTGTTCACCGATGACATGAAAGCACTGCCGTTAACGATTGTATGATCGGCAGGCGAGTCATGGTCCGGCGTAAGGCGTCCGAGAGGTTTTCGGGTTCCACGGAGAACCCCGCGCGATGAACGGCTTGCTCCCGCACGGCCTGTGGGCCGGCAGCGAGGCATGGTCGGTCAGCGAGGCATTCGGCGGGTCGGTGGCGAACGACCTGGCGCTGCTGGCCGCGTCCGAATTATTCGATGCCGGCTGGTATTTGCGGACCTACGCCGATATCGCGGTGAGCGGCATCGATCCGGCGGCGCACTTCATCGCCCATGGCTGGCAGGAGGGGCGGCGGCCGAATTTCTACTTCGACCCGCCCTGGTATCTCGCCGGCAATCCCGATGTCGCCCGCGCCGGCATGAACCCGGTGCTGCACTACATCGCCGTCGGCGAGGCCGAGGGGCGCGCGCCCAGCGAGCATTTCGACCTCGGCTGGTATGCCGCCGGCCATACGACCGATCCCGGCCGCTGCCTCCTCGCCCATTTCCTGGCGCGCCGCCTGTCCGGCCTGGTCAGCCCGCTGCCGGAGTTCGACGCCGCCTTCTACCTCGCCCGCTACCCGGACGTCGCCGCCGCCGGGGCCGATCCGTTCGAGCACTACCTCCTCTACGGCGCCCACGAGGAACGCGATCCCTCAAGCGTGTTCGACACGCGCTTCTACGTCGAACGCTACCTCGATGGCATGACCAGCGAGAACCCGCTGCTGCACTACCGCCGCCATCGCCACGCGCTACGGCTGCACACCTGCCAGCGCAGCTCCGAAATGGAGGGGCCGGAGGTCGTCTGCGATCTCGCGATGCTGACCGCGACCGGCCTGTTCGACGCCGCCTGGTATCTCCAGGAATACCCCGACGCCGGCGCCAGCGAGGCCGATGCCTGCGCCCATTTCATCGCCAGCGGCTGGCAGGAGGAACGCCGGCCGAACCGCTATTTCGATACCGCCTGGTATCTGCACAACAATCCCGGAATCGTCCGCTCCGGCATCAACCCGGTCGTCCACTACGTCACCACCGGCGAGGCGGAGGGACGCGCCCCGGCCGAGTATTTCGACCTCGCCTGGTATGCCACCCAGCATGAACCCGAGGGCGGCCGCAGCCTGCTCGCCCATTTTCTCGACCGCCGGTGCACGGGCCAGGTCAGCCCGTTGCCGGAGTTCGACGCCGCCTTCTATCTCGCCCGCTACCCCGATGTCGCCGCCGCCGGCGTCGATCCGTTCGAACACTACCTGCTCTACGGCTTCCGCGAAGGCCGCGACCCCTCGGCCAGCTTCGACACGCGCTACTATATCGACCGCTACCTCGACGGCGTGGCGAGCGAGAACCCGCTGATCCACTACCGACGCCACCGCCACGCCCTCCGCCTGCACACGCGCCCACCGGCCGCCGAGACCGACGTGTTCGAGGAGGTCCGCCGCTTCAGCCGCCCCGGCGCGGATTTCGAGGCCGCCGAACCCTTGCCGGCCAGCGCGATCCGGCGGGCGAAAGTGCTGGCCTTCTACCTGCCGCAATTCCACCCGATCCCCGAGAACGACGTCTGGTGGGGCCGCGGCTTCACCGAATGGACCGCGATCGGGCGGGGCATGCCGCGCTTCGCCGGCCACTACCAGCCGCGCCTGCCCGGCGATCTCGGCCATTACCGCCTCGGCGACACGGCGGAGGGCCGCGCGGTCATGCGGCGGCAGGCGGCGATGGCGCGTGACGCCGGCGTGTTCGGCTTCGTGCATTACTTCTACTGGTTCAACGGCCGGCGCCTGCTCGAAGCCCCCGTCGAGGCCATGCTCGCCGACCGCTCGATCGATTTCCCGTTCTGCCTGATGTGGGCGAACGAGAACTGGACCCGGCGCTGGGACGGCTCGGAGCAGGAAGTGCTGATCAGCCAGGACTACAACGCCGCCGACGACGCCGCCTTGGTCGCCTGTTTCGCCCGGCATTTCCGCGACCCGCGCTACATCCGCATCGACGGCCGGCCGCTGCTGATGGTCTATCGCGCCGCCGATATCCCCGATACGCCCGCCGCCGTCGTCCGCTGGCGCGCGCTGTTCGCCGATCACGGCGAGAACCCGCTGCTGGTGATGGCGCAAAGCTTCGGCGCCACCGACCCGCGCGGCACCGGCTTCGACGCCGCCGTCGAGTTCCCGCCGCACAAACTCGCCGTCGGTCTCCCCCGCCGCAACGCGGAGATCACGCTGTTCGACAAGCAAGCAAGCGCGCATGTCTACGACTACGACGACCTCGTCCGCGCCTCGCTCGATGAAGCCCCACCGCCCTTCCCGCTGCTCCGCACGGCGGTGCCGAGCTGGGACAACGACGCGCGGCGCCAGGGTGCGGGGCTGGTGCTGCGCGGTTCCACTCCGGCGAAGTACCAGGCGTGGATGACCGAGCTCGTCACCCGCGCGTCGGCCCAGCCCTTCCTCGGCGAGGCGCTGGTGTGTGTGAACGCCTGGAACGAATGGGCGGAGGGCGCCTATCTCGAACCCGACGTGCATTTCGGCGCCGCCTACCTGAACGCCACCGCCCGCGCCGTCACTCGCGCCGCCCCTGACGAGGCGGCGGCGAAACTGCTGCTGGTCGGCCATGACGCCTTCCCCGCCGGCGCGCAGCATCTGCTGCTGCATCTGCTGCGTCGCTTGCGGGCGCGCCACGGCGTCCAGGCCGAATATCTGCTGCTCGGCGAGGGACGATTGACGGCCGACTACGCGGCCACAGCCGCTGGCATCGTGGTCGCCGACCCGCTGAATTCGCCCGACCGCCTCGCCGCCCTGGTCGCCAACTGGGCCGCGCGCGGCTTCACCTCGGCCATCGTCAACACCGCCGCCGCCGCCTGGATCGCCCCGATGCTGCGCGACGCCGGCATGGCGGTGACGCTGCTGGTGCACGAACTGCCCGGACTGATCGAAGAGAAAGGCCTGCTGGCCGGCGCCCGTGCAGGGGCAAAGGCAGCCAGCCGCGTCATCTTCCCCGCCGGTTTCGTCCGCGATCGCTTCACCGACATCACCGGCATCGCCCCCGCCGCACCGATCCTCCTGCCGCAGGGCCTGTACAATCCAGTGGCCTTCTCCGCACAGTCACGCCGGCGAATTCGAAAAACCCTCGGCCTCGGCACCGCCACACGCCTCGTGCTCGGCGCCGGCTATGCCGATCTGCGCAAGGGGTTCGACCTGTTCCTGCAAGCCTGGCGTGCCGCCCGGCGCCGACGCGCCGACGCGATGTTCTGCTGGATCGGCGATATCGACCCGGTGATGCGCGGCTATCTCGGCCCCGAGATCGCCGCCGCCGAGGCGACCGGCCGGTTCCGCCTCGCCGGCTACCAGCGCGACGTCGCGGCCTGGCTGAGCGCCGCCGACGCCTTCGCCCTCACCTCGCGCGAGGATCCGTACCCGTCCGCCGTGCTGGAAGCGCTCGCCGCCGGGCTGCACGTGGTGGCGTTCACCGGCAGCGGCGGTATCCCCGAATTGCTGGCGGCCCGGCAGACCGGCGCCACGGTTCCGCTGGGCGATGTCGATGCGATGGCCCGCTCACTCCTCGCCTCACCCATGCCCACTTCCGCAACCCGTACCCGCCACGGCCGCCAAGCCGCCGCGGCGTTCGGCTTCGACGCCTATACCGCCGCACTGCTGCGCCTCGCCCAGCCCGATCTGGCCGAAATCTCCGTGGTGGTGCCGAGCTACAACTATGCCGGCTACCTCGAACACCGCCTCGTCTCCATCCTCGGCCAGACCTATCCGGTGGCCGAGATCATCGTCCTCGATGACGCCTCCAGCGACGACAGCGTGGCGGTCGCCCGCCGGGTCGCGGCGGACTGGCGCCGCGATGTCACGGTGATCGAAGCGACGGAAAACTCCGGCTCGGTGTTCCGCCAATGGCAGCGCGCCGCCGCGACGGCACAGGGCGAATTCCTCTGGATCGCCGAGGCCGATGACGGCGCCGACCCCATTTTGCTCGCCACCCTCGCCGCCCGGCTGCGCGCCCAGCCCGACGCGGTGCTGGCCTTCTGCGACAGCCGCGCCATTGACGCCGCGGGCGACGAGATCTGGCCCAGCTACCACGACTACTACGCCCAGTCCGGCGCCGAAGCCCTGGCACGGGACGCCCTCTTCCCCGCCCGCGCCTTCGCCCGCCGCTTCCTCGCCGAGCGCAACCTGATCCTCAACGTCTCCGCCGTGCTGTGGCGCCGCGACGCGCTGCTGGCCGCCATCGAACGCTGCGGCGAGGAGCTCTGCGACTACCGCAGCGCCGGCGACTGGCGGCTCTACGTCGAACTGCTCGCCGACTGCGACGGCAGCGTCGCCTACGTCGCCGCCGCCCTGAACCAGCATCGCCGCCATGACCACAGCGTCACCCGCAATGCGCCAGCCCAGGTCGCCGAAATCGCCCGCATGCACAAGCTCGCCCGCCAACGCCTCGCCCCCGACGCCGCAACGCGCCGGCGCCAGGGGGCCTATCTGCAAACGATCAAGCAGGAACTGGCCCGGACACGCCCCTGACCCCCCACATCTGGACGCAAAATTAACCGATCCCATCCTATTCCCGCCGGGAGCGGTGCTGCTGGACACTGGCGCGGCACTGGCCTAATCGAAGCCACCGCGCATCGACACGCCGTTCGATCCGGCGGCTCATACTGCACTCCCGCGAGAGGCCTGAAGCACCGGCATGCGCATCCTCTACAGCCACAGGATCCAGTCGCGCGACGGTCAGGGCGTGCATGTCGATGAACTGGTCGCCGCGTTTCGTGCCGAAGGGCATGAGATTCTCGTGGTCGGGCCGGGCTTCTACGAGCAATCCGAATTCGGCGGCGGCAGCCGCATGGTCGCCGCACTCCGGCGCCTGCTGCCCGGCGTGCTCGGGGAATTCGCCGAGCTTGCCTATAACATTCCTGCCTACCGCCGCCTGAAGCGGGCATGCGATACGTTCCGGCCGGATGTCATCTATGAGCGGTATAATCTGTACTATCTCGCCGGCGCCTGGCTGGCGCGGCGGACCGGTTTGAAGCTCTTCCTCGAGGTCAACTCCCCGTTGGCGCATGAGCGCACGCGCTTCGGCGGCCTCCAACTGCGACGCCTGGCGCACCGCCTCGAGCGCTACACCTGGGCCAGCGCCTATCGCGTGCTCGCGGTGACCGGCGCATTGAAGGCGATGATCGTCGCAACCGGCATCGCCGCCCCGACGATCGAGGTGGTGCCGAACGGCGTCGTCCTCGAACGCTTCCCCCCCGTGCCATCAGACCACCCAACAGACGCGCCCGCCGTCCTCGGTTTCGTCGGCTTCATCCGGCCCTGGCATGGGCTCGATGGCGTGATCCGCATGATGGCCGCCACTCAAGGGTCGCTGGCGGTCACGCTCATCGTCGTCGGCGAAGGGCCCGCCCGGGGGGACCTCGAGGCACTCGCCGCCGAACTTGGCATCGCCGCACGCGTCCGCTTCGTCGGCCTCGTCGCCCATGCCGAAATCCCGCGCTGCGTCGGTGAATTTGATATCGCCTTGCAGCCGAGCGTGGTCGCATGGGCCTCGCCGCTGAAGATTTTCGACTACATGGCAGCCGGTCGTGCGATCGTTGCGCCGGACCGCCCGAACATCCGTGAGATCCTTGTCCACGAGGAAACCGCCTTGCTGTTTGACCCGGACGTGGAGGGCAGTATGTGGGCGGCAATCGCCCGACTGAGCGCCGACCAGGACCTGCGCACCCGCCTCGGCACCGCCGCGCGCGCGGAACTCGAACGTCGCGACTACACGTGGCGCGGCAATGCGCGCCGCATCGCCGCCTGGGCGCAGCGCTCCACCGGCGGGAGCGACTGACATGACCCGCGAAGACCTGACCCGCGAAGACCTGACCCGCGAAGACTGCGCCGCCCTCGATGCCGCCGACCCGCTCGCGCCGATGCGCGCCCAGTTCGCCCTCCCCGACACTGTGATCTATCTCGACGGCAACTCCCTCGGCGCCATGCCGCGCGCCACCGCTGGCCGCGTCGCCGAGGTCGTCAGCCGTGAATGGGGCAACGGCCTGATCCGGAGCTGGAACGACGCCGGCTGGATGGATCTCGCGCCCAAAATCGCCGGCAAGATCGGCCGCCTGATCGGCGCGCCAGAAGGCAGCGCAAGCGGCGCGCCAGAAGGCAGCGTGATGGTCGCCGACAGCACCTCGGTCAACCTGTTCAAGCTCCTCGGCGCCGCCCTCGCCTTGCGCCCGGAGCGCCGCGTGATCCTCTCCGAGCGCGGCAATTTCCCGACCGACCTCTACATCGCCGAGGGCCTCGCCGCCCTGCTCGATCGTGGCCACATCCTCCGCCTCGTCGAACCGCACGAAATCGCCGGCGCCATCGACGGCAACACCGCCGTGGTCATGCTGACCCACGTGAACTACCACACCGGCGCCATGCACGACATGGCCGCACTGACCGCCGCCGCCCACGCCGCCGGCGCGCTGGTGCTGTGGGACCTCGCCCATTCCGCCGGCGCCGTGGAGGTGGACCTCGCCGGTTGCGACGCCGACCTCGCCGTCGGCTGCGGCTATAAATTCCTCAATGGCGGCCCGGGCGCGCCCGCCTTCCTCTACGTCGCGCCGCGCCTGCACGCGACGATCCGCTTCCCGATGACCGGCTGGCTCGGCCACGCCGCGCCCTTCGCCTTCGAGGCTTCGTACCGCCCGGCGGCCGGCATCGCCCGCGCCATCGTCGGCACGCCGCCGATGCTCAGCCTCGCGGCGCTCGAAGTCGGCATCGACATCGCGCTGCAAACCCCGATGGCCGCCGTGCGCGAAAAATCCGTGGCGCAGACCCGCATCTTCGCCGATCTGGTCGCCCGCCACTGCGCCGGCCACGGGCTGGTGCTGGCCTCCCCCGCCGACCCTGCGAAGCGCGGCAGCCAGGTGTGTTTCGCCCACCCGGACGCCTACCCGATCATGCAGGCGCTGATCGCCCGCGGCGTGATCGGCGATTTCCGCGCGCCGGACATTCTGCGCTTCGGCATCACGCCGCTCTATCTCCGCTTCGTGGATTTGTGGGATGCTGCGGCGGTACTGCGCGACGTGCTGGACACCGGCGCCTGGCGGGCCGCGGAATTCCAGACCCGCCGCAAGGTCACGTAACGATTGCAGGCCGGCTGAGCGCGGTCTAGCCTTTCCGACGATCATCAATGGGAGGTAGCTCATGCGGTTCCAACTCTTCGCGATCGCCCTCGGACTGGCCGCGCTGACGGCCATGCCCGCGCGCGCCGACTCGATCGACGGCACCTGGTGCACCGACAAGGGCAAGCGCCTGATGATCAACGGCCCCAGCCTCACCACCCCCACCGGCGCGCGCGTGCAAGGCAACTATGACCGCCACGGCTTCACCTATGTCGTCCCCGCGGGAGACCCCGGCGCCGGCGGCACGGTCGAGATGCGGCTGCTCGGCGAACACGCGATGCAATCGCGCAGCGCGGGGGCGTCCTCCATCGAGGAATGGCAGCGCTGCGGCCCGGAGGTAAGTTGATCCAATGAGCGTAATGGTCACCGGCGGCACCGGCTTCGTCGGCCTTAACCTGGTCGAGGCGCTGCTGGCGCGGGGCGAACACGTCGTCGTCGTCGCGCTCGATGACGTCCCGCCCTCGGCCCAGCGCGCCTTCACATCCCTGCCGGGGCGGCTCACGCCGATCCGTGGCGACGTGCGCGACGGCGCGGCGATGACCGGGCTGATGCGCGCCCACGCCGTCAATCGGCTGTTCCCGTTCGCCGCCATCACCTCCGGGCCGGCGCGCGAGGCGGAGATGCCGGAGCGGATCATCGAGGTGAACCTGCTCGGCCTCATCGCCCAGTTGCGCGCCGCGCGCGACGCCGGCGTGGCGCGCGTGATCGCGCCGTCCTCCGGTTCGGTCTACGGCGAGAGCTTCTTCGACCACGCCCTGCTGGACGAAACCCGCACTCCGCCGGTGCCGACCGGCATCTACGGCGTGACGAAGTACGCGGTCGAGCGCTCGGCGCTGCGGCTCGGCGCGCTGTGGGGCGTGGATGTCATCGCCGCGCGGATTTCCTCGGTGTTCGGGCCGTGGGAGCGCGATACCGGACTGCGCGACCTCATTGGCCCGCACTGGCATCTCGCGGCCCTCGCGCGGGCCGGCAAGGAAGCCGTTCTGCCGGCGGACCTGCCCGCCTATACCTGGGTCTACGCGCGCGATATCGCCAGCGGCCTGCTGCATCTTCTCGATATGACAGCGCCCACGGAGCGCGTGTTCAACCTGTGCTCGGGCGTCCCCTGGGGGCCGGTGATCACCGACTGGGCGGCGCAGCTTGCCGTCACGTTCCCCGGCTTCACGTGGCGCCAATCGGCCGATCCGGCGGAGGTCAATGTGCCGCTCACCGAAACCCGCCCGCGCGGGATGATGGACATCGCCCGGATCAGCGCCACCGGCTGGGCCCCGCGCTTCCCGCCCGCCGCCGCCTATGCCGACTACGCCGCCTGGCTGCTGGCCAACCCCACGGCGCTGGACGGGTAGCGCCTCAGAACTGCCGCAGCAGCCGGTCGATGTAATCCAGTTCCGGCTGCGGCCGGGTGCGGTCGGCGCCGCGGCGGCGCAGTTCGTCCTGGATGGCGCGGGTGCGGGCGAGTTCCATCTCCTCGGGCACCTGCGTCAGCCCGCTCTCGTCGAGCCCGCCGCTGCCCTCTTTCAACTGCCGCCCGAGCGGGTCCCGCCGTTCATCAGCGCGGCGATCGACGCCCCGACGCCCGCCCCAGGGGCGATCGGCGCGGCCCTGGCCGAAGCGGTTGCCCGGCTGGTTGCCGCCCTGCTGGTTGCCATTGCCGGGCCGGTTGCCGTCCTGGCCATTCTCGCCCATGCCGCGGCCCTGGCCGTCCTGATCACCCTCGTCGCCATCGTCACCGTCATCGCCCTCCTCGTCGCCGGGGCGGCCGAACATGCGGGCCATCTGCTGGCCCATCGCGCGGCCGCCTTTCTGCAACGCCTCGATCGCCTTCTGTTCGGCAGCGGCGGCGTCAGCGTCACGGCCCTGGGCGAGCGCCTGGCTGGCATCGCGCATGGCGAGATCGGCCTCGCCGAGATTGGGCGGAATTTCGCCCGTGAGGTCGCCGTGCTGCTGCATCAGCTCGCCCAATGCACGGCGCAGGGCCTGCTGGACGCGCTGCTCGGCGGTGCGATCCTTGGTCGCGTCAGGTGGCGTCGGTGACGGCTGGGGGCGCAGGAAGCGGCGCGGATCGTTGTTGCCGCGCTCGCCATCGGCGCGCTGCTGGGACTGGTCGAGCAGGCCGCCCTGGCGGCGCACCATGTCCTGCACGGCGGACATCTGCTGCTCGCCCTTCTGCCGCTTCTCGGCGCGCTGCTTCTGCCGCTCGGTCATCTTGCCGCGCTCGGGCCGACCCTTTTCGAGTTCCTCCAGGAGTTTCTCCATTTCCGCGAGCTTGTCGCGCGCCTCGTCCATCTTGTCTTCGCGGGCGGCGTCGCGCATCTGCTCGGCGAGGCGCTGGAGGTCGCGGGCGTCCATGCGCTGGCGGTCCGGGTCGAATTTTTCCGAGCCAGGATCACGCTTGGCCTGCTCGGCGAGGGCATCGAGGTGCTTCTGCAGCGCCTCCTGGACCTCTTTCATGCGGCGGTCGATCTCGGCCTTGTCCACCTGCTCGCCGCGTTTCTCGGCTTCCAGCACCTCGCGCAACGCCTGGCGCGCCTGTTCGAGCGCGCGCGCCGAGCGTTCGGCCGCGCCCTCCTCCAGATGCAGCGCCAGTTCCCACATGCGCCGCTGCGCGTCATCGATCGCGGTGGCCGCCCGGTCGCGCCGCAACAGCGAACCGATCGCCCTGAGGTTGAGGAAGCCGGACAGATCGTCCTTCCAGGCCTCCTCCAGCCGCGCGAGGCGTTCGAGCTCCTCGACCGCGCGGGCACGCTCGGTCGGCTTGAGGGTAAGGTTCTTGCGGATCGCCATCAGCGCGCGCGCGACCGGATGCTCGAACCGACGCTCGGGCAGCTTGAAGCGTTCCTGCTCGCTGATGCCGACGAGGCCGGTGGCATCCTTCGCGGTGAGTTGAGCCGTCACCGGCAGGCCGGCCCAGGGATGCGCGGTCAGATCGTGCAGCCGCGCGCCCTTGGCGGATTTCGGCGCGCCGCCGGGCAGCGGAATGGCGATCACCAGCGGCGGCAGGTCCGCCCGATCGTCCAGGCGCAGTTCGGCGCCGAGGCCGACGACACCATAGTCATGCGCGACCTGCCAGGGCAGGCGGATCTGCGGGATGCGCGGGTTCGGCGCCACGCCCGGCGGTTCGGGGAAGCTGACCACCGGGGCGCGATTGGCGACGACCGTAAGGTCCCAGGCACCGATGTCGCGGCCGCCACGGCGGATCGCCAGCCGGCCGCCGGAGTCGAGGTCCGCCTCCGCCTGGAAGCTGCCCTCGCCCAGCATCTGGAACGGCGCCGCCACGCCGTTTCTCGCCAGTTCGGGCACGCCGTCGCCGCCGCTGACGCTAACGGTAAGGTGCGATCCGGCCGGAACCGTCACCGCCCCGCCCTCCTTCTTGAGGAAGACGGGCGCCAGTCCGGCATAGCCGGGCGGGGTGATCCAGGCTTGCAGCAGCGTGTCCGCCGGCACCGCGGGCGGGGCGAAATGCGGCTGCATGGCACGCACGAGGCGGGGCAGCGTCTGCTCGCCGGCGACACCGAGGCTCGCGACCAGGGCCACGGCGACGGCGATGCGCAGCGCACGCCGGTCGAGCGCGGCCAGCCCAGGCCGCGGCAGGCCGACGCGCAGACGGGTGATCTGCGCCCGCGCCCGCTCCATATGGGCGCGCCAGAGATCGTCGGCGCCGGGCAGCGCGGGCGTGTCGTGCAGCACCTGGAGCGGCCGATGGCGCAGCCCGCTGGCGCGTTCGAGGCGGCGGTCGGTGTCCGGCAGCGAGGGCGCGGTCAGGCGCAGCAGGCCACGGATCAGCGCGGCGGGGATCGCCACCGCGAACACGACGAGGACGGCGATATGCGCCCAGGTCGGCAGCATCGCGGGGCCACCGAGCAGGGCGAAGCAGAGGAACAGCCCGGCAAGCCCGAGCGGTGGCCACAGCGCCGGCCAGACGCGTTCGAACAGGAGTGCCGTCCAGGCCTGGGCGCGTTTGCGCCGGAGCACATAGAACAGAACATCGGTCTCGTCCGGCGGCTGCGGCGCTGCGGTCATCTACGATGACTCACGCCAGGAAATCGGGCGACAAGAAATCGGGAACCTTCTCGCCGGCCCACAGGTCCTCATGGCGCTGGCGTTCGCGGATGACGCTCCAGCGATCGCCATCGACCATGGCAATCGGCGGCAGCGGGCGGGCGTTGTAGGTGGAACTCATCACCGCCCCGTAGGCGCCGGCATCGAGAATGGCGACGCGGGCGCCGGCGGGCAGAGCGGGGAGCATGCGATTGCGCGCGAACGTGTCGCCGCTCTCGCAGACCGGGCCGACGACATCGACCGGGCGGGCCACGCCGACGGAATTGCCGGCATCGAGCGGCACGATGCCGTGCCAGGCGTCGTACATGGACGGGCGGATCAGGTCGTTCATCGCGGCGTCGAGCACGACGAAGCGGTCATCGCCCTTCACCAGCACGACGGAGGCCAGCAGGAGGCCGGCGGGGCCGACGAGCCAGCGGCCGGGCTCCACCATCAGTTGCAGCCCCATGCCCGCGAAGACGCTGCGGATGGCGCCGGCGAAGGCGACCGGGGAGGCGCCGGGTTCGTCCTGGTAGCCGATGCCGATGCCACCGCCGCAATCCATCCGGCTGACCGCGTGGCCCTGGGCGCGGATCGTGCGGATCAACTCGGCGGCACGGGCGAAGGCGGCGCGGTACGGCGCCATCGCGAGGATCTGGCTGCCGATATGCAGCGCGATGCCGACCGGCTCGATGCCCGGCAGGCCGGCGGCGCGGGCGTAAAGGGCGGCGGCCTCGCCATAGGCGATACCGAACTTGTTGTCGGCCTTCCCCGTGGTGATCTTGGCATGGGTCCCGGCGTCGACGTCGGGGTTGATGCGCAGCACGATGCGCGCCGTGCGGCCCGTCGATGTGGCGATCGCCGAAATCATCGCCAGCTCGGCCGGGCTTTCGACGTTGATCTGGTAGATGTCCTCGGCCAGCGCGTGCTGGATTTCCCGCGCGGTCTTGCCGACGCCGGAGAACACGATATGCGCGGCCCCGATGCCGGCGGCGCGGGCGCGGCGGAACTCGCCCTCGCTGACCACGTCTGCCCCGGCGCCGCCCTGGGCGAACACGCGGAGCACGGCGAGATGGTCGTTGGCTTTCACCGCGTAGTGCACATGAGCGTCGAGATCGGCCAGCGCCGCTTTCAGTTCGGCGAGGCGGGCGCGCATGGTGCCGGCGGAATAGACCCACACGGGCGTGCCGAGCGCGTCGGCGATCTGCGACAGGGGCACGCCTTCGACGGCCAGGCCATCGAGCGCGTTCATGGACAGATGCGGGCGGGCTGCGATCAGCGCGGCGACATCCGGTTCGGCGTCAGCCGACAGGGGGGCGGGGACGGACATCCGATGACATTAGGGGGATGGCGCGGCGTTCGCCAGTATTTCGCGCGGCCGGAGGCGCGCTTTGCGTCCCTTGTCCACCGTGGCCAGCCAATCGAAACCAGGATAGGCTCGGCCGGCATTCGGCAGGGAGAAGCACATGTCACAGGATCTGACGGCCATCGAGGCGGCGGTGAAGACCTATCTCGATGGGTTGTACGAAGGCGATGCGGAGAAACTCGCCAGCGTGTTCCATCCGACGAGCTCGCTGACCTTCGAGCAGGACGGCGCGCTGAAGCCGTTGCCGCGCGACGAATGGCTTGCCGGCGTGCGCAGCCGGCCATCGGCGAAATCGCAGGGCCTGGCACGGAGCGACCATGTGTTGCAGATCGACATGTCCGGCCCGACGACGGCGTTCGTGAAGCTGAAATGCGCCATTCCACCGCGCTATTTCACCGATTATCTGTGCTTCCTGAAAATCGGCGGACAATGGCAGGTGGCGCAGAAAGTGTTCGCGACGGCGACGACGTAGGCGCCTTCCTAACCTTGGCGCCTATGGTCGCCTATCGCCCGGCATCCTCCGCCGGCTTGTTTTGGCGAGCATCTTGATCCGACGGGTGGTCCCGTCAGGTCGGATGATGCTCTAAGGCGTCGGCATTGCGCCGGGCAATTCGATGTCGAACACCTCGCCGCCATAGCCGGCTTCGAGGGGGATGCGCAGCCGGCGGCGGCCGTCGGGCAGCTTCTCCGGCGCCGGCACCACGGTGACCACCGGCGTATCGAGCGCCGCCTGCAACGCCGCCTCGACGCTGGTTTGCAGGCCGAGTTTGCCGAGGTTGAGGTCGGTGGCGAAGACCATCTTGAAGCGGCCGGCGGCGGCGCCGGCGCGGGCGTCCTGCGGGGTGATCCAGAGCGAGTCGATCGCTTCGTGGCCGTCATGCAGGCCCTTCTGGCCCCAGGGCGTGGGGACGACGAAAAAATGGGTGTCGAAGCGCTTGGCCATCGTCACCGGGGTGATCCAGTGGGCGAAATGCACCAGCGCGTCGCAGGCGAGTTGGAAGCCTTCGGCGGCGGCGACTTCGGCCATGGTGCGTTCGGATTTGTGGACGGAATGGCGGTGGCGTTCGGCGATGGCGGCCTGGGTCTGGCCGCCATACATGACGGGGCAGCCGGTGGGGCGGGCGAGGAGGATGCCGCATTCCTCGAAGGTTTCGCGGATGGCGGCGACGCGGAGCGCCATGCCGGCGGGGCCGACGCCGGCGATGGGAGGGCAAAGGGCGGGGTCGGCGGCGAGGTCGTGATCCTCGGGATCGACGCGGCCGCCGGGGAAGACCAGCGCGCCGGAGGCGAAATCTATCGCGTGGGAGCGGGCGACCATGAAGACTTCGAGGCCGGCCTGGCCGTCGCGCAGGAGGAGGACGGTGGCGGCGAGGCGGGGGGTGGCTGGCGTGTCGGACATGGCGGGACCGGGGGTGGTGATGGGGGGGGGATGGCGGAGGCGGAGGGGAATGTCAATTACGATATCGTAACAAATAAGGCCGTGATTGGGGCGGGTTCAAAGGTGGCGGGATCGTCTGGGTGGGAGGAGGTTCATGGGTTTGCCCTCGCTGTTGGAGTAGCGCAGGGCGGCGCGGCGTTCGGCGTAGGTGGGTTGGCGGGGTTTGGGGGCGCGCGGTTTGCGGGGGGGGCGGGTTCGCGGCGGCTGGGCGCGCGGCGGCTGGGCGAGGCATGGGGCGTCGATGGCGAGCATGCGGCAGAGCGGGCGCAGCAGGCGGCCGGCGGCGGGGTGGGCGGCGAGGAGTT
>JAYTUU010000136.1:0-16431 GCA_043744375.1 Rhodospirillales bacterium | reverse complement strand
CGCCGCAGGCAATCGGCATCTCGGACCGCATTGCGATCGCGCAGGAGTTTGGGCTTCGCCGGTGAATGCGGCGAGATCGCGGGGCTCACCGAAGGCCGCCCGTCCAGCCGCGAGCAGTCCAGGGTTCCAAGGGCCCCCGGCCCTTGGCCGCCGGAGGCGCGCTTGCCGTCGCGGCAAACGCACGCCCTTCCGTTGGCCAACCTGCGAATCTCTGCTTAGAGCATGATCCGTGTTGATAGGCGCACGGAACCGGACGTGGCGCGCGGCGGTCGCGCATGCGCACCGATTTGGCAGCGCCGCCGCCACGTCACATGATGCCGCCATGACTGTCACACGCCCGACCATCACCGGCCCTTGCGGCATGGCCCGCGCCTGTGCGCCTGAATTGCGCCGTCGCTGGCGCTCCTGGCCCGTGCAGGTCGCGGCCTTCGTTGGGCTGATGGCGGGGCTGGCCTGGCTGCTGGCGCAGGGGGCGTCGGCCACGCCCTATCGCTGGCAGTGGGCGCGGGTGACGCCGTTCCTGTTCAAGACCTATCAGGGCGAGATCTACGCCGGCCCGCTGCTCAAGGGTCTCGGGCTGTCGTTGAGCATTTCCGCCTGGGCCTTCGCGGTGACGCTCGCGGCCGGGCTGGTGGCGGCGCTGCTGCTGCTGTCGGACAGCATCGTCGGCCGGGCGGTCGCGCGCGGCTATGTGGAGGTGGTGCGCAACACGCCGCTGCTGGTGCAGCTTTATCTGTTCTACTTCGTGCTCTCGCCCATTCTCGGTATCGGCCGGCAGATGACCGGCATTCTCGCCCTCGGGCTGTTCGAGGGGGCCTTCGCCGCGGAGATCATCCGCGCCGGCATTCTCGCCGTGCCGCGCGGCCAGTGGGAGGCGGCGGCGAGCCTCGGGCTGACCCGTGCCGCCAGCCTGCGCACGGTGATCCTGCCGCAGGCCGTGCGCATCGTGCTGCCGCCGCTCACGTCGCTGGCGATCAGCCTGGTCAAGCATTCGGCCATCGTCAGCGCCATCGCCATCTTCGATCTCACCAACGAAGCGCGCAGCATCATCGCAGACACCTTTCTTACATTCGAGATTTGGCTGACAGTGGCCGCCATCTACCTCGTCGTCACCACCACCCTGTCCGCGCTCGCCCGCCTGCTCGAACGGCGGCTCGCGCGCGGGCGCATCTGAAGGAGAGACCATGAACCGCCGCCATCTGATCCTGGGCGCCGCCGCCCTGACGCTCGCCCGTCCCGCCATGGCTGCCACCAGCGTGATCGACGACATCAAATCCCGCGGCGCGCTGCGCTCCGGCCTGTCGACCTTCGTGCCGTGGGCGATGCGCGACAAGCAGGGCAACCTGATCGGCTTCGAGCTTGATGTCGGCCGCCGGCTCGCCGCCGACCTCGGCGTCAAGCACGAGCCGGTGCCGACGGCGTGGGACGGCATCATTCCCGCGCTGCTGTCGGGCAGTTTCGACATGATCATCGGCGGCATGACGGCGACGCCGGCGCGCGCCGAAAGCGTCGATTTCACCGAGGCCTACTCGTTCACCGGCGTGGCCATGGTGGCGAACAAGAAAACCGCGCCGGGCCTGACCAGCGCGGAGGCGTTCAACAAGCCGAACTTCACCCTGGTCGCCCGGCGCGGCACCAATGCGGTGAACGTCGTGCAGCAGATGATGCCGCTGGCGACCCTGCGGCAGTTCGACGACGACGCGCAGGCATTGCAGGAGCTGCTGAACGGCAACGCCATGGCCTGGTTCACCTCGACACCCAAGCCCGCCTTTGCCGCCATCGACAATCCCGATACGCTGTATCTCCCCGTCGAGAAGCCGCTGGTGGCCCAGCGCGACGCCATGGCGGTGCGCAAGGGCGATCCGAAGGCGCTGGAAGTCCTCAACGCCTGGATCGCCGCCCGCAAGGCGGACGGGTTCCTGCAGGAGCGCTACTCGGCGTGGTTCGAAAAGCGCGACTGGCTGAAACTGGTGCAGGGCTGAACCCCACGCGAACCCGCCGCATCCCGCTGACATGGCTGGATGCGGCGCTGCTCGGCCTGATCGCCATCCTGCTCGCGCTGGTCGCCTGGCGCGTGCAGGCGGTGCTGAACTACCGCTGGAACTGGGCGCCGATCCCGAACTTCCTGGTGCGCTGGGACGCCGATCGCGGCTGGGTGGCGAACCTGCTGGTGCAGGGGCTGCTCAACACCATCCGCCTCGCCGTATGGGGAATGCTGCTGGCGGCGGCGATCGGCACGGCGGTGGCCCTGCTGCGCAACGCGACGCTGCTGCTGCCGCGCCTCGCCGGTGGAGCGTTCGTCGAGGTGATGCGCAATACGCCGCCGCTGGTGCTGATCTTCGTCGGCTACTTCTTCGTCTCCAGCCAGATCATGCCGCTGCTCGGCATCGACGCGCTGGTCCGCGACGCCGGGCCGGCGACGCGTGACCTACTCGCCGCGCTGTTCGGCGAACCGCGCGTGCTGAAGAACTTCCTCTCCGCCGTCATCGTGCTCGGGCTGTTCGAAGGCGCGTACGTTGCGGAAATCCTGCGCGCCGGCATCGCCTCCGTGGAACGCGGCCAGCACGACGCCGCCGCCGCCCTTGGGCTGCGGCCGTGGCAAGCCATGCGCCGTGTCGTGCTGCCGCAAGCCGTCGGCCGGATGGTGCCGCCACTCTGCGGACAGTTCATCTCGCTGGTGAAAGACAGCTCGATCGTCTCGCTGATCTCGGTGCAAGACCTGACCTTCATGTCCAACGAAGTCGCCGTCTCGACGACGCGGGTGTTCGAAACCTGGATCACGGCTTCGGCGTTGTATTTTACGCTCTGCCTCGGTTTGTCCGTGCTGTTTCGGCGGTGGGAGCGGCGGTTCAGGCAGTGACAAGCAAGCCTCCGGCGGCAAGCCCGCGACAGGCACGCGCTTTCGTGCCGAAAGCGGCTGGGGGCCGGGGGCCTGCTTGTCGCTTAGCCTTTGAGCCTCGCCACCACCACGTCCACGATGGCCGCGGGGCTAAGTGCGACATCGCCGATGATCGGGTGTTCGTCCGGTCCCGGCTCTTCGAGTGCGGCGAATTGGCTGGTGAGGAGTGTGGGGGGCATGAAGTGGCCGCGTCGGGCGGCGATGCGGGCGGCGATCAGGGCCTGGTCGCCGCGGAGGTAGACGAGCCGGACGTCGGGGCGGTTGCCGATCAGGCGGTCGCGATAGGCGCGGCGCAGGGCCGAGCAGGTGACCACGCCTGATGCGCCGGACGCGCGCCAGCCGTCGATGACGGCGGCGATGCGGTCGAGCCATGGCCAGCGGTCGGCGTCGGTGAGCGGTGCGCCGCCGGCCATTTTCGCCACGTTGGCGGGTGGGTGCAGTGCGTCGCCTTCCTGGTAGTGCCAGCCGAGCCGGGCGGCCAGGGCCTCGCCGATGGTGGTTTTGCCGCAGCCGGCGACGCCCATGACGACGAGCACCGTCATTTCTTCGGCGCCTCCACATGGCCGCCGAAGCCGAGGCGCATGGCGGAGAGCATTTTCTCCGCGAAGGTGTGTTCCTGGCGCGAGCGGAAGCGCACGAACAGGGCGGCGGCGAGCACGTCCACCGGCACTGCCTCTTCGATCGCCGCCTCGATGGTCCAGCGTCCCTCGCCGGAGTCTTCGACGTGGCCGGAGAAGTGTTCCAGGCTTTCGTCTTTCGCCAGCGCCTCGGCCGACAGGTCGAGCAGCCAGGAGGTCACCACGCTGCCGCGGCGCCAGACTTCGGCGATGTCGGCGACGTCGAGATCGAAGCGTTCGGCTTCGGGCAGTTTGGGCGAGGCGCGGTTGCGCAGGATGTCGAAGCCTTCGGCCATGGCCTGCATCATGCCGTATTCGATGCCGTTATGGATCATCTTGACGAAATGCCCGGCGCCGGAGGGGCCGGCATGCAGGTAGCCCTGCTCGACGCGGGGATCGCGGTCGCCGCGATCGCGCGAGCGAGGGATGGTGCCGATGCCAGGCGCGAGGGCGGCGAAGATCGGGTCGAGGAATTCGAACGCCGCCTTCTCGCCGCCGATCATCAGGCAGTAGCCGCGCTCCAGCCCCCAGACGCCGCCGGAGGTGCCGACATCCATGTAGCGGATGCCCTTGGCCGCGAGGTCGCGGGCGCGGCGGATGTCGTCCTTGTAGTAGCTGTTGCCGCCATCGATGAGGATGTCGTCGGGCTGCATCATGCCAGCGACGGTGGCGACGGTTTCCTCGGTGATGCGCCCGGACGGCAGCATCACCCAGGCCGCGCGCGGGCGCTGGTCGAGTTTTTCGACGAGATCGGTGAGCGAGCCGGCCGGCGTGGCGCCCTCGGCGGCCAGTGCGGCGACCGCCTTGGCGTCGGCGTCATAGACGACGCAGGAATGCCCTGCCCGCATCAGCCGGCGCACGATATTGGCGCCCATCCGGCCCAGCCCGATCATTCCCAATTGCATCCGACGCTCCTGCGTTTTCCCTCGCCCATGTTGCAGCCCGCGCGGCGGGATGCAACCATCCCTGCAAACGAGGCAGGGGCAGACGATGGACACCGTGAGGGATCCGCAGGTCATCAAGGACTGGCACGCGCATATCTACTACACGCCGGCCACTCGCGAGCAGGCGGCACAGCTGCGCACCTGGCTGGGCGCGCGCTTCCCCGAGGCGGTGCTGGGGCGCTGGCACGAGGAGAAGGTCGGGCCGCATCCGCAGGCGATGTATCAGGTGCTGTTCCCGGTCGCGTCCTATCCGCGGATCGTGCCGTTCATCGCGCTGAACCGGCACGGACTAACGGCGCTGATCCATCCGAACACCGGGCGGGATCGCGATGACCATACGCTGCATGCGTCGTGGATGGGCGCGGTGCTGCCGCTCGATGTCAGCATGCTCAGCGAGGGGCCGGGCTGATGGCGGAAGTGGAATGGCGCAAGCTGCGGGCGGACCAGCTGCGCGAGATGGCGCGGCGCGACGCCATCGTCATCCTCCCCGTCGGCTCGATCGAGCAGCACGGCCCGCATCTGCCGGTCGAGGTCGACTCGCAGCTCGGCGAGCAGGTGGCGCTGCGCACGGCCCGGCTGATGGCGGCGCGCGGCGAGCCGGTGCTCGTGCTGCCGATGCTGTGGACCGGCGTGTCCGAGCATCACATGAGCTTCGGCGGCACCATCACGCTCGATCTGCCGACGTTTTCCGCCGTCATCGAGGGGATCGTGAAATCGGTGATCCGGCACGGCTTCCGCCGCGTGGTGCTGCTGAACGGCCATGGCGGCAACGAGAACGGGCTGCGCTGCATCGCCGATGAGCTGACGCCGAAATACCGCATCCCGATCGTCGAGTTTACCTACTGGTATGCCGCCGCCGAGGCCATCGCCGCCATCCTGGAAACCCAGACCGGCCTGCGCCATGCCTGCGAGGCGGAGACCTCGATGATGATGGCGGTGCGTCCGGAACTGGTCGCCGAGGACCGCATTGCGATGGCCCGCGCGAACCGCACGCCGGATGTGTCGGACATTGTCGGCGGCGGCGTGTATCGCTGGCGCAGCATCGGCGCGATGTCCTCCTCGGGCGTGATCGGCAACCCGGAGGCGGCGAGTGCGGCCAAGGGCGTGCGGTTGTTCGACGCGGTGTCGGCGACGCTCGCGGATAAATTATGCAATGCCGAATTGTGGTCGCTGGTGTGGGACGCCGAGCGGATCGAGTAGCGACGCTCCGCCGCGCCACGCCCGCCGACGCGGCGGCGATTGCCGCAGCGCATGTGCAGAGCCACGCCGAGGGTGCGGAGGCGCGTTTCAACGTGCTCGCGGCCAATCAGCCGGCGATCGATTTCTATCTGGCGCAGGGCGCGCGGCTGGTCGGCACGGTGATGATGGACGATGCCCTCGATCATATATATGCGCTGGACACATGTATGCGCAGAACACGGGCGCCTGACCCCCGCGGATAGCTGGAGACACCGAGTTGACCGACACGATCCTGCTGGAGACCGCCGAGCGCCTGTTCGGCAACACCATCACGCCGCAGCTTCTCGCCGCCGCCGAGCGCGGCGAGTATCCGCAGCCGGCGTGGGACGCGCTGGCCGAGGCGGGGCTACATATGGCGCTGCTGCCGGATTCCGCCGGCGGGTTCGGCATGCCGGCCGCCGAGGCGCTGGCGCTGTTGCAGGTCGCCGGCCGCCACGCGCTGCCGCTGCCGCTCGCCGAGACGATGCTGGCGGGCTGGCTGATCGCCGGCGCCGGGCTGCCTGTGCCCGCAGGACCGCTCAGCTTCACCGCCGCCGCCGGATTGCGGCTGACGCGCGCCGGGCGCCTGACGGGCATCGCACCCGCGGTCGCCTGGGGCCGCAACGCCGCCGCCGTCGCGGTGCTCGCCGACATCGACGGCATTCCCCATGTGGCCGTGCTGACCACGGGCCGCACCGTCGCAACCGGCGCCAACATCGCCCGCGAACCGCGCGACACGTTGACCATCGACGCCTCCGTCGCCGCCGCGCCGACCGCCGTCACCGCCGCCCAGTTGCGTGCCGCCGGTGCCATCACGCGCGCGCTCATGATCGCCGGGGCGCTGGAGAACATCACCGCGATCACCACGCAATACGCCCAGGACCGCGTGCAGTTCGGCCGCCCGATCGGCCGCTTCCAGGCGATCCAGCACAGCCTCGCCACGCTGGCTGCCCAGACTGCCGCCGCCGTCGCCGCCGCCGGCATCGCCGCCGAGGCTTTTTCCGCGCTCGACATGCCCGCCATCGCCGCGGCCAAATCGCGCACCGCCGAGGCGGCCGGGATCGGCGCCAACCTGGCCCACCAGATCCACGGCGCCATCGGCTTCACCTACGAGCACCGGCTCCACTACTTCACCAAGCGCCTGCACGCCTGGCGCGACGAATTCGGCGGCGAGGCGGAGTGGAATTTGCTCCTCGGCCGCCACCTTGCCGCCGCCGGCGCCGACGCGCTGTGGCCCAGCCTGACCGCGATCGGAGACGCCGCATGAACGCGTTCACCTTTCCCCCGCCGCCCGCCTCCGCCACCGCCGAGATCCTGCGGGCCGAGGTCCGGGAATTCCTGGCGCGGGAACTCGCCACTATGCCGGCCATCAGGAAGGCCGAAAGCTGGTCCGGCTTCGATGCCGAATTCAGCCGCAAACTCGGCGCCCGCGGCTGGATCGGCATGACCTTCCCGCAGGAATACGGCGGCCATGGCCGGTCCGCCCTCGAACGCTACGTCGTCATCGAGGAACTCGTCGCCGCCGGCGCCCCGGTCGTCGCGCACTGGATCGCCGACCGCCAATCCGGCCCCGCCATCCTGCGCTTCGGCACCGAGGCACAGAAGCGCCACTTCATCCCCCGTATCGCCGCCGGCGAGGCGTTCTTCTGCATCGGCATGAGCGAGCCGGACAGCGGCTCCGACCTCGCCTCCGTGCGCACCCGCGCCACCCCCGTCGACGGCGGCTGGCACGTCAACGGCACCAAGCTCTGGACCAGCCAGGCACACCTGTCGCACACGATGATCCTGTTCTGCCGCACCTCCGGCACCACCGAGGATCGCCATAAAGGCACCAGCCAGTTCCTGGTGGACATGAAAACCACCAAGGGCATCTCCATCCGCCCCGTCCACGCGCTGACCGGCGAACACCACTTCAACGAAATCGTCTTCCAGGACGCCTTCCTGCCCGACAGCGCCCTGCTCGGACGCGAAGGCGAAGGCTGGCACCAGGTGACCTCCGAACTCGCCTACGAACGCAGCGGCCCCGAACGCTTCCTGTCCTCGTTCATCCTGCTGGTCGAAACCCTGCGCGTGCTGGGCACCGACCCGTCCGAACGCGCCGCCATCGCCATCGGCCGCCTCGGCGCCCACCTGGTCGCGCTGCGCCGCCTGTCGCGCTCGGTCGCCGGCATGCTGGAAGCGGGCGAAAACCCGGCACTCCAGGCCGCATTGGTGAAAGACCTCGGCGCCGTGCTCGAACAGGAAATCCCCGACATCGCCCGCAGCCTCGTCGCCACCGATCCGCCAACCCCGGAAACCGAACGCTTCGCCGAAGTGCTCGCCTATACGACACTGCATGCGCCGTCCTTCTCATTGCGCGGCGGCACGCGGGAAATCCTGCGAGGGATCATCGCGCGCGGATTGGGGGTGCGATAAGGGAGGAAGCAAGCCTCCGGCGGCCAAGGGCATTGCACCCATAGGCGCAAACATAAGGAAGGCGAGGGCTCTGCCCTCGACCTGCCAAAGGCCGAGGGCCTTTGGAAACCCGCTACTTTTCTTGGCTGCGTCAGCAGCCTTTGAACGATAGCCTAATTTGACTAAAGGCTGCTCGCGCAGCCAAGAAAGGGGAATGGGATCAAAGGGCCCCTGGCCCTTTGCCGGCGGAGCCTTGATTGCCTGGCTGAGCCCTCGCGTTGTTCGTGTTCATCCGCGCGATCGGGCTGGAATAGCTATGGACGCAGCGCCAGCAGGGTCTCTCGCAGCGAGTTCGGAACGAAATAGAAGATGAAGACATAAGGGTCCGAAGCTGTGAAATTCGCCGGCGACGGGGAGGCGCGTTGCAGTGCCTCGGCGGCGAACGTTTCGACCGCGTGCCACACACCCGCAAGCTCGAAAAACCCGCACAGACCCAGCCCGGCCAGCAGCATGGGAACATCGCGCGTGCTGCCGACACGGTGACGCTCCTCGATCTCCACCGTCATCACCGGCTGGCAGCGTCGGATCGTCTCCTGCCCACCGCGAATGACCTCCTCCTCCGCGCCCTCGACATCGAGCTTGATGGCGGTGATCTCGCCGAGCCTGAGATCGTCGATCCGCCGCTGACGCACCGTGAAGCGATCGATGACGTCCACGCGGGGATCATCGCGGCGGATGGCGGCATAGTCCTTGGCGACGGAGGCCCATTGCTCCTGCGCCACCCCGCGGACATGCGGCACATCGAGCGCGATATCGTCCGCCGCGTTGCCGAGCGCGATCTGGTGCAGGGTGATGTTGCGATCATGCCCGGCCACCGCGCGTTCCAGCCGCGCGAAGGCGGCCGGCAGTGGCTCGAAGGCATGGACATGGCTTCCGGGCAGGGCAGCGAGCGGCAGCGTCAACAGCCCGTCATGCGCCCCGATGTCGAGGACCAGGCCGGGCCGTGCGAAGGCGCGGTGGAAGGTGAGTTCATCCACGTATCGATTTTTCCAGAAGGTCGAGTGCGGCGGCGGCGAAGGCGCGCATGTTGGCCTCCCGATCGGCGCTTGCCGTCTCCAGTGTGATGCTGGCCTCGGTCAAGCCGACGACGGCGATGCAGGCATGCCCAGCGGCGTCACCGTATCGGTTGCCGGTCGGGCCGGTGGCGCCGGACTCGCCAACGGCCCAGGTCGCGTCGAATTTCTGCCGTGCGGCGCCGGCGAGCAGGCGCGCATAGGGTTCGGTGGAGGCGCGCACGCCGGCGAACGCCTCGTCGGGCATGCCAAGCAGGGCGCGCCGGGCGACGCGGGTGTAGACCACGGCACCGCCAAGGAAATAGGCGGAGGCGCCGGGCACCGCGAGGAGGGCCGCCGAGATCAGCCCACCCGCCGATCCCTCGGCAATGCAGACCGTCTCGTTGCGGGCCTTCAGGAGCGCGCCGATCCGGTGGGCGGCAGGCAATAGAACATCCATGTGCGAACTCCCTTTTCCGGACAGAGCTTGGCGCGGGCGCGGCCGGCCGGCAAGCAGGGCCGTGGTGTTTTCAGGTCGCGCTGCATAGAGCCCCCCAACGGAAACCCAAAACGACGGAAGCAACAATGTCCGGTTTCGTCTCCACCAACGACATGGCCGAGAAAACCGTCTCCTTCGACGAGCTTGGCGCGGGGCTCTACGCCTATACCGCCGAGGGCGACCCCAACTCGGGCATCATCGTCGGCCCCGATGGCGTCACCGTCGTGGACGCCCAGGCAACGCCCGCGATGGCCGCGGAAGTGCAGGCGCGCATCTTCACCGACTGGCCTGACACCATCCGCAAGTTGCAGGAACTCGGCGCGGAAAAGATGGTTCCCGGACGCGGCCGCGCGCTGATGAACGCCAAGGAGGTCAAGGAAGCGCTCGACGGCACGGCGGCCTTCACATCGCGCCTGTTCGCCACCGCCAAGGCAGGCGTCGCGGCGGGCCGGGAACGCGGGGATATCTACGCCGACGCGATGGAGAAAATGCGCCCGGAATTCGGCCACTGGGTGATCTTCGAGCACTGCATGCCATTCAACGTCGCCCGCGCCGTCGACGAAGCGCGCGGCCACGACCATCCCCGCATCTGGACGGCCGAGCGCGATATCGAGATGTGGAAGTCGCTCGAAGGAACGAAGGCAAAAACCGGCGAGATCGGGTAGGCTACTGGACGCTCAACCCGTCTCGATCGGCAGGCGGTCATCCTTCGCCCATTGGCCCATCGAGGCGTCGTAGAGGGTGAGGTTGTCGTAGCCGAGCTGGTGCAGCAGGAACAGGTCGATGGTCGCCGAGATACCGCCGCCGCAATAGACGATGACGTTCTTGTCCTTGGTGATCCCTTGCGCGGTGAATTTGGCTTCCGCGTCGGCCAGGGTGGTGAGAGCTTTGGTGGTGCTGTCGATGAGGGTGGCGGCGGAGACATTGACGCTGCCGGGGATGCGGCCGGGGCGGCCATAGCGGCTGGGGCCGATGCCGCGGTGCAGGTCGTTGTTGAGCGCGTTGACGGTGACCGTGCCGGGTTTGCCGATCGCGGCGAGGACGGCCGTCTGGTCAGTGAACATGCCCGGCCGGGGGGTGGGCTGGAAGTTGGCGGGCTTGTAGCCGCGTGGCAGACCGGTTTCGGTCGGGCGGCCCTCGGCCTGCCATTTGTCGAAACCACCATCGAGCACGGCGGCGTCGAACCCGAGGGCGCGGAGCATCCACCAAATGCGGGTCGCCCACATCATGCTGCCGATGTTGTAGAGCACGACGCGGGCGCCGGGGCCGATGCCGTGGCGGCCGAAGGCTTCGGTGAGTTGCGCGACTGACGGCATCATGAAGCGGAGTTTGGTGTTGCGGTCGGAGAACTCGCCTTGCAGATCGAGGAAGTCGGCGCCCGGGATATGGCCGGCGGCGAAGCTGTCATGGCCCGGGTGGGCTTCGTAGGGCACGTCGCTGCCGGGCGGGGGGACGATGAGATGGACGGTGCAGTCGAACAGGCGCAGCGCCGGGTCGCCGAGGCTGGCCGCGAGCTGTTCGGTGCTGATCAAGGCGTCTGGCTGGCGCATGTGTTTTCCCCGTGCAGATATTTGGCGCTACTTTGCCACCTTCAGAAGCCGGCCGCCACCCGTTCGGCGAGGCGGGTGAACAGCGGCACGGCGGCTTCGAGATCGGCGAGCCGGAGCTTTTCCTGCGGCTTGTGCGCCTCACCGATATCGCCCGGACCGAGGACGACGCAGGGGGCCAGCGCTTGCAACTCGGAGGCGTCGGTGCCGTAGGGCGCGGTGATCGGCGCCTGGTTGGTCTGCGCCGCACAGAGCTGGATGAGCGGATGGGTAGCGGGCAGTTCCGGCGGAAAGCCCTCGCGCGCCTCGGTGAGGGCGAGGTTGGCACGAGCGGCGGCATTGCGGACGGTGTCGACGATCAAGGTGGGGTCGACCTTGGCGCTGTAGCGGAATTTGATGCGAACGGTGGAGCGGGGAACAGTGACGTTCACGGCGGCGCCGTGGTTGTCGATGGTGAGGTTGAAATCGCTGAACGGCGGGTCGTAGTCGGCGTCCTGCAAAGTGGGGTCGGCGCGCAGGCGGAGGTAGATCGCCTTCATTTCAGCGAGGAATTCCGGCAGGTCCCAGTTGGCGTTGCGGCCCTGTCCGGTGCTGCTATGGGCCTGGACGCCGGTCGCCGTCGCCATGAACGCGATGTGGGCGCGATGGCCGCGCACGGGGCGCAGGCGGGTGGGTTCCGCAACCAGGATGGCGGCGGGTTGGGCGCGGCGCGCGAGGGCGGAGCGGCCGGCGATGATGCGCGCACCCGCCTTGGTCGTCTCCTCGTCGGTGGTGATAAGCAGCGTGATCGGCACGCTGGCGGGAAGGCCGCGCGCGGCGATGATGCAGGCGGCGAGCGGGCCCTTCATGTCGGTGCTGCCCAGGCCGTGCAGAAACGCGCCATCGATCCGCCCGGACCAGGGGTTCTCGCTCCAGCCGGTATCGGGCACGGTGTCCATATGTCCGGAGAAGGCCAGCCCACCCGTGCCGCCGCGATGGGCGACCAACGCCCGTTTGGGGACGAGATTGTCGTCGAGATAGTCGAGCCGTTCGATCTCGAAGCCGCCGAGCGCCTGCTCGATGCGGTCGGCCACGCCGATATTGGAGACGAAGCTGCGGCTGTCTATGGTGACAAGATCGGCGGCGAGGGAAAAGAGTTCGGATGGCATCGGTTGACCTCTCGGTAGGGCGGCGGCAGCCTGACAGCATGCGCGAGGTGGCGCCAACAGGAGAGCGGAGCAATGGACGTCGCCTATCTTGACCCACGCAGCGGCGAGACCTTCCCGATCGACACGCCGCGGTGGTGCGGAACGAACCACGCGCCGCTGCTGTTGACGCCGCTGCCGGGGATCTCCCGGAATGCCATCGACCGCTCGGAGCGCAGCCTGTGGCGGTATCGCGCCGCGTTTCCGATGCAGGTCGCCGATCCCATCAGCATGGGCGAGGGCTGCACGCCGCTGGTCCGCCGCCGCGTGCATGGGGCGGAGGTGCTGATCAAATGCGAGTGGTTCATGCCGACCGGCAGCTTCAAGGATCGCGGTGCCAGCGTGATGCTGTCGATGCTGCGCCAGCAGGGCGTCACCGACGTGCTGGAGGATAGCTCGGGCAATGGCGGGGCGGCGGTGTCATGCTACGCGGCGGCCGGCGGCATGCGCGCGACGATCATGGCGCCCTCCTCGACCAGCCCGGCCAAGACGGTGCAGATGCGCGCTCACGGGGCGACGGTCGAGTTGATCCCCGGCTCGCGCCAGGCGACGTCGGACGCGGCGGTGGCGCGCTCGGCGGAGATCTTCTACGCCAGCCACAACTGGCAGCCGTTCTTCCTGCAGGGCACCAAGACGCTTGCCTATGAGCTGTGGGAGGACCTCGGTTTTCAGGCGCCGGACAACGTGATCGTGCCCTGCGGCGCCGGCTCGAACGTGCTGGGCTGCGAGATCGGATTCTCCGAACTGCTGCGTGTCGGCGAGATTGCGACGATGCCGCGCATCTTCGCCGCACAGCCGGAGAATTGCGGGCCGATCGGGGCGGCGTTCCTCGCCGGTTCGGACGTGATGGTGGACCGGCCGATTTTACCCACCATCGCCGAGGGCACCGCGATCGCCCAGCCGATCCGCCTGCGCGAGGTGCTCGGCGTGCTGCGTGAGACGGGCGGTGGGGCGGTGCTGCTGAGTGAGGCGGAGATCGGGGCGGCGACGCTCGATCTGGCGTCCATGGGCATCTATGTCGAGCCGACCTGCGCCCAGGCGGCGGCGGCATTCGGCCGGCTGCTGGCCTCCGGCGCCATCACCCCGGAGCAAACGACGGTGCTGGTGATGACCGGCACGGGGCTGAAGGCAACGCCGCGGATCGCCGAATTGCTGGGGGTATCACTATGAGCAACCGCATTGCCCTGCTGGGGTTTTCCATCGAGTGCAACCGCTTCGCCCCGTATGCGACGGAACAGGATTTCACCACGCGGACCCTGTTCCGCGGGGCCGCCATGCTGGCCGAAGCACGGGCGGCGGCGCCGCGGATGCTCGGCGAACTGCCGGGGTTCGTGGCCGACATGGACGCGGCCGGTCCGTGGGAGCCAGTGCCGATCATGATCGCGATGGCCGAACCCAACGGGCCGGTGGAGGCCGATTTCTTCGCGCGCATCCTGGCGGAGATTGAAACGGGATTGCGCGGCGCGGGGAAGCTCGACGGCGTGTATTGCGTGATGCACGGCGCCGGTCTCGTCGTCGGCGATGACGATCCGGAGGGTACCATCCAGACGATCGTGCGCCGCGTCGTCGGGCCGGATGTGAAGGTGGTCGCGAGCTATGACCTGCACGCGAATGTCTCGGATGCCGACATCACGACGCTCGACGCGTTCATCGGCTACCGCACCAACCCGCACATGGATATGCGCGAGCGAGGCGCGGAGTCGGCGCAAGTCCTGCGCCGTCTGCTGGCCGGGCTGCGCACGTATGTCGCCAAGGTCCGACTGCCCATCGTGCCACCAACCGTCACGATGCTGACCGCGCCGGACGCGCCGAACCGTCCCTATGGCGAATTGATCGATCTCGGCCAGCAACGGATGGCCGCGGCGCCCTATGCCGGGCGCGTGATAAATGTTTCGGTAATGGGCGGGTTTGCCTTCGCCGACACCGCCTTCAACGGACTGACCGCCGTCGTGACGGCGACCGACCCGGAAGCGGCCCAGGGGCTGGCGATGGAACTCGCCTCGGCCGGCTGGGAGCGGCGGACGAAATTCCATCCGACGCTGACCTTGCTTGCCGATTCCGTGCGCCTGGCGCTCCACGCCGGCCGCAACGGCAAGCCCGCACTGATCTTCGCCGACGTTGCCGACAACCCCGGCGGCGGCGGGCGCGGCAACACCATGTTCATCCTCGAAGCGTTCCACCATGCGGGCGTGCGCGACGCACTGGTCGGCGTCATCCACGATCCCGCCTTGGCCGAGGAGGCGCATCGGCTGGGCGAAGGCGCCGCATTCAACGCGCATTTCAACCGCACGAGCGCCTCTGACTTTTCCAAACCGTTCCACGCCGTGGCGCATGTCCGCCGGCTGCATCCGGGGCCGGTGCACTGCCGACGCGGCATCTTCGCCGGCAGCACGGTGGATCTTGGTCCATCGGCCGTCATCGATCTCGGCGGCATCCAGGTCGTCGTCGTCTCGCAACGCGTGCAATGCGCCGACCCCGCCTTCTTCGAGGCGTTCGGCCTCGATATCGGCAAGGCCCGCGTCGTCCACGTCAAATCGCGCGGCCATTTCCGCGGCGGCTTCGACGAGTTCTTCGCCCATGACCAGGTGATCGAGGTCGACGCGCCCGGCCTGACATCACCGATGCTGGAGCATTTCGCCTGGCGCCATCTGCCGCGCCCGGTCATCCCGCTCGATGCGCATGTGACATGGAGCCCGACATGAAGCTGGCCGATCTGCCGACTCCGTGCCTGGTCCTCGATCGCGCGATCCTGCAACGCAATCTTGACGCGATGGCGCAGGCGGTCGGGCGCCACGACGTCGCGCTGCGGCCACACATGAAGACCGCGAAATCCATGGATGTCGCCCGCCTCGCGCTCGCCACATCCGGCGCGCGCACCCAGGGCATCACAGTCTCCACCCTGGCCGAGGCCGAGTATTTCGTCGGCCACGGCATCACCGACCTGCTTTACGCCGTCGGCATCACGCCGCAGAAGCTCGACCAGATCGCCAAGCTGAACGCCGCCGGTGCCGATGTGAAGGTGATTACCGACGACATCGATGTTACGTCGGCGATTGCCGCCCATCCCGGCGGGCTCAGTGCGCTGATCGAGGTCGATTGCGGCGAGGCACGCGGCGGCATCGATCCGGCAAGCCCTGCATTGCCGGAGATCGCGGCCCGGCTTGGCCGCGCCTTTGCAGGCATCATGACCCATGCCGGGCACAGCTACTCCGGCCGTTCCATTGCTGACATGCAAGCCATCGCCGAGGCCGAACGGACCGGCGGCGTGCGCGCGGCGGCGCGGCTGCGGGTGGCCGGATTCGCCTGCAAGATCGTCTCGATCGGCAGCTCACCAACCGCATTGCATGCAATTTCGCTCGACGGCATCACCGAAGTCCGCGCCGGTGTCTACATGTTCGGCGATCTGTTTCAGATGCAGATAGGCACGAATGGTCCTGACGATCTCGCGGTCACCGTCCTCACCAGCGTCATCGGCCTGCGCCAAGCGGAGCGGCGCCTGCTGGTGGATGCCGGCGGCATCGCGCTATCGAAGGACCGGAGCACCGAGAGTGCCCCTGAGGATTTCGGCTTCGGCCTGGTGCTCGACCTCGCCGGCCAACGCAGCTTCGGCCATGCGCTGGTCAAACGCGCCAACCAGGAACACGGCGTGATCGACCTGGACCCAACCCACCCAGCCCCCGATCTGCGAATTGGCGACAAGCTGCGCATCGCCCCCAACCATGTCTGCATGACCGCCGCTGCGCATGATCGCTACTTCGTTGTCGATGGCGACGACACAGTGGTCGCCATCTGGCCGCGGGTGAACGGCTGGTAGCGCGAGAGCGCGATTCGGATTGCCCATAGATTGCCCCATAGATTGCACGATACGCTTGCAGTGTTGCGTGCTTGTTGGGCTCGCTTCCTAGTCCCCGCTCAGGTCGAGACCGGAGTCGGCAAAACCGGCACCTCCGTGCCCATCATCATGCGCGAGAAAGAGGCGCTAGTGCTTCGTGTCGTTCATAGTGACGTGTTCACTGGCCGGACAATGCCCATGGGTGAGCGCAGACGGCGGCGACGCCATCCCGTCATTTTGAGTGA
>JAYTUU010000135.1:0-16806 GCA_043744375.1 Rhodospirillales bacterium | reverse complement strand
GGGTCGAGGGCAGAGCCCTCGCCTTCCTTATGTTAGCGCAAAGGGCCGAAGGCTGATGCCTCTAGCCGCGAGCAGTCGCGGGCTTGCGTCGCTTGTCGTTCCCTTCGCCCGGTGATACCGTTTCGCTTCCGGGAACGAGGAAAAATCCAATGCGCGTCGCGATCATTCACATTGGCCAGGAGACGAACGACTTCAATCCGGTGCCCACTACGCTGGCTGATTTCGCCGCGTTCGGCATCACCGAGGGGCCGGAAATTCTGGAGCGGATGCGTCATGTGGGCCAGGTTGGCGGCTGCGTCGATGCGGTGGCCGCGGCTGGGTTGGATGTGGAGTGGATTCCGATCATTTCCGCCTGGGCGATGGCCGGTGGGCGGATCAGCACCGAGGCGCGGCTGTTTTTCGAGGAGCGGATCGGCACCGGGCTGCGCAATGCCGGGCGGATTGACGCGCTGGCGTTCCATATGCATGGCGCCTGTGCGGCGGAGGGGGTCGATGATGTCGAGGGTGCGCAGTTGGCGATTTGCCGGGGCATTCTGGGGCCGGACGTGCCGATCGTCGTTTCGCTCGACCACCATGCCAATGTGACCACGCAGATGGTGGCGCTGAGCACCGCCATCGTCGGCCATCGCACCCAACCGCATGACGTAACGGATACCGGGCGGGTGGCCGGGGCGCTGCTGGTGCGCATTCTCCGCGGCGAGGTGAAGCCGGTGATCGCCTGGCGCAAGCTGCGTCTGGTCACCCATCAGGAGCAGTATCTGACTGCGGCCGGGCCGATGAAGATCTGGTTCGACCAGGCGCGCGCGATGGAGGCCGATCCGAAGGTGCTGCATGTCGCGCCGTGCCCGATGCAGCCCTGGATGGATGTCGCGCAGGGCGGCTGGGCGACGGTGGTGGTGACCGACAACGACCGGGCGCTGGCCGAGCGTCTCGCCGAGGCGTCGGCCGATCTGGCGTGGTCGATGCGCGCGGATTTCATGGTCCAGACCGCCGTGCCCGTCGATGAGGCGGTGCGCATGGCGGATGCGGCGGCGAAGGGCGTGGTGGTGTTGAGCGACACGGGGGATACCGTGTTCGGTGGCACGGCGGGGGACAGCAACCTGATCCTGGAGGCGATCCTGCGCCTTGGCATCAAGGGCCGCGCGCTGATCCCGCTGATCGAGCCGGCGACGGTGGCGCGGCTGGTCGCGGCCGGGGAGGGGGCGACGGTGACGCTGGCTGTTGGCGGGCATTCGACGCCGTTTTTTACCCCCCTTGAGATCACCGGCGTCGTGCGCAAGATCGCCGGCGGGCACGTCAAGGTCGCGGTGTTCCAGCAGCCGGAGTTCGACCAGGGGCGGACGGTGATCTTCGAGACGGGTCCCGTCACGTTGCTGATCAGCGAGCGGACGGGGGCGGCCGGCAACGTGCCCGACGTGTATCGCGCGTTCGGCATCGAGCCGGCGGACTTCAAGATGGCGGTGCTCAAGACCGCGTCGAACTTCCAGTTTTTCGCGCCGATCTCCTCGCGGGTGATCCGCTGCGACACGCGCGGGCCTGGTCAGTCGGACGTGGTCGGCCTGCCCTGGCGGCGGGTGCCGCGGCCGATCTATCCGCTGGAGGACATTGCTTCCTGGCGGGGGTGACCGCTCAGCCTACGTCAGGCACCCGGCCGTAGATGCCGAGATATTGCGGCTCGCCGTAGTCGCCGGCCTCCTCGTCGGCGAGGATGCGCACGATGTGGCCGCCAGCGATGCGCCCGCCGGCCATCGCCTTCTCGGCGCGCCGCGTGGCCTCCTCGGCGTTGCGGCACGGCACCGCCACGCCCGGCTTGAGCCCGCCGCGCTTGCCCTGGATGTAGGGCTGGAAAATAATGCGCTCGGCGATAGCCATGATGCGAATCCCTTGAACGGATAAAAGTTTTTTGGTTCTTTTTTTCAAAAAAGAACAGCGCTTCTTTTTGAAAAAAGAAGCAAAAACTTTTTATCCGTTTTAATTCAGGCCTTCTTTTCCCAGCCGCGTGGCGTTTGCTGCCAGTAGGCGAGGGTATGGCCGGCAGTCTTGGCAGCTTTCCAGCGGGCCCGCGCGGCGGCGACGGCCTGCTCGTCGCGGCCGTCGAACAGGTCGAACACCCGATCGAAGCGGGCGAGGGAGCCGCTGTCGGCGCCGTCGATCAAGAACAGGAAGCGCGCGCCGTTGGGCGCCTCGTCCGCGGTCGTCAGCCAGATTGGCTGGAGGTCGGCGTGGCCCGATTCGGCCGAGCCATGTGGCAGCCAGTCGGGATCGGCGACGAGCCATAGCGCGGTATCGAGGGCGGCGACATGCTCGGGGGTGGCGCAGCGCACCACCGCGCGCTGGCCGGCCGCGAGCGTGCGGCCGAGCAGCTTGGGCAGCGCCTCATCCGCGCCGGAGCGGGTGAGGTGATAGAAGCCGATTTCAGTCATCCCCGTGGCGCCTCTGGCGCGCGACTAGCCGTTGCGCCTCTGGCGCACCCTAGCCCTCGTAGTGGTCCGCCACAAGCTGGTCGAGCAGCCGCACGCCGTAGGCGGTGGCACCCTTCGGAATAGTCGCGCTGTCCTTGGTGCTCCAGGCGGTGCCGGCGATGTCCAGATGCGCCCAGGTCTTGCCGTTGACGAAACGCTGGATGAACTGCGCGGCCGTGATCGCGCCGCCCGGACGGCCGCCGATGTTCTTCATGTCGGCGATGTCAGACTTGATCTGCTTGTCGTACGCCTCGCCGAGCGGCATCCGCCACACCGCGTCTCCGCTGGCCTTGCCGGCGGCGGCGAGTTGCGTGGACAACTCGTCGTCATTGGAGAAGAAGCCGGCGATCTCGTGGCCGAGGGTGATCACCATCGCGCCGGTTAGCGTGGCCAGGTCGATCATGAAGCGCGGGTCGTATTTTTCCTGGCAGTACCAGAGCACGTCGGCCAGCACGAGCCGGCCTTCGGCGTCGGTGTTGATGACCTCGACGGTCTGGCCGGAATAGGTTTTCACCACGTCGCCGGGCCGTTGGGCGTTGTGGCCCGGCATGTTCTCGACCAGCCCGACTAGGCCGATCGCGTCCACCTTGGCCTTGCGTCCCGCGAGCGCCGCCATCAGGCCGATCACCGTGCCGGCGCCGGCCATGTCGAATTTCATGTCCTCCATCCCGCCGGCGGGCTTGAGGCTGATGCCGCCGGTGTCGAAGGTGACGCCCTTGCCGACGAAGCACAGCGGCTTGGCCTTCTTGCGCGCGGCGGGGGCGCCGTTCCAGGTCATGATGACCATGCGCGGCTCGTTGATGCTGCCTTGCGCCACGCCCATCAGCGCGCCGAAGCCGAGGCGGTTCATCTCGCGTGGGCCGAGGGTTTCCACCTTGAGGCCGAGCTTCGTGAGTTCCTGGCAGCGCTTGGCCATCTCGACGGGGTGCAGCACGTTCGGCGGCTCGCTGACGAGATCGCGGGTCAGGAACACGCCCTCGGCGATGGCGCGCTGGCGCTCCCAGGCGGATTTCACTTTTGCGCCGTCGGCGGTGAGCAGCGTGAGTTTCGCGAGCTTCGGCTTGTCCTCGGCCTTCTCCTTGGTGCGGTAGCGATCGAACCGATAGGCCCGCAGCGCCGCACCCATGCCGACCAGGGCTGCCTGCATCGGCGTCAATCCGGCGGTGGAGACGGCGGCGGCGGGTTCCTTGGCGAGGGCTGCCGTCGCCGCCCCGCCGGCTGCCTCGGCACCGGTCGGCGACAGATCGGCGAGCTTGCCGAGGCCGATGGCGATCACCCGCGACAGCCCGGCGCCGGGTGCCAGGATGGTGACGCTCTGGCCCTTCTTGCCCTTGAACTCCGCCACCGCCAGCGCGCGGCTGATTGCGCCGCCGGTGGCATCGTCGGCCTCCTTCAGCAGCGCCGCGGTCGGGCCGGTGCCCTCTTCGAGCAGCAGCACGAGGGCGCCGGATTTAGGCAGGCCCGGCTTGGCGACGGCGATATCCAACATGGTGAGGCTCCGCGGTAAGGGAACGTTGAGGGCATGACTGTAGCAGCGGTATCGCAGTTGGCCATAACCGAGCACAGGCGTATGAGAAAAACCATGAACGACATGTCCCTTCTCGACCTCGCCTTCGACCTCGCGCAGCAGGCCGGAGCGAAAATCCTCGAAGTCCGTGCCCGCGGTTTCGACACGCAACGCAAATCCGACGCCTCGCCGGTGACCGAGGCCGACCACGCCGCCGAGGCGCTGATCCTCACCGCCCTGCGCGCCGCCACGCCGGGCATCCCGGTGGTCGCCGAGGAGGAGATCGCCGCCGGCCATGTGCCGGACCATGCCGCCGAGTTCTGGGTGGTCGATCCGCTTGACGGCACGCGGGAATTCGCCGCCGGACGCGACGAGTTCGCGGTGTGCATCGGCCTGGTGCGCAACGGCCGCGCGGTCATCGGCGCGGTTGGCGAACCGGCGCGGGGCATCGTCTATGGCGGCATCCTCGGCGTCGGCGCGTGGAAGCGCAGTGCCGCCGGTCAGGAGGCGATTTCCGCCCGCACGGTGCCCGAGGCCGGGCTCGCCGTCGTCGCCTCGCGTCATGACGCGGATGATCCGCGCCTGGCGCCCTACCTCGCCGGGCGCAAGATCGCCTCGCTGCTGAACATCGGCTCGGCGTTGAAGTTCTGCCGCGTCGCCGAGGGCCTCGCCGACCTCTATCCGCGCTTCGGTCGCACCATGGAGTGGGACACCGCGGCGGCGCAGGCGGTGGTGGAAGCCGCCGGCGGCAGCGTCGTCGTCGCCGGCACGGGGGAGCCGTTCCGCTACGGCAAGTCGGGCTGGGAGAATCCGGGGTTCATCTGCACCGGGAAGCCGTGACGGAAACGCTGCCTGATACCGCCGCCGGGATTGCCCGTGCGGCGGACCTGCTGCGTGAGGGTGCGCTGGTCGCTTTCGGCACCGAGACCGTCTATGGCCTCGGCGCGGACGCGACCGACCCGCGCGCCGTTGCCGCCATATTCGATGCCAAGGGCCGGCCGCATTTCAATCCGCTGATCTGTCACTACCCGGACGCCGAGGCCGCCTTTGCCGATGTGGTGCCGAACAAGGCCGCCCGCGCGCTCGCGGCGGCGTTCTGGCCAGGCCCGCTCAGCCTCGTTCTGCCGCGTCGTGGCACGTGCCGCGTCGCGCTGCTGGCCGGTGCCGGGCTCGACACGCTGGCCGTCCGCGTGCCCGATCAACCCACCGCGCTGGCCCTGCTGCGCGCCACCGCCCGCCCTGTCGCGGCACCGTCGGCCAATCGCTCGGGACAGGTCAGCCCGACCACGGCGAGCCACGTATTGGACGGCCTCGGCGGTCGCATCGCCGCCGTGCTCGACAGCGGGCCATGTGCGGTCGGCGTGGAATCGACGGTGCTCGACCTCACTGGGGCGCGCCCGTTCCTGCTTCGCCCGGGCGGGCTGACCCGCGAGGCGATCGAGGCGGTGGTGGGGCCGGTCATGCGCGGGGTGACGCCGGCCCAGGCCGAAGCATCGCGCGGGTTGCGCTCGCCCGGTCTGCTCGTCTCGCACTACGCCCCGGCCGCGCCGGTTCGCCTGGATGCCACCGACATCGCCCCCGGCGAGGCGCTGCTGGCGTTTGGCCCGCCATTGCCCGGCGCCGCCACTTGCTACCAGCTCAGTGCCACCCGCAACCTCACCGAAGCCGCAGCACGCCTGTTCGACGGCCTGCGCGCACTCGACACGATGGGCGCGCGGGGCATTGCCGTGATGCCGATCCCCGCCCATGGCCTCGGCCTCGCCATTGTCGATCGGCTGCAGCGCGCCGCGGCGCCGCGGCCATGAGCGTGCTGCGCCATTTCGACCGCCACCTGCTCGTCGGCATCATCTTCATGTGCGGATCGGGCGTTGTGTTCCCGATCATGAACGGTTTCGCGAAGGTTCTCGGGGCGGAATACAGCACGCTGCAGGTCTCCTGGGCGCGCGCCTTCGGCCATGTGGTGTTCATGCTCGCCGTCTTCCTGCCGCGGCATGGCCTCGGCTTGTTGCGCACGCGGCGGCCGGGCGTGCAGGCGATCCGCTCGATGATGCTGTTCCTGTCGAACCTCTGCTTCTTCTTCGCCATCACCTTCATCCCGATCGCCCAGGCCGCCTCGATCAGCATGACCGCGCCGCTGCTGGTTGCCCTGCTTGCCTGGCCGATGCTGGGCGAGCGGACGACGAAACTGCGCGCGCTCGCGCTCGCCGTGGGCTTCGTTGGTGTGGTCATTGTCATCCGCCCCGGCAGCGCGCTGTTCCATTGGGCCTCGTTGTTCGTGGTCGGCAGTGCCACCTGCTACGCGATCTACCAGATCCTCACACGGCGCATTTCCTCGATCGACGCGCCGGAAACCTCGACCATCTACAGTTCATTCGTCGGTGCCTTCGTGATGCTGCTGGTGTTGCCGTTCGTGTGGAAGACCCCGTCCAACTGGCTGCATCTGAGCCTGTTCTGCGGCATGGGCGTGCTCGGCGCACTCGGCCACTACTGCGTGGCGCGGGCACTGCTGAACGCGCCGGCGAACATCGTCACCCCGTTCCAGCATTTCCAGCTGATCGGCTCGGTGCTGATCGGCTTCCTGTTCTTCGACGACCTGCCGGACGCGCTCACCTGGCTGGGCGCAGGGGTCATCATCGTCTCCGGCCTCGCCCTCGGCTGGTCGCAGACGCGCCGCAGGGAGACACCTGGGGGATAAAAAGTTTTTGCTTCTTTTTTCAAAAAGAAGCGCTGTTCTTTTTTGAAAAAAAGAACCAAAAAACTTTCATCCGTTTTAGTGCCCGGCGTTGGCCCCCGAGAAATCCGGCGCTTCCAGACCGGAAGCCGCGAGCTGCGTGACCAGCGCCGCTTTCAGCCGTTCCAACCCCGCCTCGCTCGACGCCTCCGCACGCGCCACCAGAACGGCCTGGGTATTGGACGCCCGCAGCAGCCACCAGCCATCCTCGGTGTTCACCCGCACGCCGTCGGCATCGCTCATCCGCGCACCCGCCGCCCGCAGCCGATCGGCCACTTCGCTGACGACGGCGAATTTGCGCACGTCGTCGCAGTTGAAGCGCAGTTCGGGCGTGTTGATCACCTGCGGCAGCGCGAGCCGGATGGCCGAGAGTTTCTCGCCGCCGCGCGCGAGGATGCCGAGCAGGCGGACGGCGGCGTAGAGCGCGTCGTCGAAGCCATACCATTTGTCGGCGAAGAAGATATGGCCGGACATCTCGCCGGCCAGCGGGCAGGCCATTTCGGCCATTTTCGCCTTGATCAGGCTGTGCCCGGTTTTCCACATCAGTGGGTTGCCGCCGGCCTTGGCGATCTCGTCGAACAGCACCTGGCTGGCCTTCACGTCGGCGATGACCGTCGCACCCGGATGCGATTTCAGGACGTCGCGCGCGAGCACGACCAGCAGCTGGTCGCCGAACATCATCACGCCGGTATCGTCGACCACGCCGATGCGGTCGGCATCACCGTCGAAAGCGATGCCGAGATCGGCGCCGCGTGCCGCGACCTCGGCGACCAGCGCCTCCAGGTTCTTCGGCACCGTCGGGTCGGGGTGATGGTTCGGGAAATTGCCGTCGATTTCCTGGAACAGCAGCGTGTGCTTGCCCGGCAGCTTCGCCACCAGGCGCTCCAGCACGTCGCCGGCAGCGCCGTTGCCGTTGTCCCAGACGATGTTCAGCGCGCGGGTTCCGCCGTCCCAGTCCTTCGCCACGCGGGCGATGTACTCGTCGGAGATGTCGATGGAACGCTCCGACCCTGCCGCCTCGGCCACCACGTCGCCGGCGGCGGCCATGCGGCCGATATCGAGGATCTGCGTGCCGAAGAACGGCTTGCCGGCGAGCATCATCTTGAAGCCGTTATAGTCGGGCGGATTATGGCTCCCGGTCAGCATCACCGCGCCGCCCATTTTCAGCACGGTCGCGGCATAATACAGCATCGGCGTCGGCCCGCGCCCGATGCGCACAACCTCCATCCCGCTCGCCCGCAGCCCAGCGACCAGCGCCGTCTCCAGCGCTGGCGAGGATAGCCGGCCATCATAGCCCACCGCCACCGTCGCGCTGCCGGTGCGCGCCACGATGGTGCCGAAACAACGCCCGATCGCGAAGGCGTCGGCGGCATGCAGCGTGGTGCCGACGATGCCGCGGATGTCGTATTCGCGCAGCACGGTCGGGTTGAAATCATGAGTGAACGACATCGGAAATCCTGTATGTCAGACGTAGTTCTTGAGGAAAGCCTTGACCGCCGGCGCCATGTCCGGCCGCTTCAGCGCGAAGGCGATCTGGGCTTCGAGGAAGCCGATCTTGTCGCCGCAATCGAAGCGCCGGCCTTCGTAGCGCAGGCCGTGGAATGGCACCCGCCCGATCAGCTTGGCCATCGCGTCGGTCAACTGCACCTCGTTGCCCGCGCCGCGTTCGAGCATACCGAGATACTGCATCACCTCGGGCACCAGAACGTAGCGGCCGATGATCGACAAATTCGACGGCGCATCCTCCGGCTTCGGCTTCTCGACCAGGCCCTTCACCTCGACCAGACGACCATCATCCTTGCCGATATCCAGAATGCCGTAGCGGTTGGTCTGGTCATGCGGCACCTCGGTGACGGCGACGACGCAGCCGCCGGTTTCGTAATAGGCGTTGGCGAGTTGCTGCGTGCACGGCGTTTCCGACAGCACGAGATCGTCCGGCAGCAGGATGGCGAAGGGGTCGTCGCCGACGAAGGCGCGGGCGCACCAGATGGCGTGGCCGAGCCCGAGCGGCTCCTGCTGGCGCACCGTGACCATCGCGCCGGGTGGCAACTGCGCCTCGCGCAGCATTTTCAGCTCGGTGTCCTTGTGGCGCGCCCGCAGCGTGGCTTCGAGCTCGTAGGCGATGTCGAAATGCTCGACGATCGCGGTCTTGCCGCGCCCGGTGATCAGGCAGAATTGCTGGATACCGGAGGCGCGCGCCTCCTCGACCGCGTATTGGATCAGTGGCTTGTCGACCACCGGCAGCATTTCCTTGGCCATGGCCTTGGTCGCCGGCAGGAAGCGGGTGCCGAGACCGGCGACGGGGAGTACGGCCTTGCGGAGCGGCTTGATCACGGGGAGGGGTCCTCGTTCTGATGTTGGGCTGATGTTGGGCTGACTGAAACCATGCGAGCCGGGCTGAATTGTGGCAAACCGCAGTGAAGCCGCGGAAGCGTCAAGAAATCACCAATCCGTCATGCCGCCTTACGCGAGCAGTCCGGCTCACCCGAGCAACACGTCGCGCGCCTGGTTGATGCGGGCGGCCAGCCAGTCCGAGCCGCCCTTGTCCGGATGCGCGCCCTGCATCAGCCGGCGATGCGCGGCGCGGATATCGGCCTCGCTCGCGCCGGGTTTGAGGCCGAGCACCTCGTACGCCTCCGCCCGCCCCATCGGCCCCGATGGCGCGGCTTTGCCGCCCATCAGCGTCGGGCGGGACTGGCCGACCCAGCTCCATACCAGCGGGCCGAGCATCACCAGCGCCCATAGCGCTGTCGCGCCGCGCCCGGTGAACAGCAGCAGGGCCGCCAGCAGCAGGCCGCCGATCGCGACCACCCAGATGCCCAGCGACTTCACGGTGTTCACCTGCGCGCGGGTGAACATTCCGAGCGCGCCCATCAGCACGAGCAGGCAGGCGAAGCCGAGGATCAGGCCGAACATGCGCGGAGTTCACGTAACGCATGCGCCTCGCGCGCCGCCACCGCGCTCACATTCAGGATGCCCCGCGCGGTCACACTCGGCACGACGACGTGGATCGGCTTGGACATCCCCAGCAGCAGCGGACCGACCGGCAGGCCGTCGGCGGCCGCCTTCAGCAGGTTGAACGCGATATTGGCGGCATCCAGCGTCGGCATGATCAGCAGATTGGCCGTGCCGGTCAGCGAACTCCCGGCCACCGCGCGGCCGCGGATGCTTTCGACCAAGGCGGCGTCGGCATGCATCTCGCCGTCGATCTCAAGCTCCGGCGCACGCGCGCGGATCAGCCCGAGCGCCGCCCGCATCTTGCGCGCCGAGGGCGAATTCGAGGCACCGAAACTGGAATGCGACAGCAGTGCCGCTTTCGGCACCAGGCCGAAACCGCGCACCGCCTCGGCCGCCAGCAATGTCATCTCGCTCACCTCCTCCGCCGTGGGTTCGACGTTCATGTAGGTATCGCAGATGAACAACGCACCAGTGGCCAGAATCAGACAGGACAGCGCGTAGATGCGCGAGACATTCGCCCGTTTGGGAATGATCGGCATCACATACAGCATCTGCCGCCACCAATCGCCGCTGCCGCCGCAGATCGCGGCGTCGGCGAGGCCGGCGTCGAGCAGCAGGGCGGCGGCGACGCTGTTGCGCGTGCGCACCCGCCGCGCCGCCGCCTCGGGGGGCACGCCGCGTCGGCTCACCTGGCGCTGATAGGTCGGGATCAACGGCCCGAACACCGCCTCGTCGATCGACGGATCGAGAATGCGCACGCTCTCGTCGAGGTTCATGCGCAGCCCCATCTCGCGCACCATCCGCTCGATCACCGCGCGGCGGCCGAGCAGGATCGGCTGGGCGATGTTGTCGTCCACCAGCGACTGCGCGGCGCGGAGCACCCGTTCATCCTCGCCCTCGGCATAGACGATGCGCGCCGGCGCCGCCTTCGCCGCCTCGAAGACCGGGCGCATCAGTTGCCCCGAACGGAACACGAAGCGCTCCAGTTCGGTGCGGTAGGCGGCAAAATCGGCGATCGGGCGGCGCGCCACGCCGCTCTCCATCGCGGCCCGTGCGACGGCGGGGGCGATCTGCAGGATCAGCCGCGGATCGAATGGCTTGGGAATGATATATTCTGGCCCGAACACCGGCGCCGTGCCGCCATACGCCGCCGCCACCACCTCGGACGCTTCGACGCGCGCCAGTTCCGCGATCGCTTCCACGGCCGCCAGCTTCATCGCCTCGTTGATGGTGGTCGCACCGACATCCAGCGCGCCGCGGAAGATGAACGGGAAGCACAGCACGTTGTTGCACTGGTTCGGATAATCGCTGCGCCCGGTCGCCACGATCGCGTCCGGCCGCGCCGCGCGCACCGCTTCGGGGAGGATTTCCGGGTCGGGGTTGGCCAGCGCCAGGATCAGCGGCCGGGGCGCGAACCGGTGCAGCCACTCCGCCTTCAGCACGCGCGGCGCGGACAGGCCCATGAACACGTCCGCACCATCGAGCACCTCCTCCAGCGTCCGCGCCGCAATGTCCTGCGCATAGCGGCCCATCCGCGCGTCCAGCCCCTCGCGGCCGGCATGCACGACGCCCTTGATGTCGGTCAGGAATACGTTCTCGCGCCGCAGCCCCATCGCCACCAGCAGATCGACACAGGCCATCGCAGCGGCACCGGCGCCGGACGTCACCAGCTTCACATCCGCCAGCCGCTTGCCCTGCAACTCCAGGCCGTTGCGCACCGCGGCGGCGACCGTGATGGCGGTGCCGTGCTGGTCGTCATGAAACACGGGAATGCTCATCCGCGCGCGCAAGGTCTCCTCGATGAAGAAACATTCGGGCGCCTTGATGTCCTCCAGATTGATCGCCCCGAAGGTCGGCTCCAGGGCCGCCACCACGGCGCAGAACTTCTCCGGGTCCTGCTCGTCCACCTCGATGTCGAACACGTCGATGCCGGCGAACTTCTTGAACAGGACGGCCTTGCCCTCCATCACCGGCTTGCCGGCGAGCGCGCCGATGTTGCCGAGGCCGAGCACCGCCGTGCCGTTCGAAATCACGCCGACCAGGTTGCCGCGGGCGGTGTACTCATAGGCGGCATCGGGATTGGCCACGATCTCCTCGCACGCCGCCGCGACGCCGGGCGAGTACGCCAACGACAGATCACGCTGCGTCGCCATCCGCTTGGTCGGCTCGATGGCAAGCTTCCCGGGCCGCGGGAGGCGGTGGTAGTCGAGTGCCGCCTTGCGGAAATCCTCGTCCATCGTTCGAGCCTTTGTCGGGTGTGGTCATAGAATCGGCGCGTTGGCGGCGGGATGCAACCGGGGGAAAATATAAAGGAAAATCAAGGAGCCGCCTGCCTGACTAACCGGGCTTCCATGAACTTGGCGGAAGGGAATGGGAGTCGAACCCACCCGGGACCGGCTGACGGCCCCCTCCGGATTTGAAGTCCGGCCGCCCCACCGGGGACGCTTCCCTTCCATCGCCGTCTGCCCCGATCGGGGCGAACATCCGCACGCGGCGCGCATCGATCCGCCGCGTGTCGCCACGGCGGATGGTGATGCCGTGGCGGTCGAAGAATTCGAGCACCTGGATCGCCACCTTGCGGCCGGCATTGTGCTCGCCTTCGCCGAGCTTGTCGCGGAATTCGGCGGCTGACACTTCGCGCCCCGCGCCGAGTTCGGCGACGAAGCCGGCCATCTCGGCGACGGTGCCGCGCAGGAAGAAGTGGTCCAGCGCCACCTCGTCTACCTCGCCGCGCCGGGCGACGGCTTTCAGGATGGTGCGCACGCGGCGCTCATCGGCGCCGAACGCGGTGGCGAAATCACGGACACGGGGCGGGCGGAAGCGGGCGGCACCGGCCAGTTCGGGTGCGATCTTCTGCCACAACGCCTCATCCGCGGGGGCGAGGCGGGCGGCGTGGCCGGGGCGGCGGAGCCAGGCGCCTTGCAGCGTCACCTCGCCGTCCTGCTGCAACGCCAGCAGCAGGGCACGGAAGGCGGGCATGGCGAGCATCGGCGTCAGCGCGCGGCGCAGCGTGTCGGTGGGGAGGCCCTGCTGGTCGGGATTGGCGGCGTGATGGGCGTCGAGCCGGGCGCCGATCTGCTGTTTCAGGTCGTCCCGGATGGCGGCGGCGAGGCCGAGTGTGGGGCCGATAGCGACCAGCCCGGCCGCGGCGATCATCGGCGCGGCATCGGCGAGCGCGTGGTCGCGGGCGAAGCCGGGCAAATCGATCGCCCAGGGCGAGCAGGCGGCGCGGGCGCGCAGCAGGTCCGGCCCGCCCGGCACGTCGCAGGCAGCGAGAGCGGCCAGCCGTTCGGGCGTGCGCCGTCGCCGTTCGGGGGCGTGCACGTCGACCACCAGGCCGCCGCCGATGGTGCGGCTGGCACTGATGTCGCGCAGCACCAGGCGGTCGCCGGCGGTGGCGGCGAGGGGCGCCTCCAGGACGATCTGGACGAAGCCCGTCGCGCCGGCGCCAAGCCGCGCGCCGCTTTTTTCGAGCGGCACGGCGCGGCCCATGATCTCGGCGGCGCCGAGATGGACGCGGACGGGCATCCACACGCCGATGCCCTTGGTCGCCTCGGCCAGGACTGTGATCCGCGCGTCGAGCCGCCGCGTCGGCGCGTGCAATGCCGGGTCGAGCACCACGTCGCCGCGGTTGATGGCGTCCTTGGCGATGGCGGGACCGGCGAGGTTCAGGGCGCAGCGGTCGCCGGCGGTGGCGGCCTCGGCGCTGCGGTTGTGAACATGCAGGCCGCGCACGCGGGCTTCGAGGCCGGTGGGTGAGATCAGCACATGGTCGCCGGCCCGCACGCTGCCCGAGAGGATCGTGCCGGTGACCACCGTGCCGGCGCCGGCGATGGAGAAGCTGCGATCGACGGCGAGGCGGAAACGTCGGTTATCGGCGCGCGTGCGGGCGGGGAGCAGGGCCAGCAGCGCCATGAGATCGGACATGCCCGCGCCGGTGATGCTCGATACCGGCACAACCGGAGCGTCGCGGAACGGCGTCTCGGCGAGCAAAGTGCGGATGTCGGCGGCCACTTCGGCAATGCGGGCGGCATCGACCAGGTCGGTCTTGGTCAGCGCCACGACGGCTTCCGTCAGGCCGAGCAGGGCGACGATGGCGAGGTGTTCGCGGGTTTGCGGCATCACCCCGTCATCGGCGGCGATCACCAGCAGCAGCGCGTCGATGCCGTGCGCGCCGGCGAGCATGGTGTGGACGAAGCGCTCATGGCCGGGCACGTCGACGAAGCCGATGACGCGGCCATCCGGCTGCGGCCACGTCGCGAAGCCGAGATCGATGGTGATGCCGCGCGCCTTCTCCTCCTTGAGCCGATCGGGGTCGGTGCCGGTGATGGCGCGGACGAGGGCGGACTTGCCGTGGTCGATATGCCCCGCCGTGCCGATAATCATTGCATTGCCGCTAGCAGAGGCGCGGGGTCTTCGAGGCAGCGCAGATCGAGGCGGACAGCGCCGTCCCGGGTGGTGCCGATGACCGGCGGGGAGAGTGCGCGCAGCCGGGCGGCGAGTGCCATGAGCGCGCTGCCGGATGGACGGCCGACGGGGCTGAACGACAGCCCGGCGCTGGGGAGCGTTTCGACGGGCAGCGCGCCGGAGCCGATCTGGCTGTGGCAGTCCACGACGTCCACGCGCCACTCCGCCCCGGCCCATGCGGCGACGGCGGGACGGAGGGTTTCGGCCATGGCGCGGATATCCGCCGCGGCGCGGGTGAGCAGGCGCAAACTGGGCAAGGTCTGGGCCAGGCGGTCGGGGTCGCGATAGAGTTTGAGCGTGGCTTCGAGCGCGGCCAGGCGGATCTTGTCGAGCCGCAACGCGCGTTTTAGCGGGTGCTTGGCGCATCGTGCCACCAGGTCGCGCCGGCCGACGATGAAGCCAGCCTGCGGGCCGCCGAGCAGCTTGTCGCCGGAGAAGGTGACGAGGTCCGCGCCGTCGCGGATGGCGTCGGCCACCGTGCGCTCGCGCGGCAGGCCATGGCGGGTGAGGTCGATCAGCGTGCCGGAGCCGAGGTCGTCGAGCAACGGGAGGTTGGCGGCGTGGGCAATGGCAGCGAGATCGCGCGGCGCGACTTCGTGGGTGAAGCCTTCGATGCGGTAGTTCGAGGTATGGACCTTCATCAGCAGCGCGGTGTCCGCCCCGATGGCGTCGGCGTAGTCGCGCGCGTGGGTGCGGTTGGTGGTGCCGACTTCGACGAGGCGCGTGCCGGCGGATTGCATGATGGCCGGCATGCGGAAGGCGCCGCCGATCTCGATCAACTCGCCGCGCGAGACGATGGTCTCGCGCCCGGCGGCCAGGGTGGCCAGCGCCAGCAGCACGGCGGCGGCGTTGTTGTTGACGGCGATGGCGTCCTCGGCGCCGGTGAGCGTGCAGAGCAGGGCGCGGATGTGGTCGTCGCGCTCGCCGCGCCCGCCCGTGGCCACGTCGTATTCCAGCGTGGCGGCGCTGCGCATGGCGGCGGTCGCGGCGGCGATGGCGGGTTCGGCGAGCAGCGCACGGCCGAGATTGGTGTGCAGCACGGTCCCGGTGAGGTTCAGGACCGGCCGCAGGGACGGCGCTTCGGCCGCTTCCAGGGCATGCCCGGCCGCCAGCGCGATGGCCTTCGCATCCGCCGCGATCGGGCCGGCGCGCGCCGCATCGGCCGCTGAGCGCAATGCGGCGACGGTGGCCGTACGGCCGAAACGCGCCACCAGAGCGATCCCGGCGGGGCTGCGCAGCACGGCGTCGATGGAGGGAGGATGGACCATCTAGCGCGGCCCGGTGCCGTGTTCCGCCGCGTGTTTCATCGCACCGGCCGGCATGCGCTACCCCCCGCAGGCGGCGATCAGGGCGTCGAAAATCCGTCGGTCACCGCGGTCGATGAGGAATTCCGGGTGCCATTGCACGCCGAGGCAGAAGCGGTAGCGGTCGTCCTCGATGCCTTCGATCACCCCGTCGGGCGCGGTCGCGTCCACGATGGCATGCGGGCCGGGCGCGCGGACGGCCTGGTGATGCGACGAGTTCACCTGCATGCTCGTGGCGCCGACGATGCGGTGCAGCAGCGTGCCGGGAACGACGGCGACGGCGTGACCGGCCTCGTTGCGCGGATTCGGCTGTTCGTGGGGCAACGCGTTGGCGATGCTGTCGGGAATATGCTGGATCAGCGAGCCGCCGAGGGCCACGGCCAGTAGTTGCTGGCCGCCGCAGATGCCGAGTACGGGCATGTCGCGCGCGAGGGCCCCCTGGATCAGGGCGAGTTCGGCGGCGGTGCGGCCTTCCTTCAGCGTGACGGTGCCATGGCGATCGGCGTCGCCGTACATCGCCGGGTCGACGTCGAAGGCGCCGCCGGTGACGACGAGCGCGTCGAGCCGGTCCAGGTAGGCGGCGGCGAGCTCGGGATGATGCGGCAGCGCCACCGGCAGCCCGCCGGCGCCGGCGATGGCGCCGGCATAGTTGGTGCGCAGCGCATACCAGGGGTATTTCGACCAGCCGCCGGGCTGTTCGGCGTCCAGCGTTATGCCGATAATCGGTCTGTTCATGGAGGTTTGCTAGCGAAATGGCGGCAGCAGGGCAAGAGTCCGCCTCGGAGAGCGCCATGGAGCTGGCAATGGACGCGGCCCGCGCGGCGGCGGCGCGCGGCGAAGTGCCGGTGGGCGCGGTCGTGCTCGGGCCTGATGGCGCCGTGCTCGCCCAGGAGGGCAATCGCACGGAGGAGCGGCATGACGCGGCGGCCCATGCGGAACTGCTCGCCCTGCGCGCGGCGGGGCTGGCGATCGGCTCGCCGCGCCTCCTCGGCTGCACCCTCGTCGTCACCCTCGAACCCTGCGCGATGTGCGCCGCCGCCGCCGGGCTGTTCCGCGTCGGCAAGATCATCTTTGGCGCCTATGACCCGAAGGGTGGCGGCATCGAGCACGGCGCCCGCGTGCTCGATGCTCCCGGCGCGCTGCATCGCCCCGACGTGATCGGTGGCGTGCGCGAAACCGAGGCGGCGGAACTGCTGCGCGCCTTCTTCAGGGCGCGACGCTAAGCAGAGATTCGCAGGTTGGCCAACGGAAGGGCGTGCGTTTGCAGCGACGGCAAGCGCGCCTCCGGCGGCCAAAGGCCAGTGGCCCTTGGAACCCCGGACTGCTCGCGGCTGGACGGACGGCCTTCGGTGAGCCCCGCGATCTCGCCGCATTCAC